>PNNR01000061.1 GCA_013824375.1 Clostridiales bacterium
GAGCGCGTCCTTCGTCTTGGCGCGTGCGCCGATGTAGAGCTTCAGCTTGGGTTCGGTGCCGCTGGGGCGGATGACGATCCAGCTCTCGTCGGAAAGCAGCCAACGCAGCGTATCCGACTTCGGCAGCGCGATGTCGCAGGCTGTTCCGTCCGTGTGTACACAGCGGCGAGCAAGATAGTCCTCCGCGGTGACGATATCAGTTCCCGCGAACGCCTTGGGCGGGTTTTGCCGCAGGGATGCCATCGCGCCCGCGATCTTCTCCATGCCCTCCTTGCCCTCCAGTGTATAGCTCTTGACGCTCTCGCTGTAAAAGCCATAGGTCGCGTAGATTTCGTCCACTGCGTCCGAGAGCGTCATGCCGCGCTCGGCATAGGCGATGCACGCCTCTGCTACGAGCATCGCCGCGCAAACCGCGTCCTTATCCCGCGCAAGCCCTCCCGCTAGGAATCCGAAGCTCTCCTCAAACCCAAACAGGAACGTCTTCTCTCCGCTGGTTTGATATTCGTCCACCTTCTCACCGATGAAGCGGAAACCCGTCATCACGTTTTCGAGCGTGACGCCGTAAGCCGCGCAAATCGCGTCGGCAAGACGCGTGGAGACGATGCTCTTGATGACCACGCCGTTGTCGGGCAGTCGTTTTTGCCGGCTCATGGAGGAGAGGATGTGCTGCAGCAGAATGCAGCCGATCTGGTTGCCGGTGAGCGTCACCCATTCGTCCGACTTGGTCTTGACAGCGACGCCGAGGCGGTCCGCATCCGGGTCGGTTGCGAGGCAGACGCGCGCTCCCTTTTCTTCCGCAAGCGCAATCGCGAGGCGGAACGCGTTCGGGTCCTCCGGGTTCGGTGCGGTGACGGTCGGAAAGCGTCCGTCAGGCGCGCTTTGCTCCGGCACGGTGATCACGTTGATCAAGCCGACGCGAGAGAGCAGCTCCCGCACGGGAACCGCGCCTGAACCGTGCAACGGCGTAAACACGATCGGAAGATCGCCTCCGCGGCGGCGCACGAGATCGGGATCGAGCAGCAGATTTGCGGTCGCGGCATAGTACGCTTCATCTTCATTTTTGCCAACCAACGTGATCGCGCCGGAAGCAACTGCCGCGTCATAGTCTGCAACACGCGGCGAGAACATCGGCACGCGCTGAATCTCGTCGAAGATGGCGCTGGCCTGCTCGGGCGCGGCCTGTCCGCCGTATGCCCAATAGACCTTGTAGCCGTTGTATTTGCTGGGGTTGTGGCTCGCCGTGATGACCACACCCGCCATGCAATTCAGGTGCTGCACCGCAAAAGAAAGCTGCGGCACGGAACGGAGCGAGGAGAACAGATATGTCCTGATGCCGTTTGCCGCGAGCACGCAAGCGGTTTCCTTGCAAACTCCGGCGAAAAGAGGCGCGAATCGTAGGCAATGCAAACCCCGCGTTCTTTCGCGCCTTCGCAGGAGAGCAGGAAATTACTGAGCCCCTGCGTGGCACGGCGCACGACGTAGACGTTCATGCGGTTGGTGCCCGCGCCGAGAATGCCGCGTAAACCCGCGGTGCCAAACTCCAGCTCGCGGTAAAAACGCTCCTCGATCTCCGCTGATTCGGCGGAGATAGCGCGCAGCTCCGCGCGCGTGGTTTCGTCCAGCGTCGGCTCGTTCAGCCAGGATTCATAGACGGTTCGCGTGTCCATTCAGTCGTTCCTTTCGCGTTTGATGTGATCGAATTTATTATCATTAGAGATCGTTAGCTTAGCGAGGCAAGAAACGCCTCCACCGCTGTCCAGTATTCCTCGTGTCCCGAAGCGTTGTCATACAGCGCGGAAGAACCGTGCCGCCCGCTCGCCTGCGGCAGGAAGAAGATGCAGCCCGCCGACGTGATCTGATCCGCAATCCCGCGCCAATCGCGCTCCTCCGACCTAGCAGAGGTGATGAACACCGGCTGGGTATATTCGCAGCATAATCCGCGACCGTTTTTCCATTGAGCTTGAAGTATTCGCCCGGCGAGAAGGAGAGCGCAGCTGCAATCTCGTCGGAATACTCGGAAGCCAGGATCAGCACGAGGGATGCGGAATACGAGCTGCCCCAGACAATGAGCTTCTCCGGCGCGTAGGTGGAGACCACATAAGAAAGCGCAGCTTCCAGATCGGGATATGCGTCCGTATAGCCGGTCGGCAACCCTGCATCCTTCGCCAACTGATATGTTTCGTTCTTGACGTTGTTGGCCGATCTGCCGGAACGCTGATCCACCGCGAGGCAGTTATAACCCAGCGCGTTGAGCTTCGGCGCGATCTCCAGATATTCCCCGCGGCTGTAGTCCGCCTGATGGAAGAGGATGATAAACGGCTTGCTTGCGTCTCCCGTCCAATAGAGATCGGCAGTTATATTCAAATTATCCGTCGTGGGAAAGGTTACCGTAGAAACAGTCTGTTCCGTCGGCTGCTGTGCCGCTTCCGGCGTCGCCGTGATTGTCGGCTCCATAACGGGTTCCTCCTGCGTGGTGGATTCTATTTGCGCGGTCTCCTCCTGCGTCGTCGTTTCTGTCTGCAAGGTTTCCGCCGCGGGCCCGCCGCTTTTTTTTAC
Organism: Clostridiales bacterium; assembly: GCA_013824375.1. GTDB lineage: Bacteria > Bacillota > Clostridia > Christensenellales > CAG-138 > UBA7703. The sequence goes on from PNNR01000061.1 coordinate 2,557, forward strand.
GGGAATCAGCAGCGCAGCAATCACAAGCGCGGTCGCAAGTACGAGTCCGCCCGCCAACAGCAATATCGTCCTGAGTTTCATGGTGCGCACTCCTTTTCTTTACGAAAGCAGGTCCTGCATCGGTCAATCAAACGGTTGTTGTTTGTCGTGACAAGAAAATCCAAACGAAATTGTTCTAAACCCCTTCATCTGATTATACCCGTCGCCGTGTTGCATGGCAAGCCGGGCTGTGCTATCATACCCCTATGGAAAGGCGCACGCAAACGAAGAAGCGCTATCACTCCGCCAGCTATCTCAACAGCGGGGCGGTTTTTTACGGTACTCTTTTATTTGTGGTTGCGCGGGTCTTCACGCTGTTTCAGCTGTTTTCCGACGCCGCCGCGCGCAAAAAGCTCGATCAGGCGCCGCCGGAGAACTTCACGTTCCTTGGCATCCTCTGGCTTCTGATCATCATCGGCATCATCGGCTTTGCGTTTTATCTCCAGATGCAAAGCAGGCAGAAAAAGCTCCGCATGCGGCAGGGCAACTATTTTCTGCTGTTAAATGCGCTCTTCGCCGTCTGGGGCGTCATCAGCGCGATCAGCTATCTGGTCGAGATGATCCTCTTCTTCGAGTTCGTATACCTGCTGGATTTCCTGACGCTTATCGGTGCGCTGGTCGTACCGAGCGTGCTCTATCAGCTTTCCGACCGCAACCAGGACATCCCTCAAGATAACATCCTCTTCTTTACATCTATCGGCGCAACCGCGCTCTCTGCGCTCGCCGCGCTGATCGTGGCGCTCGTGCTTAGAAAGAGCTATACCGCGTTCCAGCTGCTGCGCGAGCTGATGTTCCGCGCGGGCATCATACTCTTCGGCATCGCGGGGCTACTCAAGGCCATTCGTCTCCGAGCGGAGCTGCCGGAGCTGGTTGCGTCCATGCCGAAAGTCGAACCGAAAACTGTGACCGAGCCTGCGCTCAATCCCCTTCAGGCATTCGCGCAGACCTTTGCACAGAAGAACGCGCCGAAAACGCTGTCCAAGAAGAAAATGGATCGCAAAGGGCGCATCAGCTGCCCGGACTGCGGCAAAAAGCTGCCGGAGGACACGCGCATCTGCCCGCGCTGCGGCTATGACATCGAAACGCCGGACCTCTTTGACGACGACGAGTTTGACGAAGAGAACGATTTTACGCCCGCGCCGGAACTCGCCGTCGAGGAAGCGCCGGTTCTGCCGGAAGTCGACGCGTTTGAGGAGCAGACCGCGACCATCGCGCCTGTGCGGCAGGAGTTGCCAAAGGATATCTGCCCGCGTTGCAAGCGTAAGAAGCCACCGTTTTTAAGCACCTGCCCGCGCTGCGGTTATTATCCGGGTGACCCGGTCGAACTCGCCGAGATCGAGACGGAGAGAAAGAAGATTTTGGATGAGGCAGACGCCGCAGCCGCGCAAGCCGCCTATACGCCGCCGGAACCCAAGCTGGAGCCGAAGTGCGAAAAGTGCGGCAAGAAGATTCCCGGCGGGCTTTCCACCTGTCCCTACTGCGGCTATCATCCGGACGACGTACGTTTGCCCAAGGAACCGCCCAAACCCGCTGTTGAGCTGTTGTTTGAGGACGAGGAGGAGCCGGAGACGATCTTCTGCCCGCGCTGCGACAACGAGGTGCTGGAGGGAACCGAGGTCTGCCCGCATTGCGGCTATCCGTTCGTGGCTTCCCGCCGTACGGGCCGCATCGTGAAACCCACCGTTCGCCTCGCGCGCGTACCCGATCCCAAACGACTCACGGAGAAGAACTCCATCGAGTGCCCCGAGTGCGGCAGGCGGTATTCCGCCGCGAGAGATCGCTGCCCGTATTGCGGATACGGATTGTATGACGATTAGTTTTTTACTATATTTTTTTGAAAATATAGTAGGGCTGTCCGTATTACGGGTATGTGCTATACGACGATTAACGCATTAAAATAATAAAACGCTCATCTGTTCAGATGGGCGTTTGTTTTTCTGTTTGTTTCAATAAATCCGTTTCGGCGCAAAATCCAGTTTGTCCGCCGCGACGCAATGGTAGACGATTCCGTTTCGCTCGCCTTCAAAAGCGTTTTTGTGCGCGTCCCCGTGCAGATGCCCGTAGATTGCGATCTGTACGCCCGCGGCTTCCAGCCGGTCGGTGAACCCGCTGCCCTTGTCCTTGTCCGCAAACGGCGGAAAATGCAGCATCGCAATCTTGGTTGCTACCTCCGGCAGCGAGTTGAGCGAGAGCGTCAGCCGGTCAAGTTCGCGCAGGTAGATCTTCTGATCGTCCGATGTAAAGTTGTTGCTGCCCGGGCAGAGCCAGCCGCGCGTGCCGCAAATGCCGATGCCGCTTTCCACGATGGAATCGTTCTGAATCGCGCGCATGCCCGCGGGCAGTTGGGAACGCACCCTGCCGATGGCGCTCCACCAATAGTCGTGATTACCCTTTAAGAGAATCTTCTTGCCCGGCAAATCGCCGATAAACGAAAGATCGGGCAACGCGGTACAAAGCTGCATTGCCCAACTGATATCGCCGGGAATCAGCACTAGATCGTCCGCTTGCACGCGCTCACGCCAATTCCGCTCTAACTTTTCCGCATGATCGCGCCAGGCTTCGCCAAACACGTCCATGGGTTTTTCCGAGGTGAGCGAGAGATGCAAGTCCGCAATGGCGTATATGTGCATCCAACCGCTCCTCTCTTGCGCGCGTCTCCGCGCTTACTTTGAATTATTCCTCGTCGTCGAGATCCACGTCGTCTTCCAGAAGTTCGTCGTCGTCAAATTCAACCGCCGCGACGTTGGAGGCGTTCTCCAGTTCAACCTGACGCTTTTTCTCCTTGAGGCAGGAGATGCAAAGCTCACCGCCGCGCACCACCGGCGCTTCGCCGCATTCGGAGCACAGGATGACTTCGTCATCTTCGCTTTCCTGCTCCACTTGCCGTATATGCGCCTGCGCACGCTTCATCTCGCGCTTGCAAACTTCGCAAAAATCTTCACCTTCGCGAATGTAATTCAATTCACACTTCGGGCACTTATGCAATGCCATAGCTTTTCGCCCTGCCTTTGATTCCAAACGTTACGTTTGGTATTATGCTAAAGTTTTTTATGCATGTCAAGGAAAAGTTGATATTCAACAAAATCGCCCGTCTATCGGGCGTTTTTTTGAATCATTTCCTGCGTTCATACGCCTTTATTCGACCGTTTCCACGTTTTCATTCGATTCGGCTTTGGCAAACGCCAGTTCCGCGCTTGCAAAGAGCAGTTCCTGCTCTTGTGCGCGCTGCGCCTGCGCCTCCGCATCCACGAAGATTTGGCCGATGCGCTCGATCAGCGCATCCTTGCCGATCTTCTCTTCCGCCGAAAACGGAATCGCGAACGCGGGAGCGCCTAATAGCTTCGCCGCCTTGTTGGCCGCGATCACGCGCTGGGACTTGCTGATCTTGTCCGCCTTGGTCGCGACGATGGTGAACGGCACGCCTGCGTGCAGCGTCCACTGAAACATTTCGCGATCTTCGGCAGAGGGCTCATGGCGGATATCGATGAGCAGAAACAGGTGTTTCGGTCTGCCGCTGCTGACATAGCTGCCGACCAGATCGCCCCACTCCGTCTGCTCGCTCTTGCTGCGCTTTGCAAAGCCGTAGCCCGGTAGATCGACGAGATAAAACGCGTTGTTCATCAGAAAATAGTTGACCAATCGCGTCTTGCCCGGAGTTTGCGAGGTCTTGGCGAGCTTTTGATTGTTGGTCAGGCAGTTGATGAGGCTGCTTTTGCCAACGTTGCTGCGCCCGACCACCGCAATCTCGCACGCAAGCGGGGCAGGGTATTGTTGACCCTGCCCAACGCTTGTGACAAATGAGGCCTGATTAATGGCGAATTGTTTCATGCGTCATATCCAGTCCCGGTAGATTCAGCCGGGGCTCCGTTCCGTGCGGATGCATGGTGAGCGCAACGTGCAGGACGTCATCCACCGTCTCCGCGAACTCGATCTTCAGCGCGCCTTTGATCTCCGCCGGCACATCGAAAAGGTCTTCTCGGTTTGACTTGGGCAGCACAACGCGGTCAACGCCCGCACGCACTGCAGCCAGCAGTTTTTCGCGCAGTCCGCCGATGGGCAGCACGCGCCCGCGCAGAGTGACTTCGCCCGTCATCGCGACCGAGCTCCTGACCGGAATGCCGGTGAGTGCGGAAACCAGCGCCGTCGCCATCGCGACGCCAGCGGAAGGCCCGTCCTTGGGTACAGCGCCTTCAGGCACATGGATGTGGACATCCAGCGTCTCTAAAAAGGCGGGATCGATGCCAAAGCGCGCGCTATTCGCACGAACATAGGTCATCGCGGCTTTCGCGGACTCCTGCATCACGTCGCCGAGCTGACCCGTCAGCTGCAGAACGCCTTTGCCGGGCACTGCCGCGCTCTCGACCTCCAATGTTTCACCGCCGACACTCGTCCAGGCAAGGCCCGTGACTACGCCGACCGTGTCGGGACGCAGCGGTTCGATCTTTTTGAATTTTTGCGGACCGAGCCATTCGGTGATGCGGCTTTCGGTGAGGGTGATGCGCGTTTTTCCTTCGGCAAGATCGCAGGCGGCCTTGCGGCACACACTTGCAATCACACGTTCGAGTTCGCGCACGCCCGCCTCGCGGGTGTACCCGCCGATGAGGATACCCAACGCAGCGTCAGAAATCCGCAGGTTTGTCTTTTTGAGTCCGTGTTTCTCCATCTGCTTGGGAAGCAAGTGACAGCGGGCAATCTCGACCTTCTCGTCGAAAAGATAGCTCGGCACTTCGATAATCTCCATACGATCGAGCAGCGGGCGCGGTATAGAGCTCGCGTCGTTCGCGGTGGTGATCATCATGGCTCGGCTGAGGTCATACGGCAACTCGAGGAAATGATCCGCAAACGCGAAGTTCTGCGCGCCGTCAAGCACTTCCAGCATCGCGCTGGAAGGATCGCCGCGCATATCCTTGCCGAGTTTATCGATTTCATCGAACAGCAGCACGGGATTGATCGAGCCAGCCTTGCGCATCGCTTCAATCACGCGGCCCGGCTGCGCGCCGATATAAGTGCGCCGGTGTCCGCGAATCTCTGCCTCGTCATGCACGCCGCCGAGGCTCATGCGGACAAATTTGCGTCCCATCGCCTCCGCGATGCCGCGCACAATGGACGTTTTGCCGACACCAGGAGGGCCCACGAGGCAGAGAATCTGACCCTGCGGGTTATTGGTCAGCCGCTGTACGGCGAGGGTTTCGATGATGCGGGTCTTGACTTTCTCCATGCCGAAGTGGTCGCGGTCGAGTACGATCCTAGCGTGCGCAAGATCGAGGTTATCCACCGTTTCCTCCGTCCAGGGAAGGTCGAGAATCAGCTCTATATACGCCTGCGCCATCGGCGCTTCGTGCGAGCCGCCGGGCAGCGTCGCGTAACGGTCGATTTGCTTTTTGAGCGCTTTCCGTACTTCCGGCGGGAGATTTTTCTTCTCCGCGCGCTCGCGGTACGTGTCCAGCAGGTCGTCGTCGTCCTCGCCAAGTTCTTCCTGAACGGCCTTGAGCTGCTCGCGAAGGACAAACTCCTTCTGGTTGCGCTCGACGGCGGCTTTGATCTTTCCCGCGATGCGACGGTCGACCTGCATGACCATTAGTTCGTTTTCGATGATGCCGAGAAGGCTTGCCGCACGGGCGACGAGATCGGTCTGCTCGATGATCTTCTGCTTGTCCTCAAGCTTGCTGACCACATGCTGCGCAATCGCGTCCGTGAGTTCGGAGAGCGTCGGCAGCGCGAGCACCGCATCCTTTTGATCCTGCGTGAGCCGGTCGCGTTGGCCCGCATGGTCGGTGAACCCTTCGCTCAACCTGCGGCGCAATGCTTCCGCCGTAAACTCGTCCGGCTCGACGTCCGAAATCACCTCAACCAGCGCGGTGTAGTGCGGATTTTCGGAGATCACGTTGGCGATCTTCGCGCGCGCTACGCCGGTTACTAATAGGTGTACCGTATCGTTCTGGATGCGGAATACCTGCCGGATGCGGCAGATAGTACCGACGGAGAAGAGATCCTCCGGCGTCACATCGACGACTTTTGCGTTTTTCTGCGAAACAAAGAAAGCATACCCTTCGTCCGAAAGCGCCGACTCCATCGCGGAGAGGGTCTTTTTCCGTCCAATATCGCAATGCATCACTTCGTTTGGCAGCACCGCGATGCCGCGAAGCGGGATCACGGGCAGCGTTACGATTCCATGCAGTTCCATCCTGTTGTCACCTCCATTGGGGCGTTGTGTTCCATTCCCCATGACTGTCCTGTCTGTTCCGATTGGTCCGTTTCCATAAACGGGGCTCTGAAAAATATCCGTCATTCGGGAGAACGTCGCTCACGATTGCGGTAAATTTTATAACTTTCCCATGTTCATAGATCGTAGTATCAGTATAGCGGCAAAGAATTCGCAATGCAAACATGCGAACGGGCATAATGTAACACCATGACCACAACACTGTGAACTTTTAGCATCAAACGATCGAGAGTGCTAACAACGACTAATATACCCGAATTTTGAGAAAGTTTCTACAAAAATTGTTGTTTCTGATCTCATAAAAGAGATTTTAGGAAACAAAACGACGGTTCGCAATCGTGTGCGATCCGTCGCTTCGTATCAATCAGCAATTTGCTTGCGTTATTGACCGCGCGGAAGATTTCCGTTGTTCTCCCGCATGGTCAATTCTGGTGAAACTGGTTTAATAGTTGACCATGCGCTGTTCGAAGAAAGCCTTTACGTGCATGCAGACAGGGCAGACTTCCGGCGCTTTGGCACCCTCGTAGAGGTAGCCGCAGTTGCGGCACTGCCAGACGACCTTGCCGTCTTTTTCAAAGACTTTGTTGTCCTTGAGGTTCGCGGCGAGCTTGTTGTAGCGCTCTTCGTGGCTCTTCTCGATTTCGGCAACCGCCGCGAACTGATACGCGAGCTTGTCGAAGCCTTCGGCCTTCGCGGTTTCTGAGAAGCCTTTGTACATCTCGGTCCACTCATAGTGCTCGCCTTCGGCAGCCATCTTCAGCGCTTCCTCGAGGCAGGGGACTTCGCCGCCATGCAGCGCCTTGAACCAAAGCTTCGCATGCTCCTTCTCGTTCTCCGCCGTCTCGGCAAAGATTGCAGAAATCTGTTCATATCCCGCTTTTTTCGCGACAGATGAAAAGTAAGTGTACTTGTTTCTCGCCTGCGATTCGCCCGCAAACGCCGTCTGTAGATTCTGTTCCGTCTTGCTTCCTTTGAGCTCCATCGTATTACCCTCCTGTCATTCACTCTTCTGTATGCATCGTGTGCTACCCGCATTGAAACCCATGTACACGGTACGACCGTGTTTCACTTCTATGCAATGAAAATTCTTAGTCCGCCTGCTGGTTATGCGCTAACGCGGCAGTCCTTGCAGACACCGCGGAGCACAACGTCATACGTGCGCAGTTCATAGCCGGTTTCACTCTCAATCGCCATTTCAAACGATTCAAACGATGGTAGGTATACGTCTGATACCGCGCCGCATTCATCGCAGACGATGTGCGAATGGGATTCCTTCGTCCGGTCAAAACGGCAGCTGCCGTCCGCAAGCGGAATCTTCTTGAGCCGTCCTGCGTCCGCAAGCTGATTGAGATTGCGATAGACGGTGCCGAGGCTCAAGCGTGGCATTTCCAACTTGAGCTGCTCGTAGACCATATTGGCTGTCGGGTGATCGCATCGTTCCGACACGGCGCGGAAAATTCGTTCGCGCTGGTGAGAATACCGCATGGTTGTCATTCCTCTCGTCATGAAACATGGACTGTTTGATTCTGTTCGGAGATTACGCCTGAAGGCGTTTTGCATAGTGGAAATTCAACTATTCAATAACAACATGATGCATACTACATAGTAACAATTACTGTTATCTATCCTAACGCAACAAAGTTGTCTCGTCAAGTGGTTTCCGCGAAATTCTATGAGTGAATGATAAAGGGCATTGTCCGAACGGTATTTTTTTGGAAATTTATTCGTTTGACAGCATCTTCGGCTTGACGATGGCATTTTCAAACAGCTTCGCAACGCGCTTGTACAACAGGAACGTCAGGATGGAGTTTGCGACCGTCTTGATGGCATTGAAGGGAATGATCGCCGTCGGCAGCAACGCCACCACCGCTTCGCGCGGGACGCCGAAAAAGTGCACCGTAAAGATCAGGTTCATCGGGATCATCATCAGCGTCTGCGTCACGGCGCCCAGCGCCATGCCAATCAGCGCTGCCGTTGGCGTTTTGCTGCGCTGATAAATCAGCCCTGCCACAAGTACGTAGGAACCCGTCGCGAGAAAGTGCATGACCGCTCCCACCCAGAGGCTCTGCGGGGAAACAAGCAGCCACTGCAGCACGCTGACCACCGCGGTTAAAGCAAGCCCCCACCACGGGCCATAGAGGAATGTTCCGATCAGGATCGGTACGTCCGCCATGTCATATTCCAAGAATGTCGCCGATGGAAAGATCGGAAAATGGATGGCGTAGACGAGGATGATGGAAAGCGCGGTCAGCATGCCGAGCTTCACCATGCGGTCGATGGTTGTTCTCTGTTTCATTTTGTTTTCCTCCCTTTTTTGCGATGCAGTCGTTTGTACCGCGGGAGAATCATCCAAAGAAAAAACCCCGCGGATCAACTCGCAGGGTAACAAAGCCAAAACCTGTATTGGCATTTGCTTCTTTCATCCGGACTCACTGCGAAATCTCTTCGCTAGATTACCGTCGGCAACGGATTCTGACCGTTTCAGCCGCTTTCGCGGTTCGCGGGCTTGTCGGCAATCATTGCCGCTTCACCGCCGGTGGGGAATTACACCCCGCCCTGAAGCTGAGTTGTTCAATTGTCATCGTCGGTGTTTCACCGATTTGCGATTATACTAACACGCGCCCTGTCGTTTGGCAAGAGTAAATACACAAAAACATCCTATGCCTTTGTCCGGTCAACCCGGTTCGACCCGAACCGCTGCGCGGTGGCTCAACAGCACGACGACGAGTTCCTTGACGCGCTGACCCGTGAGCGATTCCAGCGCGAGGGCGTAGAGCCGCAGCTGCTCCACGTGCTTTTGCGCCGCCTGCTCCGCCGTTTCGTTCGGGCGGACGCGGTCGGTCTTGTAGTCCACGATCACCCATTCGCCATCTTCGAGGAAACACGCGTCCAGCACGCCCTGCAACAGCACGGTTTCTTCGGCGGCGCTGCCGTAAAGTAATTGCGCCTCCATCGGATAGGAGAACGGCAGCTCGCGCTCCAGCCGCGCTGCGTTTTGCATTCTCGTAAAAAGCGTATCCCGCGTAAACCACGCGATGGCGCTTGCGTCCGCAACCTGAGCCTGCTCCGGTGTGATCCTGCCGCGTTCGGTGAGCGCGCGCAGGTACTCGGTCGCGGCGGATTCGTCGAGAGGAGTATCCAGCGGGAGATATTGCATCGCCGCGTGCGTCGCGGTTCCGGCAAACACCGCGCTCGTCTTCGCGCCGAGAAACGCGGGCCTTGCGAAGACCGGCATGGCGTCCTCGCCTTTGACGATGCGGCTCACGGCGGCTTTCGCGCGGATCTGCGCTGCCTCGGCGTGGGCATACGTCCAGTCCAGCCGGGCTTCGATCGCCTCCAACACCACGGGATCAAACGGCGGAAGCTCCTGCGCAGCGCCGGAAACCGTGCCGCCTAAAAGGCCTTCCCGCTCGTGAATCAGTATCTGCATTAGCCGACTGCTGCCCATCATCAGCCACTTGACCGGGCTGGATGCGCGGATCGCCTGCCATGCGGTCGGCACACGCGGGGAAGAGGCGAGTTTTTCTTCGGGTTTGTTGAGGCACGCGGTCATGATGAGTTTTCTGCGCGCGCGCGTCATCGCGACATACAGCACGCGCATCTCCTCCGCGAGCTGCTCCCGCTTGACCCGCTGCGCGAGCGTCACCCGCGCGAGGGTATCGCGCTTGACGCGCTGCGTGCCTTCGCGGTCGATGAACCGCAGCGCCATGCCGTGCTTTGCATGCAGCTGCAAGCTGTTGTTCACATCCTGCCGGTTGAACTGCTTGCCCATGCCCGCGACAAACACCACGGGGAACTCCAGACCCTTGGATTTGTGGATCGTGAGGATGCGCACCACGTCCGCGGTGACGGTCTGCGCGGCGCCCACGCTCGCGTTGTCCTCCGCCAGCGCAAGATGCCGCAGAAAATTCCAAACCCCACGCGAACCCGCGGCTTCAAACGCGTGTGCCTTATCAAGCAGTGCGTTGAGGTTCGCCTGCCGCTGCGCGCCGCTGACGCCCGCGCCCATCTCCTCGTAAAACCCAGTCTCGTCGAGCAGTTTTCCGATGAGTTCCTCTACCGTGACCAACCTGCTCTCCGCGCGGTAGGCGTCGAGCTTTTCTAAAAATGCCTTTGCGCGGCTGCCAAGCACGCTGTCCGTCTCCGCACAGGCGAAAAACGCTTCGTAAAACGCACCGCTTGGGTGCGCTGTTCGCATCTGCGCAAGCTCCTCGTGCGTAAAGCCGCCGATGCTGGAGAGCAGCACGGATAACAGCGGCACATCCTGCCTGCGGTTGTCGATCACCGACAACAGGTTTCGGAAAATCTGCACCTCTACCGCGTCGAAATATCCGCCGCTGGA
>PNNR01000024.1 GCA_013824375.1 Clostridiales bacterium
GGTGCAGGAAACAGGACTTGAACCTGCATGAGTGTGACCTCACACGGACCTGAACCGTGCGCGTCTGCCAATTCCGCCATTCCTGCAATGGTTGAGACAGTTGGTGGATGGGGATGGATTCGAACCATCGAAGTCTGCGACAACGGATTTACAGTCCGCTCCCTTTGGCCACTCGGGAACCCATCCATGATGTTGTTTGGAATTGACGATTCACTTTTCAAGGAAAAAATGGAGCTGGTGATGGGACTCGAACCCGCAACCTGCTGATTACAAATCAGCTGCTCTGCCAATTGAGCTACACCAGCCAGCAAGTCTGGTGCCTCAGAGTGGACTTGAACCACCGACACAGGGATTTTCAGTCCCTTGCTCTACCAGCTGAGCTACCGAGGCAAAAAATGGCGACCCGGAGGGGGCTCGAACCCCTGACCTCCAGCGTGACAGGCTGGCGTACTAACCAACTGTACTACCGGGCCAAATAAATAAAATTGCCAATCGGCATCTCTAACAAGGAGTTGGTGGGCCTTCAGGGACTCGAACCCCGGACCAACCGGTTATGAGCCGGCCGCTCTAACCAACTGAGCTAAAGGCCCAAGCACCTGAACAAAAAAGAATGGTGACCCCGAGGAGAATCGAACTCCTGTTACCGCCGTGAAAGGGCGGTGTCTTGACCGCTTGACCACGGGGCCACTTCTGGTCGGGGTGAAAGGATTCGAACCTTCGGCCCCATGCTCCCAAAGCACGTGCGCTACCGGACTGCGCTACACCCCGAAGATGGCGCGCACCGCTTTTCGCGACTTTCATAATATACAACAAGCACATAAAATTGTCAACACGGAAAACACAAAATTCTTTCATTCGATTCAAGAAATCATGCTATAATGTAGCAAGTTGAAATGGAGTGTACTAACATGGAGCAAAAATCGCCTTTTTACAGCCGTCCGCAGAGCGAAGGCCGCATATATTTTATCGAAACATTCGGTTGTCAGATGAATGTTCGGGACAGCGAAACAGCCGCAGGCTTACTGGAAACACTGGGATTTTATCGCGGAACAGATAAGGAAAATGCGGATCTGATTCTTTTTAACACCTGCTGTGTGCGTGACCACGCCGAGAAGCGCGTGTTCGGGAATATCGGCGCTCTCAAAGAGCTTAAAGACGAAAATCCGAACCTTATCATCGGTGTTTTCGGATGTATGATGCAGCAGCAGGAAGTTGCTGAAAAACTGTATAAACGCTTTCCTTTTGTGGATATTGTCTTTGGCACAAATCTGCTTTCACGGCTGCCCGCATTTGTGGAGAGCGCAGAATCCGGCTCCCGCACGCTGGCGGTTGACGAGCAAAATATTCAGATCGAGGATGACCTGCCAAGCATCCGCACGGGAAAGATCAATGCGTTTGTCAACATCAACTACGGTTGCGATAACTTCTGCACCTATTGTATCGTGCCATATGTGCGCGGGCGTGAGCGCTCACGCGAGATGGCGGCGATCGCGGAGGAGGCAAAAACCCTCGTCGACGAAGGTTACAGCGAGATCACACTGCTTGGCCAAAACGTCAATTCTTACGGGAAAGATCTGAAGGATGCATCTTTTGCAAAGCTTCTTGCGCTGATTTCAAAAGTGGAAGGGCTTGAGCGCATCCGATTCATGACTTCACACCCGAAGGATTTAACCGACGAGATGATCGATGCCATGGCGTCGCTTTCGAATGTCTGCCATCACGTTCATTTACCAATGCAGAGCGGATCGAACGAGATTCTCAAGCAGATGAACCGTAAATATACGCGGGAACTATACCTGAAGATCGTCGAAAAGCTGCACGCCGCTATGCCGGATGTGGAGCTGACGACGGATATTATTGTCGGATTCCCAGGTGAAACAGAGGAAGATTTTCTCCAAACGCTCGATCTGGTGGAACGTGTGGGGTTTGCCTCCGCTTTTACCTTCAAGTATTCGCCGCGCAAGGGCACACGCGCCGCAACGATGGAGGAGCAGGTGCCGGATATCGTCAAGCGCGAACGCTTGCACAGGCTCAACGAGCTGCAGGAGCAAAAAAGTCGTGAGAACAACGAAAAGTACATTGGCGTAACAGGTATTGTTCACATAGAGGATTGCGATACGCGGCACGACCCCGTCTGCTATGGCAAGTTCCCGAACTTCAAGATGGTGTACTTTGCGGGAACGCCGGATCTGGTCGGATCATATGTTCCCGTCCAGATCACCAATGTTCGGAAGAACTCGCTGTTTGGCAGGATCGCAGAAACGGAAGAAACAAGTATATGACAAAAAGTAACCCGGACATCGGAGGAGATAGAACCATGATTGAACTGGCAAGAGAACTCGGGGTGGCGCTCGCCAATTCCTGTGAATTTGTACAAATGAAGCAGGCGCAGAGCGACTTTGAAGGCAACGAAGCTATCGCGCGCTTGATGCAGGAGCTTAACAGCAAACGCGACCGTCTGATCAGCATCCTTGCAAGTGATGATGTTGACGATATGGAAGCGGTGTCTCTGACCAACGACATCGACCGGTTGGAAGCGCAGTTGAAAGAAAGCCCGCTTTATGAAGAACTCATCGCGGCGCAGAGTGCGTTTTCCGCTGTGCTCACTGCGGTTAACGACGAAATCAACGCTTGTATCGGTGCGGAGACGAGCGATAGCCGCGGCTGCAGCGGAGACTGCGGCGGTTGCGGTGGCTGCAAACACTAATGAATGATAACAACAGGTCAAACTGATTGCTTTGTTTACCTGTCTGCTTGTTGAACAACCCCGAACGACGGAGGAAAGAATGCCAGCTTCAATGACGCCGATGATGCGGCAATATCTGGAATTGAAAGAAAAATACAGCGACTGTCTATTGTTCTTCCGCCTCGGCGATTTTTACGAGATGTTTTTTGAGGACGCGAAGACCGCCGCAAAAGAGCTCGATCTCGTATTGACCGGACGCGACTGCGGATTGAGTGATCGCGCGCCGATGTGCGGCGTTCCATATCATGCGGTGGATAACTACATCTCCAAGCTAATCGAAAAAGGTTATAAAGTCGCCATCTGCGAACAGATCGAAGACCCCGCATTGGCAAAGGGACTTGTCGAGCGAGATGTCATACGCATCATCACGCCCGGTACGGTCATTGAAGACCGGATGCTGGAGGAAGGGCAGAATAGCTATATCGCCTCCATCTCAATGGGCGACAGCATCATTGGTCTTGCCTATGCTGATGTTTCAACGGGCGAATTTTATCTGATGCAGTTGAACGGAAGGCAACCGTCAGTTGCTCTACTCGATGAATTAGAGCGAATCCGCCCACGCGAGATCATCGCGGAACCTTCGCTTTTTATGCACCAGTTGCTCTCACGGCAGATTTCGTCGTCTTATTATCTGGAGCAATACGGCGCAAACGCGTTTCTTCCCGAAAGCGCAAGAGATACCCTAAAGCGGCATTTTCGGGTAAGCTCACTTTCCGGCTTTGGAGCGGACGAAGCTCCCTATGCCGTCTCGGCAGCGGGCGCGTTGATGCGCTATCTCGACGAGACGCAGAAAAATGCCTTGTCTCATATCCAGGGCATGCGCCTTCTCAACCGCAGCAGCTACATGGTGCTGGACGCGACCTCGCGTCGAAACCTGGAGTTGACGCAGCCGCTTCGATTCGGCGGAAGTAAGAAAAACACGCTGATTCACCTGCTCGATCACGCGAAAACCGGCATGGGCGGAAGAATGCTTCGTGATTGGGTGGATCGCCCGCTGCAATCGATTCAGGAAATCGAACGCAGGCTGGACGCGGTTTCACAGATCAAAGACAACGTGACGCAGCGCAAACAGCTTCAGGAACTGCTCCACGGAATGTACGATATTGAGCGGCTTTGCAGCAAGATCGTCTACGGTTCGGTCAACGCGCGGGATTGCGTCGCTCTGATACAAACCATCGAGCGCGTACCTATCATCAAAGAAGCGCTTCGCGCAAGCGAGAGCAGCGCGCTCTCCGATATTGCGCAATACCTTGATGAGATGGAGGATGTGCTCAATCTTTTACTCAATGCAATCACCGAGGAACCGCCCGCGACGCTGAAGGACGGCGGATTCATCCGCGCGGGCTACAACGCGGAGGTTGACGAACTGCGAAGCATCGCGGAGAACTCTCAAACCTGGTTAGAGAACTTCGAGCAGGCGCAGCGCGAAATCACAAAGATAAAATCCCTGCGCGTGAGCTATAACCGCGTGTTCGGGTACTATATCGAGGTTACGAAGTCGTATCTGGCGCAGGTGCCATACGAGTACGAGCGCAAGCAGACGCTTGCCAACGCGGAACGTTTCATCACGCCCGAACTCAAGGAGATGGAGCAGAAAATTCTCGGCGCAAAAGACCGTCTCGTCGCGCTCGAGAACGAGTTGTTCTTGGCAATCCGCGAAGTGCTTGTCAACTGTACAGGAAGATTGCAAACAAATGGCGCGTTGATTGCCGAGCTCGATTGCTATGTTTCCCTTGCTGAGGTAGCGAGCAACAACCAGTATTGTCGCCCGAAGTGGAACCAACAGGGCAGAACCAAGATCGTCAACGGACGCCATCCAGTGATTGAACGATCGATGAAAGAACCGTTCGTGCCGAACGACGTTCTATTAAACCGAACGGACGACCGGCTTTTGATCATCACGGGTCCAAATATGGCGGGCAAGAGCACTTATATGCGGCAGACCGCTTTGATTGCGTTGATGGCGCACATCGGCTCGTTCGTGCCCGCAACGGAAGCGGACATCTCCATTATCGATCGTATCTTTACACGTATCGGCGCGAGCGACGATCTCTCGTCCGGACAGAGCACATTTATGGTGGAGATGAGCGAAGTTGCCAACATTCTCCACAATGCGAGCGAGAACAGCCTGCTTATCCTCGACGAAATCGGCAGAGGCACGAGTACGTTTGACGGGCTCAGCATCGCCTGGTCTGTGCTGGAGTACATCGCGGACGCAAAAAAATGCGGCGCAAAGGCTCTGTTTGCCACGCATTATCACGAGTTGACGGAGCTGGAAGGCGAACTGTCGGGCGTAAAGAATTTCCGCGTCACAGTCCGCGAAATCGGCGAGGACATCGTGTTTCTGCGCAAGATCGTTCGCGGCGGCGCGGATCAAAGTTTTGGCATTCAGGTAGCGCGGCTTGCAGGGCTTCCAGATGTAGTTTTGACGCGCGCAAAGGAGATTCTTGAGAAGCTGGAGTCCGCGGATATTGCCGCCAAGCGCGAACCCGCCAAGATCGAAACCAGCGTGCAGCCCTCGCTGCTCGACGAGAGCGGGGAAGAGAGCGCGATGCGTATACTCAGAGAGATGGATGTGAATCATCTCACACCGCTCGAAGCGCTCAACCAGCTCTTTGCATTGCACGCCATGCTGAAGCATTCCTAACCAATCATTGCTATCGGAGAAACTATGCCGAAGATACATGTTTTACCGCCAAGAATCGCAAACCAGATAGCCGCCGGCGAAGTCGTAGAGCGGCCTGCTTCGGTTGTCAAGGAATTGGTGGAAAATGCGATTGATGCGGGCGCAACAGCGATCACAATTGAGATCGAAAACGGCGGTTTGGACAACATCCGCATCACCGACAACGGTAGCGGCATTGCGGATGACGACTGCGAAATGGCGTTTTTGCGCCATGCAACCAGCAAGATTTCAACCGCAAACGACCTGTTCGCGATTCGCTCTCTCGGGTTTCGCGGCGAAGCACTGGCATCCATCGCCGCTGTTTCGCGTGTCATGCTGCAAACCCAAACCGAAGAAGACGAGCTTGGAACCCAAATTCGTTATGAAAGCGGCGACCTGATCGAGCACCGCCGCACGGCGGGCACACGGGGAACGAGCATCGAGGTACGGGATTTATTTTACAACGTGCCAGCCCGGCTGAAGTTTGTCAAAAGCGCGCGTGCCGAAAGTGCGGCGATCGGAGATTATATCGCAAAGCTAATTCTCTCCGCACCGCAGATTGCGGTACATTACGTCAGCGGGGGAAAGACTGTCTATCGTTCCACGGGTAATGGCAGCGCAAAGGACGCGCTGGTCTCCGTTTATGGCATCAGCACAGAGCGCCAGATTTGTCCGGTTGCATTTGACGACGGGTATCTGAAGATTACCGGGTTCGTGGGTGTTCCGGATCTCGCGCGTGCAAATCGTTCAGGGCAGACATTCCTGCTCAACGGGCGCATCATCCGCTCCAATGCGCTTTCTAACGCACTTTCCAGATCGTTTGACACACGAGTACTGATCGGACGCTTTCCGTTTGCGGTACTGTATATGAACATCGCCTATGCCGAGGTGGACGTCAACGTTCATCCCGCAAAGCTGGAAGTGCGCTTTACAGACGAACAGCGCGTTTCGCGCAGCGTTGTCGTCGCGTGTTCCGAGGCGTTGATACGCAGCTATGTTCCGACGATTGAGATTCGCAGGGAAGAACGTGAGCCGGAGCCATCTCCGGTTTTCACCGCACCGGAAGAAACATACAGAGTCGATCTGCGCGCGCCGATCCCGCAGCCCAGCAGCACCTTGCGCGAGGACGGGTACTCGTCCGTGCCGCGCGTACCGACCTATCGTTTTCCCGCGCGCGAACCCGAAGTTCGTCCGCGCCCGGAACCTATTTTTCTGAACAAAACATCCGAACCGCTCTCCGAACCATTTCACGTTATCGGTTGCGCGTTCGATACGTATTGGTATGTGCAGCAGGGCGAGAGTGTCTATTGCATCGACCAGCACGCGGCGCATGAGAGGCTGCTTTATGACGCTTTGATGGCGCGGACAGCCGCAATCGTGTCCCAAACGCTGTTCCTGCCGGAAGATATGCGCCTGCTGCCTTCGGAATACGACGCGTTTATCACGAACAAAGCGGAGCTGAAACGGCTCGGATTCGTCTTCTCGGATGCGTCTGAAATCGGCGTTACGCTGCTCGCCGTCCCGCAGATCAACGGAACTGCGCTCAAGACCGCGTTTCTGCACGATGTGCTGGAGTATCTCTCCGAAAACGATGAAGCGCGCGCGAATGAATGGTTTCGGGATGCGATTGCGCAATCCGCCTGCAAGCACGCGATCAAAGCGGGAGAACGCCTCTCGCATGAAGAAATCCGGCAGCTGCTGGATCGCCTCAGCGAGCAGGAGACACTCTTGACATGCCCGCACGGCAGGCCGGTCGCAATTCGTTTTACGAAAACCGACATCGAAAAGATGTTCAAACGCATCTTGTAATTCATATGCAATGTAAATCAACCCGACAAAAGATCGTCTGTATCGTGGGCCCGACCGCCTGCCACAAAACAGAATTATCCATTAAGCTTGCAAAACGGGTCAACGGAGAGATCGTTTCCGCCGACTCGGTGCAGGTGTATTTTGGCATGGATATCGGCTCAGCGAAGCCAACGCAGCAGGAGCGGGAGGGAATTCCGCATCATCTGATCGACTGCCTTCCCATCGATATGCCGGAGTTTTCCGCCTCCATGTTTCGCACGATGGCAACCGAAGCGATCGGATCGATAATATCCAGAGGAAACACGCCGATCGTCGTCGGTGGCAGCGGACTGTATGTCAATGCTTTGACATATCCGCTCGGGTTTGCGATTCCGAAAAATGACACAGCGAGGGAGAACGCCATATTAGAGTACGATCAGGATGCAAATGCGGCTTATGCCCGGCTTATCGCGATCGATCCGACGACTGCTGCCCGTCTGCACCTGAACGACAAAAAGCGAATCGTTCGCGCTCTGGAAGTATTCGATTGTTCGGGTCAGCCATTATCTAGCTTTGGCGCCGATTTTCAGAACAGCGCGGGAGGGGAAGCCCCGTTTGAGCCGATGCTAGTCGGGCTCACCATGGATCGGGAGCTGCTCTACCAGCGCATCAACCTGCGCGTAGATCTTATGATGGAACGGGGATTGCTCGCGGAAGCCAAGATGATTTACGACGCAAACCATGATCGGGGTTTGCCCGCAATGAAATCCATCGGCTATCAGCAGCTCTTCTCTTATTTTGACGGCAAATGTTCACTCGGCGAAGCGGTGGAGAAGATAAAGCAGGATACGCGACGTTTTGCAAAGCGGCAGCTGACCTGGTTTAAACGAGATGAGCGCATCGTTTGGCACGATGTGACCCATTGGGATGACATGAAAGAAAAACTCATGAGCGATATCGCAATCGACGCACAGAACTGGATGAAAGGGACTTTACTATGATTGAAATCAGCGACCGCGCAAGAGAACTGGTCTGGAGTGCGGAGCATTTTTTAGAGGACGTATTTCGGCGAACGGACGCGGTGGAGATGGTCAACCAACAGCGCGTACTGCAGGCGTTCTGGCAGGAGCGCGTCAGTGCGCGGCACTTCACGCCGACCACGGGATACGGATATGACGACATCGGCAGAGATACGCTGGATCGCGTGTTTGCGCATGCGCTGATGGCGCAGAAGGCGCTCGTGCGACCGCAGTTTGTCAACGGAACTCATGCGATCTTTACCGCCCTTGCAGGCCTCGTTGAGCCGGGGGACACGATTCTTTCGATTACGGGCGAGCCGTATGATACCCTCTTGGAGGCGATCGGCGTGCACGGTGACGCACCCAACTCGCTCAAGCGCATGGGTGTCTCCTTTCACGCGATTTGCTTGACGGAAAAGGGCAAAATCGACCTTGACGCGATCCGAGCGTTTGATCAGAAGAATGTCAAAATCGTCTATGCGCAGCGTTCGCGCGGGTATGCCTGGCGCGAAGCCATAACGATGTCACAGATGAAAGATGGATTCGACAGGATTCGCGAATGGTATCCCAGCGCAATCATTCTCGTCGATAATTGCTACGGCGAATTTGTCGAGACGACGGAGCCGACCGCGCAGGGCGCGGACGTGATCGCAGGATCGCTGATCAAAAATCCAGGCGGCGGTCTTGCGCCGACCGGCGGTTATATTGCGGGCAGGGAAGATCTGATCGACCGGATTGCGCAGCGGATGACCGTGCCCGGCATGGGTGCGGAGGTCGGTTCCTATGCAGGCGATTACCGGCTGTTTTATCAAGGATTGTTTCTTGCGCCGCATGTCACGGCGCAGTGCGTTAAGGGAGCTATGCTGTTTGCGCGCGTATTCGAGCAGATGAGTTTGCTCACGATGCCGCTTTATGACGCGATGCGTTCGGATATCATTCAGGCGGTACAACTTCCGGATGCGGAATCTCTCGTCGCGTTCTGCCGGAGCATACAAAAAGCGGCCCCGGTAGACAGTTTCGTGTCTCCGGAGCCGTGGGATATGCCGGGGTATGAGGATCAGGTAGTAATGGCGGCCGGCGCGTTCGTGCAGGGCGCGACCACCGAACTCAGCGCGGATGCGCCAATTCGCGCGCCGTATACGGCTTACTTACAGGGCGCACTGACCTATGCGCACGCGCGCATTGCTTGTATGATGGCCTGCGACGAACTGATCCGGCAGGGATTCTGAGTGTTAAATCGTACGCAGCAGGCCGATGACCTTACCGGAGATTTCGACTTCGTTGTACGGCACGTAGATCGGTTCAAACAGCTCGTTTTCCGGCTGGAGGCGAACGCGGTCTTTTTCGCGGAAGAAACGTTTGACTGTCGCGCTTTCGCCATGCACTCGGGCAACGACGATATCGCCGTTGGCATAGTTGCAGTTATGGTTGACCACGAGAATGTCGCCATCGCGGATACCCACATCGCGCATACTTTCACCGTCAACGCGTAGCATATAAACTTCTTCCGGCTCTTTGCCGTGCATCAGTACGTCAGGTAGCGGGAAAGCGTCTTCTATATTTTCTGCGGCGAGCATGGGAAGACCGGCCGCTACGCGGCCAATGAGCGGCACTGCGTATGGTTTTTTTTCTTTATCATGCAGTTGATCAGTGTTGATAAATACTGCGCGTTGCTTGGATGAATCGCGTGTGATCAAGCCGCGTTTTTCGAGATTTCTCAGGTGTGTATGCACCGTAGCCGTTGATTTTAGTCCTACCGCGGCGCATATTTCCCTTACCGAGGGCGGATATGCGTGCTCCTCGGTGAACGAAATCATATAGTCGAGAATCACCTGCTGGGGATCGGCCAATTTTTTCATAGTCAGTCAACAACCTCCGTTCGTGTGACATCGCTTGACTTTAAAATGATTTTAACATATGCTTCAAAATATTGCAAACATATGTTCGAAAGACTGGTGAATTTTTTATGAAACGGTGCATTATACAATCAAATAAGGTTTGTAACGATTGTGGAACGTGCGACGATCGCTGTGAACTTGACCCAAATAAGATTTGTGACAACTGTTTTCGTTGCCTGGATGAGGGGATCGAGGCCTTTGCACAGATTACGATCTCCGGTGTGTTCCTTGATGATGACTTTGTACCAGAGCGGGAAGAGGAAGAGGATGTCGATCTGAATGACGGGTTTGTGCCGGATCTGTTTGATGACTGGAAGGATGAGGAAATCGTCCACGCAAAGACGCTGCCGATGACGTTCGGCGTGCGTGTCAGGCGATCGCACAGTCGCGGTTAATCCTCGCGCAGTTTAATTTTTTTAGCGGCGATGCGCTTGTGCTCCTCGCTGGACGCGGCATAGTGTTTGCGCGTGGTGTTAACGTCCTTGTGGCCAAGTACATCCGCCACGAGATAGATATCCTCCGTCTCGTGATAGAGCATTGTGCCATAGGTGCTGCGGAGCTTGTGCGGCGTGATCTTCTTGAGCGGCGTAGCGAGCTTTGCGTATTTTTTGACCAGCAATTCTACGGATCGCACGTTGATGCGCCGCATCTGCATCGAGAGAAACAGTGCACGCTCGTTTCCGGGCAGGGGTGTGAGCTTCTCGCGAACCGCATAGTAGTCCGACAATGCCGCGTGAACTTCATCGCCGAAGTTGAGGATGTCCTCGTTGCCGCCCTTACGGGTGACGACGAAAGCGTTGTTATCAAAGTCGATGTCCGTCAGATCGATGCCGACCAATTCACTGATGCGGATACCCGTGCCGAGAAAGAGCGTCAGGATCGCGACGTCCCTCAGCTTCGTCGAATCGTGATACGATTTCTGCCGATCGGTCAGCCCGTCTCCGTTTTCTACCAGATCGAGCAGATCCGCGACTTCGTTTGGTTCCAGCCGTATGATCGCCTTTTCGTTGAGCTTCGGGATATCGACCAGTGCCGCGACATTCGACGGCAGGTACTCCTGCTTGTGTAAAAACTTTAAGAATGAGCGAAGGGATGAGAGCTTTCTCGCCTTTGCCCGCTCCTGGTTGACCCGTTCGCGGTCATCCTTTTGATAGAATGAAACTTCCGACAAATACAGCTCAATATGGTAAGCCTGCACTTTTTCCAAATCGCCCGCGGTGAGGGAGGGGATGGACTCTCCCGCAAAGAGGTCTTCCTGCTGCGCGGCAAACTGAAAGAAACCGCGAAGGTCCACCGCGTAGGCGTAGCGGGTGAGAACGGATGTCTGGCTGTCGATTGCGCGAAAAAATGTTCCGCAAAGCACAGGAAGCTCGGCGAGCAGAGAGCGGATTTTGAGCGTATAGTCTTTGTTGAGCGCGGCGTGGTAGGAGTTTGCCATCAAAAATCGCCTCGATATCATGAAAATCGCTACCAACATTTTAACACAACTATTCGTTAAAGACAAGTTTAACGAATAGTTGTGTTTAAAAACACATAGGATTACGTGTTTTGCGCGGCTGCAAGCGCTTGTTTGATGGCGAGCCTTGCGAGCTCGTCACAGCGGTTGTTGAATGGATTATCGGAATGACCCTTGACCTTGACGAACGTGAACGCGTGTTTGTGTAGCGCGTCAAGTAATTCGCGCCAGAGATCCTGATTTTCTACGTCGCGTTTTGAGGACGTTTTCCAGCCGTTGACCTTCCAGTTGTTCAACCAGTTTTGCTGAAACGCGTTACAGACA
Source organism: Clostridiales bacterium (assembly GCA_013824375.1). GTDB lineage: Bacteria > Bacillota > Clostridia > Christensenellales > CAG-138 > UBA7703. Next base: position 11,897 of record PNNR01000024.1, read on the forward strand.
TATGCGCTGTCCGTATGAATCTTCACATTGCACGAAACCTTCAGCGCGCGCACGGCTTCAATGACCGCGCGCAATTCCATGCGATTGTTTGTCGTCTCCGGCTCAAATCCGGATAACTCTTTCTTCTGATCCTGGTACATCAAGATCGCGCCCCAGCCGCCCGGACCCGGGTTGCCGGAGCAGGCGCCGTCGGTATAGATCGTTACCTCTTTTTTCATTCCTGCCCTTTTCAAATGATATATAATATATTATTTACTCATCTTTTCAGATTTATCTCTGCAGGCGTCTACGGCAGCGATCACCGCGCCACGGAGGCCTTTTTGTTCCAGTACGGCGACGGCTTCAATCGTCGTTCCGCCCGGCGAACATACGCGGTCTTTCAATTCTCCCGGATGTACGCCCGTTTCGGAGACCATCATAGCAGCTCCCTTTACCGTCTGTGCCGCGAGCTTAAGCGCGACAGGCCTTGGAAGCCCCGCCTTCACGCCGCCGTCCGCCATCGCTTCGATGAACAGATACACATACGCTGGTCCGCTGCCGCTGACCGCTGTGACCGCGTCCATAAGCTTGGGTTCCACGCTGATCACGTCGCCGACCGACCCAAACAACGTTTCCGTAAAAGCGCGTTCTTCCGCCGTCAGTGAATCGCCGGATTCAAACACGATCATACCTTCGCCGATCATCGCAGGCGTGTTCGGCATTACGCGCAGTACGCGCGCAGTGGCGGGAAGCGCATTTCTCAGGCGCTCCCCTCCCCATCCTGCGGCGATGGAAACTACTGCCTTGTTCGCGAAAAATTCGAATTGTTCCGCAAACAATTGTGTACATACGTTCGGTTTTACGGCGATCAATAGCAGATCGCTGCCGTCGATCAATGACGCAAGCGATTCTGCTACCTCTACGCCGAGATCGCGCTCCAGCGTGCGGCATTTATCTATGTCCGGATCAAACACCGCGGTTTTCTCGCCGGATGCGTAGCCGCTGGTCAGATATCCGCGGAGGATAGCCTCCCCCATGTTCCCCGCGCCGATGACGCCGAGGCGAATCGAGTTCGAACGCATTTTTGTATTTCTCCATTTCACGTTTGATTGATTATACCAAATTCCGTCGATATTTGCGCGATTTTCTTGTGCGCGAAATGGGATTAGTCGAGGGTTTCAAGACGGTCGCGGAGTTTACCCAGCATCTCTTCTGCGGCGGCGAGCTTAGCTTTCTCTTCGTCCACAACACTCTGCGGTGCTTTGGCAAGGAAGCCCTCGTTGGT
>PNNR01000010.1 GCA_013824375.1 Clostridiales bacterium
CGCGCTTGATTCCGCCCGCATAACCTGATAGACTACACGATTGTATGAGTAAAATGAATCGTTACAACTTCAAAGCCATCATGTTCGATATCGACGCGTGTCTGATCGACTCCGCGCCGAACCTGATTGAAACGCTGGATCGCGCCGTGTTTGACACGGGCGGCGGTCATCATCCGCCCGAGTATCTGCGAAAGATGCTGGGCCTCCCCGGTTATGCGCTGAATGAGCTCTTCGATCTACCGGACTGGGAGCTGACTTTGCGCACCTGGAGCGACTACTACGCGCCTGTCGCGGCGGACAACAAGCCGTTTGACGGCATCGTCACGCTGCTCTCCGCCATCAAGCGCGCGGGGCTGCCCCTCGGTGTCGCCACCTCGCAGGGACGCGAACTGTATGAGGATCATTTCCACAAATACGGGCTAGCGGAGTACGTCGATCTCGCGGTCTGCGCGAACGACGTCGCAAACCCGAAACCCGCGGCGGACTCGCTGCTGTTTGCGGCGGAACACTTCGGCATCCTACCCGCGAGATTCTCTTCCTCGGCGACGCGCCGTATGACATGCAGTGCGCACATTCGGCCGGCGCAAAGGGCGCTCTCGCGGTCTGGGGCACAACCGATCCCGCGATTCCCGCGGACTTCTATCCGCCGACGCCGCTGGACGTTCTTCCGATCATCGGCATCACGTTGGATTGATACAACTATCACAAAGCCCCCGAACCGCTTGGTTCGGGGGCTTTGTGCTTGCGTGAACTGTTACAGAATCCGCTTGCCGATCTTGCCGAATGCGTTCTTGCCAGCGAAGACGGCGGCGGAACCCAGTTCGTCCTCGATCCGGAGCAGGCGGTTGTATTTCGCGACACGGTCGGTACGGGAAGGCGCTCCGGTCTTGATCTGACCCGAGTTGGTCGCGACCGCGATATCCGCGATGGTCGTGTCCTCGGTCTCGCCGGAGCGGTGCGATGTCACGGCGGTAAAGCCCGCGCGCTGCGCCATCTCGATGGCTTCCAGCGTCTCGGTCAGCGAACCGATCTGGTTGACTTTGATGAGGATCGAGTTGACGCTCTCCTCCTCGATGCTGCGCGCGAGGCGCTTCGTGTTGGTGACTAAAAGGTCGTCGCCCACGAGCTGTACCTTGTCGCCGAGTTCTTTTCGCAGCTGCTTCCAGCCATCCCAGTCCTCCTCGGCAAGGCCGTCTTCGAGCGAGATGATCGGGTATTTCGCGGAAAGGTCCGCCCAGTAGCGAATCATCTGGTCGCGCGTCTTGAGAACGCCCGTCTTCCAGAACAGATAGCTGCCCTCTTTGCCCGCTTTCTTCGCCTCGTCAAACATCTCGGTGCTTGCCGCGTCCATCGCAAGCATGAAATCCTTGCCGGGTACAAATCCCGCTTTGGAGATGGCTTCCATCAGGGTTTCGAGCGCTTCCTCCTCGCCGGAGAAGTTCGGCGCAAAGCCGCCCTCATCGCCGACGGAGGTGCTCAGGCTCTTTTTGTGCAGAATGCCCTTGAGGGTGTGGAACACTTCCGCACCCCAGCGCAGACCTTCCGCAAAGCTGGGCGCGCCGACGGGCATGATCATAAACTCCTGACTGGAGATGTTGTTGTCCGCGTGCTTGCCGCCGTTGATGACGTTCATCATCGGCACGGGCAGCACATGCGCGTTCACGCCGCCGATGTAGCGGTAAAGCGGCATATCGAGCGTCTTTGCCGCAGCGTTCGCAACCGCGAGCGACACCGCGAGGATGCCGTTTGCGCCGACCTTGCTCTTGTCCACCGTGCCGTCGATGGCGAGCATCTTGTAGTCAATCTCACGCTGGCTGGTCACGTCCATGCCGACGAGTTTGGGCGCGAGCATGTTATGCACGTTCTTAACGGCCTTCTGCACACCCTTGCCCATATAGCGGTTCTTGTCGCCGTCGCGAAGTTCCAGCGCCTCATATGCGCCCGTGGATGCGCCGGAAGGTACGGCTGCCCAGCCGACCACGCCGCCGCTGGTGGTGACTTCCGCTTCTACGGTGGGGTTGCCGCGGGAATCCAGAATCTCCCTTGCGATAATCTTGGAAATCGTTTGCTGACTCATCTATGATAACCTCAACTTTCTGATGATTTTCTTGTGTTCGCTCCGATAGCGGAGCATTCGATTGATACAAATACAACGTAGCACAATCCTTTTCTTTGTCAAGCGACTGCGTCACGCATCCGCCGAAATTTGCGACAATATCACAATGTTCGGCAAATGGTTTTCTCTTGCCCCCAACATGAGTACACTAAGAAAATATCAGCGCACGATAGTATTTGGTCTTGAATCTATCGCGTTAAGCCGTTATGATATCAACTAACACAATAAACGCGCGTGTCAAATCATATCCGGTTTGTCTTGCGCGAGAAGAGGAATGCATGCCTATGAACGAAACAGTATCCTCCGTTGACTCCGTCTCCAACACCCTGCCGCAGCAGGAGTACGAAGTGTCCTCGCAGGTTTCGCCCGACGCCATCGCAAGTCAGATGGCAGTTGAACAGCGTCATCCGTCTGTTCTGCCTGGCCTCATCGGCGCGCTGATCGGCAGCATCCCCGGCGTCATCCTGTGGATCGTCCTCGGCCAGCTCGGCTATATCGCGGGCATTTGCGGTTTCCTGATGGTGCGCGGCGCAATCTTTGGCTACACGAAGCTCGCGGGCGCCATCGACCGCAAGGGCGAAATCTTCTCAACCATCGTCGCGGTGTTCATGCCGCTGATCAGCGAATATCTCGGCATTGCGGTGTCCGTCTATCGCGCCTTCCACACATCCGATGGGCTTACGCTTGCGGATTCGTTCGCCTCGGTGCCGCTCAATTTGGCGGATTCGGAAATCCTCCGCGGGCTCGCGATAAATCTCCTCATTGGTTATGTTCTCTTTGCGATTAGCTTTATTCGAATCAAGCCGAAACAGTCCAAACTGGAGCAGAGCAAAATTCCGCGCCTGTAAGGCTGTAATCTTGCGCTTGCGGCAAATATTGACTTTTTCGTTTCTCCGAATGGTCAATCAGGAACTAAAATAAATAATTTTCACGCCAGATCCATGCAATATAACAAATCTCGATCAGCAAATGCGCTTAAGGGGCTTCCCTCGAGCGCCTTTGCATTGGAAATTTGCATGCCACGCAGCATGATTTGTTGACGTAAAAGGCCAACGAGAATAGAATAAGTTAATATGCTTATAACATAAATGAAACGGTATCATAATGAAGAAGAAACTCCCCATAATTACTCCTGCCATGACATTCATCCTGCTTTTCAGCATCGTCAGCCTGCTGTCTGATATGACGCATGAAGGAGCCGCTAGTATTCGCGGCGCATATCTGAGCCTACTCGGTGCATCTGCCGCAACCATCGGCTTTGTTTCCGGCCTTGGCGAACTCGCGGGCTATTCTCTCCGCCTGCTCTTCGGGCGTTTTGCGGACAAGACGAAGCGTTACTGGCTTATCACAATCATAGGCTACGTCATCGACGTGCTGGCGGTTCCCGCGCTCGCGCTTTCGGGAGAACACGGCTGGATTTTTGCTAGCTCGCTGATCGTGATCGAGCGCATCGGAAAAGCGATCAAAAAGCCCGCTAAGAGCACGCTGGTGTCGTTTGCCGCTACGCGGGAAGGCGTCGGCAAGAGCTTTGCAATCGCTGAGTTGATCGATCAGCTTGGCGCGTTCCTCGGCCCCGTGATGCTGTATGTAACCCTACTATTCAAGCAAACCGGCAGTTTGCAAGAACGCTATGCCTTTTCGCTCGGGCTCTTGATCATTCCCGCCGCCGCAACCATTCTGATGTTGTTTGTGACCAAGCGGAAATTTCCCAATCCGGAACACTTTGAGCCTGAACCCAAGCAGCTCGTCCCGTTCAAGCTCAACCGGAAGTTTCTGTTGTATCTTGCGGGCATCAGCCTCTTTGCGTTCGGCTTTATCGACTATTCGCTGATCTTGATGCACGTTTCGCGCACGCACGCCGCGCTGTCATCGGGTCTATCGGAGACAACGTCATTTGTCAACAGCGGTACGCTGCCGCTGCTTTACGCGGGCGCGATGCTCATCGACGCAGCAGCTGCGATGATCTTCGGCTTGATGTACGACAAAAAAGGCATGCGCGCGCTGATTCTATCCACCGCGCTCTCCGCGCCCTTTGCGCTGCTCGTGTTCGGTAATTCCAGCACCGCGGCGTTGATCGTCGGCATCGCCATGTGGGGCGTCGGCATGGGCGCGCAGGAGTCGATCCTGAAGGCGGCTGTCGCGGGTATCGTACCGAAAGCGAGTAGAGCTACAGGCTACGGCATCTTCGAGTTTGTCTTCGGCGTGTTCTGGTTCCTCGGCAGCTGGCTGCTTGGCGCGTTGTACGACGTGAGCCTTCCGGTCATGATCGCGGTCTCCGTCGGCGCGCAGGTGCTAGCCATTCCGCTGTACTATCTATCGTCCAAAAGCGCAGAATAAAGCTTCTTGAATCAATCCATTCGAGAAAAACAGCCCGCCATCTGGCGGGCTGTTGTATCTTCGTTCGTTATCCTTTTCTTTCATGCAAAAGCTTCTCTTTGTTCGGAGCCGCGCGCAGTAGAAATTCCGCCCATGGCGCATTCCAACTATCGATATGATCGCGCCAATACAGCAGTTGCTCCGCAAACCATTGCAGCTCTTCGCTTTCGCGCGTTTCGCGCTCTTTCGGTGTGCACTGCCGCACAACCGCCGTGAGCCAGTAGAATACGAGCCCAAGCGCGTGCGTCTCTGCGTGAACGGTTGCGCAGGCATGGCCGACTGCTCGTGCGGCTGCTTCCGCGAGCGGGTCGCGCTTGCCCGCCTCTCCCGCCGCCGCGTGTGCCTGCAAAATCACGCTTCGTACCAGCGGCATCTTGATCTGCCCTTGCGCCCACATGCGGCTCACGACAATCGCCTCGCGCGGACGCAGCTCGGCCGGAATGTGCTCCTCAAAAAATGCAAGCGGGCGCGCGGCGCAGTCCAACGCCCAGGCGACAAGCACGCGGTGCGTCTGCTCCTCCATCAACAGCCGAAGCGGCTGAATGCACGTGCTTTTGCGCGAATAGAGTATCTTTCGTTGATATGGCACTTACCTTCGCCTTTCCTCTCTCGATATTCTAATGCATGCCTAACACGAACGGGAACCGCTTCCGGCAATCACACTTATAATCCACAATCGAGATCAATACGTTTCGTTCCAGAGTGACCGCTTGTGTCAAACGTATAAGGGCTGGAGTTAGCCGCGAAATCTAAAGTGCGGATACATTTTCGTTCGTTTTCATCTTTTTCTCAGTATAGCATAGCCGTATGCGGGATCATTGCACAACATACAGTCGGAAGCATACAATCATCGCATTGCACATATAAAACAATCGATTTGAAATAGAAATGATTGACACTTTTTCGCTTTTGTTATACTCTTTACGGTAAATTCGGAATGTCTCGACACCGCGTAAAAATTAAACATTTATGATAATGATAATCGCGGATAAGGCAACTCGAATCCGCAATCATATACTATTCTGCATGGGTCGGTGCGGGTTGCATCGGCTTGTTAACTGTAAGGGGGTAATACTGTGTCTTTAGTCGAAAGCCTTTTGGTTGCTCTATTCATGATGTCGATCGTCTTTGTTGCGCTCTTTGCTCTGTACCTGTTTGTGGTGTTGTTCTCGCTGATCGTCGAGACGGCAGAACACGCGGCGAAACACAAAAAAGCCGCGCACTAATCACAACTTCAAGTTACAGCAAAGGAGAACACCATGTTAACAGATGCTTTATCCAATCTCTTGGCTTCGTCCGGCTTCACTGCGCTGAATTGGCAGTATATGGTGATGATCGTGATTTCTTTGGTCTTAATCTATCTTGCAATCGTGAAAAAATTCGAGCCGCTGCTTCTTCTGCCGATCGCGTTCGGTATGCTGCTTGCCAACCTGCCCCTCACGGGGTTGATGTCCGGTCCGGCAACTGACGGAGAAGCGGGCGGACTGCTGTACTACCTTTACAAGGGCGTCAAGCTCGGCATCTACCCGTCGTTGATCTTCCTCGGCATCGGCGCGATGACGGACTTTGGGCCCTTGATCGCAAACCCCAGCAGTCTCTTTCTTGGCGCAGGCGCACAGTTTGGTATCGCGGTTGCGTTCGTCATCTCCAGCGCGCTTGGTTTCACACCGCCGGAAGCTGCATCCATCGGCATCATCGGCGGTGCGGACGGCCCGACGGCCATCTACCTCACCACGCGTCTTGCGCCGGATCTGCTTCCCGCAATCGCCGTCGCGGCATATTCCTATATGGCGTTGATTCCGATTATTCAGCCGCCAATTATGCGTATGCTCACTACGAAGAAAGAACGCGAAACCATCATGGTGCAGCTGCGCCCGGTTTCAAAGCTTGAAAAGGTTTGCTTCCCGATCATCGTTTCGATCCTCTGCATACTGCTTCTGCCGTCCGTGGCACCGCTCATCGGCATGTTGATGCTCGGCAATCTCTTCCGTGAGTGCGGCGTTGTGGAACGCCTCTCCGATACCGCGCAGAACGCGCTGATCAACATCGTAACCATCTTCCTCGGCGTCACCGTCGGTGCAACCGCATCTGCGACCACGTTCCTGCGCGCCGAGACGCTGATGATCATTGGTCTTGGTCTGGTTGCGTTCATGTTCAGCACCGTCGGCGGACTCTTGCTCGGCAAGCTGATGTACGTGCTCTCCGGCGGCAAAGTCAACCCGCTGATCGGTTCTGCCGGCGTTTCCGCCGTTCCGATGGCGGCGCGCGTATCCCATCTGGAAGGGCAGAAAGCCAACCCGAAGAACTTCCTTCTCATGCACGCCATCGGCCCGAATGTCGCCGGCGTCATCGGTTCTGCGGTTGCGGCAGGCGTTCTGCTCGCGCTGTTCGGCAAATAATCAAATATCGTATCGCACATCAAACGGAATCTGGCTTTGTCAGGTTCCGTTTTTTCATGCACTGGCTGTAGTTGCGTCACAGGCGCGCTATTGTCAGCGTACAAGCAATCTACTATAATTGTAGAAAACAAGGAGGTTGCCGATATGGGTTTTATAAAACGTCTTTTGGGAATCGGCGTAACCGTCGGCGCGACCGTCGCCGCGGTGAAGGTTGCCGATCAGGTCAAGGAGAACAATCCCGACGGGATCAAGGATGTCAACGGCGATGGAAGGGTCGACGCGAAGGATTACTTTGAAGAGGTCAAGAAAGCGGCGGTCGAGGTCTATCAGGAGGCTTCCGCTTCAATCCAGCAGAAAGCACCGGAGTTTACCCAACGCGCAAAGAATGCGGCGGAGGATGTCAAAGACGCGGTCAACAACGCCTTTGGCTCAAAGGACAACGGTTCGGGTATCTAGCGGCAGAAACGCAGCTCTCTTTCAATACGGGTCACATTCCCCCGCAATATTCACGGGGGATTTTGCTTATTGGGTTCTTTTTTCTCTCGTATGTAAAATAATCCTGATGTGCCGGTATTTCTGCTCATTTTCGCGTTTTCCGCATTGCCCGCATACCAACGCAGGAGTACAATGTGGGTAATCAGGGGAGTTTTCATAGTCCTTTGTTCTCATAGGAGCGAAACCCTTCCCGCGCTCCGCCAACATCCCATCGGGAGACGACATAAAGGCATTTCCTATCATCCGGGATGGTACCCTCCCGCATCCCAAAGCCATTCATATTGTAGTGTTGGAGGTAATATTGATGAAAAAACCGTATGATCCCAATAAACGGCCACGCTGGTCCTGGTATTTTTATGATTTCGGCAACTCTGCCTATGCTTCCGTCATCCTGCTCGCCGTATACTCCGCCTATTTTAAGGGCGCCGTTGTCGGCGGCGCAGAAGGAACGCGCCTCTGGGGCATCTCCGTCGGCATCGCGGCGGTTCTCGTCGCGGTGATCTCGCCCATCCTCGGCACCATCGCGGATTATTCTAAAAAGAAAAAAGCGTTCCTGATGGGTTTCACCGCGCTCTCCATCGTGTTCACGGCAATGCTCTTCTTCGTCCGCAAGGGTGACGTATTCACAGGCATGCTCTATTTTATCCTCGCGGAGATCGGTTATCGAGGCGCGCAGGTGTTCTACGACGCGCTGCTCACCTCCGTTTCCACGCCGGAGAACATCGGCTCCGTCTCCGGCAAAGGTTGGGCGGTCGGCATGCTCGGCGGCATCGCGGCGCTCATCCTCGTGCTGATCCCGATTCAGCTGATCAAGGGCTTTCTCGTTCCGATTGCGTTTCTCATCACCGCGGCGTTCTACCTAATTTCCTCGATTCCCACGCTGCTGTGGGTGAAGGAAGTCGATGAAGCGTCCGGCGAAAAACCGGAAAAGGGCAACATCCGCGTGGCGTTTGAGCGCCTCGCTTCCACCATCCGCTCGATCAAGAGCTATAAGGAGTTCATCAAATACACCGTCGCGTTTTTGATCTACAACGACGGCATCATGATGCTGATGGACTTTGCCGCGATCATCGGCGCTACGCTCTTTGGCATGGACCAGACGCAGCTGATCCTGTTCGTCATCGTCATCCAGATTTCCGGCGCAGCCGGCGCGCTGCTTTTCGGCAAGATCTCCGACCGCTTCAGCAGCAAGGATTCCATCCTGATCTCGCTCGTGATGCTGATTGCCTGCATCGTTGCGCTGTTCTTCGTCAAGAGTCTCGCGCTCTTCTTCGTGGTCGGCTTCTTTGCGGGCTTCTCGCTGTCCGGCGCGCAGGCGGTCAGCCGCTCGATGGTCAGCCAGCTCGCACCCGCCGCCAAGGTTGCGGAGTTCTACGGCTTTCTCTCTGTCGCGGGCCGCACCTCGACGTTCATCGGTCCGCTTGTGTTCGGCACGCTGTCCTTCCGGATGAACAACTGGTATCTCAACCATGGTTTCGACACTGTAACGGCGGAACACAACGGCCTGTATTGGGCAATCGGCTCCATTATCCTCTTCCTCGTGGTAGGCTTACTGTTCCTACTGCTCGTCAAACGCGTAACAGCAAAGGATCCGATCCTCTACGACGCGGCAAAATAATCTTCACGTTTCACGAAAAAAGCTTCCGTCATCCACCGGAAGCTTTTTGTTTGCCGCGATAATTCTCTTCTTCAGCCTTTGTGCGCGAGCAGGCGCAGCGCCTCGAGATACCCTTCCAGTCCGAGGCCTTTGATACTCGCGACGCATGCCGCGCGAATATAGGAGACTTTTCGAAACGCCTCCCGCGTGTCGGGATCGGAGATATGCACCTCCACCGTCGGCACGCCGACCGCCTTGACCGCGTCCAGCAGCGCGATGCTCGTATGCGTATATGCGCCGGGGTTGATGACGATGCCATCCGCGGTTCCATAGGCAGACTGAATCGCGTCCACCAGCGCGCCTTCATGATTGCTCTGCACAAACTCGACCGAAATGCCGAGCTGCTCCGCCTCCGCACGAATCATCTCCAGAAGATCGTTGTAGGTGCGCCTGCCGTAGATATCCGGCTCCCGCAACCCCAACAAATTCAGGTTCGGCCCGTTGATCACGAGAATCTTCATATCCTACCCTCCCGTTTCAGTCCGCGTTGTCGCAAAACTCCTGCCAAATACGCGCTGCCGCTTCTTCCGGCGTTGTGTCGTTCAAAATTCCCACGTCGCGAAACCGTTTGTAGAGCGGCGCGCGCTCGCGCTGCATGGTCAATAGGTCGGCGCTCTGCGAGAGCGGCCTGCCTTCGCACGGCAAAAGCGCGATATCACGCTGTATCTCATAGATGCGCCCGTTCTGCTTGAGCGACTGATAGTTTCGTTCGTCTTTGACGATGCCGCCGCCGGTGATGAGAATGAGCCCGCTTTCTTTGCCCCACTTTTCCGCCTGTTCGCGCTCCATCGCGCGAAAGACTGCCTCGCCGGACTCGGCGAAGATCTGCGGAATCGCCCTTCCGTCCGCCTTTACGATCTGCTCATCCAGATCGACCGCGGTTCTGTCCGTGAGCTTGGCGAGCTCCATGCCGATGGTCGTCTTACCGCTGCCCGGCATGCCGACGAGCACGATGTTCTGCGTGCTCTGCCGCATGAGTTTGAGGATGCGCTCGTTTTCGCTGTCCGTAATCGCGTGCCCGAAAAACAGTTCCTCCGCCGCCTTTGCTTGCGCAACGAGCATTGCCAAGCCTTCGCTGCAGGGAATACCCAGCTCCGCCGCACGAAACACCAGCGCAGTCCTGCGGGGATTGTAGATCAACTCCAGCACACCCTCACACGACGGAAACAGTGCGGGATTCACCGGCAGCCCGCCTGTGTGCGGATACATGCCCACGGGAGTCGTATTGATAAAAACCTGCGTGTCCGCATGGCGGGAGAGATTTTCATAGTTGTTTATGCCACCGCGCGAGACAACGACAATATCGCTTGCCCCTTCGGCCTTTGCGACGTATTGCGCGGTGAAAGACGCGCCGCCGCTGCCGAGGATCACGACTTTTTTGCCGGAGAGCGAAATCCCCGCGCGGGACGCCATGTGTGTCAGCCCGTATGCGTCGGTGTTATACCCCGCGAGCCTGCCATCCGTGCGTCGCACGATGGTGTTCACACTGCCGATTTCGCGCGCCGTGTCATCCAGCACGTCGCAATACGCCATCACATCCCGCTTGTAGGGGATTGTGACATTCAACCCGCCGATATCTTCGCAGGTCAGAAACGTACCAAGCTCCTCCGGCTCCAGCTCAAAGAGTGCATAACCGCCGTTTCCGAGCGCGCGGTGAATCGGCACAGAGTAGCTGTGCTTCAGCGTCCGCCCGAGGAGCCCGTAGATGCGCTCTGCCATATGTCAAATCACCGAATCATTTCCAAAATTTCTATTTACGCTCAAGCATCGATTATATCACAGAGTAGTTTCCTAAGAAGGTGAAGCTCTCGCTGATGCGCTCCAGCTCCTCCAGCATGGGCAGCACACCCTTTTCGCGCACGGATGCATCCAGGTCGAAGAAGAAGATGAACTCAAAGTTGCGCCCGGTCACAGGGCAGCTTTCGAGCTTGCTGGTGTTCACGCCGTAGGCGGAAATCTTCGTGAGGATGCTGTTGAGCGCGCCCGGTTCGTTTTTGCAGTCCAGAATCAAACTGATCTTGTTCGAGCCCGCGTAGATGACAGGGTTTTTCGCGATGCAGATGAAGCGCGTATAGTTGTTCTCGCTGTCCTGCACATCGTCGCGTAGCATGGTCAGACCATACAGTTCCGCGCACGCATGGGAGCTGATCGCAGCCGCGTGCGGATTGATGCCCTCGGCGACCATCTTCGCGGCAACCGCCGTGTTGGCGCAGGGAATCACCTTCACCTTGCCGTTGAGGCTCGATAGATACCGGCTGCACTGGCCGATGGCCTGTTCATGCGAATAGATCTCCGTGATGTCGGAGAGCTTGGTGCCCGGCTTCGCGAGCAGTTCATGGCGGATATGAAGGGTCGTTCCGCGCACGATGGAAAAGCGCTTACGCTGCAGCAGGTCGTAGACCGTGCGCACGGAACCGTTCGCGCTGTTCTCGATGGGGAGTACGCCAAACTGGCAAAGCCCGGACTCCACCGCGTCGAACACCGCCTCAAAACTCTTGACGTACATGATGTTGCCGCGCGGCAGGAGCTTGTCGCAGGCCGCCTGCGAGTTCGCGCCCTCGACGCCCTGGCACGCGATCGTGCCTGTGCGCGGGAACACCGCCTCGGGTGCGGCCAACGCGCCTTCAATCAGCGAGCGCACACGCGACGGCGGCGAATACAGCTCCGTCTGGCGCACTTTGTTGAGCTCGATAAGCATGGTGAAGAATTGATAGGCATACGGCTCCATGTCGCCCGCCTCCGTCTGCACGCGCGCGAGGATTTCCCGCTCGCGCGCCTTGTTCAGCACGGGCAGGTTGTTCTCCTGTTTGTAGGCGGCAATCTGTTCACCGAGACGCATGCGCTCCAGAAAAAGCCGGAGCATCTGGCTGTCGATGGCGTCGACCTGTTCGCGGATCTGTTCGATTTCCATGTCTTTCTCCCCGTTTCACAGCGCGCAACCGCATCGTCGCCTCGCTGAATTGTTTAAAATGAAGACTTCTATTGCTCCAGTAAGAAGTCCAGCAAAACAAGCGCCGTGACCGCCTCAACGACCGGCACCGCGCGGTGCGCAATGCAGGGATCATGTCTGCCGTGAACGACAAGCTCGGCGTTCTCCTTTTTGGATAGGCTCACGGTCTGCTGCGCTTTCGTAATCGAAGGCGTAGGTTTCATCGCCACGCGAAGCACGATCGGCTGCCCGGTCGAGATGCCGCCGAGGATGCCGCCCGCGTGGTTGGTGGTCGTGGTGACGCCGCCGTTTTCATCGATCCGGAACGGGTCGTTGTTTTCGCTGCCGTGCATGGCGGCGGAGGTAAACCCCGCGCCGAACTCCAGCCCTTTCACAGCGGGAATGCCGAAGATTGCCGCGGAAAGCCTGTTTTCGATGCCGTCAAACATCGGATTTCCAATGCCGCCGGGAAAGCCGATTGCCGCACATTCGATCACGCCGCCGACGGAATCCGCCGCGTGAGACGCGGTCAAAATCGCCTCCTGCATGATGCAGCCTTGCGTGTCGCTGATCACGGGAAAATCCTTTTGTGCGATCTCATCGAATTGCGCATGCGTCGGGTGCATGGAAAACGCCTCGTCCGCGATACCCGCGACGGAAGCCAGATGCGCGCCGACGAAGATGTTCCTGCGCGCGAGAATCTGCTTGGCGATGCCGCCCGCGATGCATAAGGGCGCTGTCAGCCTGCCGGAAAAGTGTCCGCCTCCGCGCATGTCCGCCCCACCCGCCCATTTGAGGTAGGCGGTGTAGTCCGCGTGTCCGGGACGTGGTTTGTCCGCTAGCTCCGCGTAGTCGCGGGAGCGCGCGTCGCGGTTTTCGATGATCGCGCAGAGCGGGCTGCCAGTCGTTTTGCCGTCCATCAAACCGGACAGGAACACCGGGCGGTCCGGCTCGTTG
>PNNR01000007.1 GCA_013824375.1 Clostridiales bacterium
CAAAACGTCGATCTCGACAATCATGCGGAGGGCAAGGGCGCGCCGGGGTATTTTATCAAGAGCGCGTGGGAAGTCGTGCGGGATTATTTACCAAACAAAAAATGAGGGGCTGCTGCCCCTCGTTTTATTTGCTTTACATCCCCAGCGCCTCGTGCACGTCCCGCATGCCAAGGATGCTCTTCTGGATCACATCCTCCAACGTCATGCCGAGCAGTTCGCAGCCGCCGAGGATGACGTCGCGGTTGACGCCCGCGGCAAACCCTTTGTCCTTGAACTTCTTCTTCACGCTGGAGACTTCCATGTCCATCACGCTCCGGCTCGGGCGCATGTAGGCTGCCGCCGTGATTAAGCCCGTGAGCTCGTCGATGGTGTACAGCACCGTCTCCATATGCGTTTCCGGCTTGACGTCCGTGCAGAGTCCCCAGCCGTGCGCGAGCACCGCGTGGATGAACGCTTCGTCATATCCCGCTTCGGCGAGCAAACGCGGCGCGACCTTGAGGTGCTCCTCCGGCCACTGTTCATAATCCACATCGTGCAACAATCCCACAATGCCCCAATAGTTCTCGTTCTCGCCCGCCTCGCGCGCGAAATAGCGCATCACGCCCTCGACCGCAAATGCGTGTTTGAGGAGCGCTTCACTCTTGATATACGTTTCCAGCGTAGAGAGCGCATGTTCCCGCGTGACATCCATCTCACCGTTACCTCGCCGTTTCTGATTTTTTACAACATGAAATCTATTCGGAATGTCGCCGAAAAAGATCCGCTTTTCTAGTCTTGATACGGTTGTTACACCGTAATTTGTATGCCTCTGGTCTGACAAATCCAAGCACGTGGCCATTTCTCAATATCATATAATAAAATTATTAAAAATGGCAATATATTTTAGAATCTTTCCTTGACACGGGATAAAGAGAATGATATCATTCATGATTGACTTATGATCGAATAACTGTCGAAATATGCCCAAAATCGGGTTTTTCAGCGGGTTTCGCGCATGAAAACAAGAAGTTGGGCCATTTTTGACCGTGAGTCGCAACATAAGCGATGCAACAGGGTTTTGACACGAAAAAATGCGAAGGCGCGACTTGCAAACGCGCCGGCAAGGGGAGTACGCGATGATGCATGACGTTCAAATGGGCAGACAGACGCGAAAGAGCTTTTCCAGAATTCGGGAAGTGCTCGATATGCCGGATTTGATTGAGATCCAAAAGAATTCGTACTATCGTTTTTTGAAGGAGGACCTGAAAGAGGTTTTTGACGATATTTCCCCGATTACCGACTATTCCGGCAAACTAGTGTTAGAGTTTGTCGATTACCGTATCGATCTGGACGCACCCAAGTATTCCATGGAAGAAAGCAAGGAGCGCGACGTCAACTTCGCAGCTCCGCTTCGCGTTACCGTACGCCTGATCAATAAGGAAACGGGCGAAGTCAAACAGCAGGAAGTCTTCATGGGCGATTTCCCGCTCATGACGCCGCAGGGCACGTTCATCATCAACGGCGCGGAGCGCGTTATCGTTTCTCAGCTCGTCCGTTCGCCGGGCGTGTATTTCTCCGAGAGCTTCGACAAAGTCGGCAAGCAGCTCTTCTCCGCGCAGGTGATCCCGAATCGCGGCGCGTGGCTGGAGTATGAAACGGACTCTAACGGCGTACTCTACGTCAAAATCGACCGTCAGCGCAAGGTGCACATCACCGCGCTGGTTCGCGCGCTTGGCTACGGCGCTAACCCGCAGATTCTTGACCTCTTCGGCGACGACGAGCGCCTCTCTGCAACCCTGCAGAAGGATCCGACGCACTCCGAAGCGGAAGGGCTCATCGAAATCTACAAACGCCAGCGCCCCGGCGAACCGCCGACGGAAGAAAGCGCCCGCTCCCTCTTGAATTCGCTGTTCTTCGACAAGCGTTATGATCTGGCGCGCGTCGGCCGCTATAAATTTAATAAGAAACTCGCCATCCGCGCGCGCATTCGCAACCACGTTGCGGCGGATACGATCGTCCATCCCGTCACCGGCGAAATCCTCGTCGAAGCGGGTCAGGTCATCGACCGCTTTGTCGCGGGAGACATTCAGAACGCCGGCATCAATGAAGTCTGGCTGCAGATCGGCGAAAACCGCGTCAAGGTCATAGGCAACAATTTCGTCCGCGCCAGCGACTGGCTGGAGTTTGATCCGCGCGAGGCGGGCATCAACGAAGACGTCCATCTGCCGACCCTCAAGGCAGCGCTCAGGGACGCAGAGGGCATGAGCCGCGACGAACTCAAGGCGCTGCTCAAGTCCCGCTACTACGATCTCATTCCGCGGCACATCATCCCGGATGATATGATATCGTCGATCTCCTACCTCATCGGCATGCCTTATGCCGTTGGCCGTACGGACGACATCGACCACCTTGGCAACCGCCGCATCCGCAGCGTCGGCGAACTGCTGCAAAACCAGATTCGCGTAGGGCTCACCCGCCTTGAGCGCGTGGTGCGCGAGCGCATGGGTCTGCAGGACATGGATGTCGCGATGCCCTCTAACCTCATCAACATCCGTCCGGTCACGGCGGCAATCAAGGAGTTCTTCGGCTCCTCGCAGCTGAGCCAGTTCATGGATCAGACAAACCCGCTGGCAGAGCTCACGCACAAGCGCCGTCTTTCCGCGCTCGGCCCCGGCGGCCTCAACCGCGAACGTGCGACGTTCGACGTACGCGACGTTCACTTCTCGCACTACGGCCGTATGTGCCCCATCGAGACGCCGGAAGGCCCGAACATCGGCCTGATCAACTCGCTCTCGACCTATGCGCGCATCAACGAGTATGGCTTCATTGAAGCGCCGTACCGCCGCGTGGACAGTAAAAAGCACGTGATCACGGACGAGATCGAATACCTCACCGCGGATGAAGAGGATAACTTCATCGTGGCGCAGGCCAACGAGCCGATCAACGAGGATCTCCACTGGTTCAAGAAAGAGCGCGTCGTTGCGCGCCTTTTAGACCAAATCATCGAAGTGAAAGCCACGGAAGTGGACTATATGGACGTCTCCCCCAAGCAGCTGGTCTCGGTTGCCACGGCGATGATCCCCTTCCTCGAAAACGACGACGCAAACCGCGCGCTGATGGGTTCAAACATGCAGCGTCAGGCTGTTCCGCTGCTCATCCCGGAATCTCCGATCGTTGCGACAGGCATGGAATACAAGGCCGCGCATGACTCCGGCATCGTGCTCATCGCCCGCGAGGACGGCGTGGTTTCACGCGTGTCCGCCAAGGCGATCGTGATCACGGACAAGATCGGCGTAGAACATGTGTATAAACTCACAAAGTTCCAGCGCAGCAACCAGGGCACATGCCTCAACCAGCGTCCGATCGTTCGCAAGGGCGAGATCGTCACCAAGGGCGATGTGATCGCCGACGGCGCCTCGACCGAAAACGGAGAGATCGCGCTCGGCAGAAACATCCTTATCGGCTTCATGACCTGGGAAGGCTATAACTATGAGGACGCGGTTCTTATCAGCGAAAAGCTGGTCAAGGACGACGTCTTTACCTCCATCCACATCGAGGAGCACGAGGTAGAGGCGCGCGATACGAAGCTTGGACCCGAAGAAATCACCCGCGACATCCCGAATATCGGCGAAGATGCGCTGGCGCAACTCGACGAGAGCGGCATCATCCGCCCCGGCGCGGAAGTGCGCAGCGGCGATATCCTCGTCGGCAAAGTCACCCCCAAGGGCGAGACCGAGCTGACTGCGGAAGAGCGCCTGCTTCGCGCCATCTTCGGCGAAAAAGCGCGCGACGTGCGCGATACCTCTCTGCGCGTACCGCACGGCGAAGGCGGCATCGTGGTTGATGTCAAGGTCTTCACCCGCGAGCATAAGGATGAACTCAGCCCCGGCGTGAACCAGATGGTGCGCGTCTACATCGCCCAGAAGCGAAAGATTTCCGTCGGCGACAAGATGGCGGGACGCCACGGCAACAAGGGTGTTATCTCCCGCATTCTGCCGGAAGAAGACATGCCCTTCCTGCCCGACGGCACGCCGCTGCAGATCGTGCTCAACCCCCTCGGTGTTCCCTCGCGTATGAACATCGGTCAGGTTCTGGAGCTGCACCTTGGCGTCGCCTGCAAAAACCTCGGCATCAAGATCGCGACCCCGGTTTTCGACGGCGCGACCGAGAACGATATCAAGGAACTGCTCGTCAAAGCCGGACTCAATGAGGACGGAAAGACGACGCTCTACGACGGACGCAGCGGCGAACCCTTCGAAAACCGCGTCTCCGTCGGATACATGTATTACCTCAAGCTCGCCCACCTTGTGGACGACAAGATTCACGCCCGCTCGACCGGCCCATACTCGCTCGTCACCCAACAGCCTCTTGGCGGCAAAGCGCAGTTCGGCGGACAGCGTTTCGGCGAAATGGAAGTCTGGGCGTTGGAAGCATATGGCGCAGCCTATACCCTGCAGGAGATCCTCACGGTCAAATCGGACGACGTGGTCGGCCGCGTAAAGACCTACGAAGCGATCGTAAAAGGCGACAACGTGCCGCCCGCCGGCGTACCGGAATCCTTCAAGGTGCTCATCAAAGAGCTGCAGTCCCTCGCGCTTGACATCAAGGTGTTGTCCGACACACGCGACGAGATATTCATCAATGAGGACGACGACGACGACGCAGCGCCGATCGACGTCAACCTCGCGGGTCTTGAAGACGCGCCGGCCTTTGCGCCGCTTGGCGAAGAGGAGGATGACTTGGAAGACTTCGACGACTTTGATGACTTCGAAGAAGCCGACGAGGAACCCGCGGTTGCAGAAGACATCGAAACTGCGGACGAAGGCCTCGACGGATTGGACGAAGATCTTGCCGAGCTTTCCGACACGCTGGATCTCGACATCGACAAGGACATCGAATAAGCGGCAGCAAGGAGAGATAGACTGTGTTTGAATTGACGAATTTTGATGCGTTGCAAATCGGGCTAGCATCGCCCGAGAAGATAATGGAATGGTCTCACGGCGAGGTCAAGAAACCGGAAACGATCAACTACCGCACGCTCAAGCCCGAACGGGACGGCCTCTTCTGCGAACGAATTTTCGGGCCGACGAAGGATTGGGAGTGCCATTGCGGCAGATATAAGCGCGGCAGATACAAGGGTATTGTTTGCGAAAAGTGCGGCGTGGAAGTCACCCGCGCAAAGGTGCGCCGCGAACGTATGGGTCACATTGAGCTCGCCGTTCCGGTCAGCCATATCTGGTATTTCAAAGGTATTCCTTGCCGCATGAAAATGCTGCTGGACATGAGTCCGCGCCATTTGGAGCAAGTGCTCTACTTCGGCGCCTACGTAGTCATCGACCCCGGTCATACCGCGCTGACCTATAAGCAGATTCTGACCGATAAAGAATATCGCGAGGCGCAGGATCAATATGGTTCCAAAGCATTCCGTGCAGGCATGGGCGCAGAAGCGATCCGCGAACTGCTCATGCAGCTGGACCTGCCGAAGCTCGAGAAAGAACTCCGCGCGGAGATCGACGGTGCCTCCGGCCAGAAGCGCGCAAACGCGATCAAGCGCCTTGAGGTCGTCGAAGCCTTCATCACAAGCGGCAACAAACCCGAGTGGATCATCCTGACCGTGATTCCGGTCATTCCGCCGGAAATTCGCCCGATGGTACAGCTCGACGGCGGCCGCTTCGCAACCAGCGACCTCAACGACCTCTACCGCCGC
Source organism: Clostridiales bacterium (assembly GCA_013824375.1). Classification (GTDB taxonomy): domain Bacteria; phylum Bacillota; class Clostridia; order Christensenellales; family CAG-138; genus UBA7703. The sequence goes on from PNNR01000007.1 coordinate 5,687, forward strand.
GTGATCAACCGCAACAACCGCCTCAAGCGGCTTTTAGAGCTGCGCGCGCCGGACATCATTGTGCGCAACGAAAAGCGCATGCTGCAGGAAGCGGTCGATTCCCTCATCGACAACGGCCGGCGCACCCGTCCCGTCACGGGACCGGGTAACCGCCCGCTCAAGTCCCTTTCGGACATGCTGCGCGGCAAACAGGGCCGTTTCCGCCAGAACCTCCTCGGTAAGCGCGTCGACTATTCGGGCCGTAGCGTTATCGTCGTGGGTCCGGATCTGCAGATGTATCAGTGCGGCCTGCCCAAAGAGATGGCGCTTGAGCTGTTCAAGCCCTTCGTCATGAAAAAGCTCGTCAAGGGCGGCTTCGCGCAGAACGTCAAGGGCGCAAAGCGCATGGTGGAACGCGTCGATCAGGCCGTCTGGGGCGTACTCGAAGACGTCATCAAAGACCATCCTGTGCTCTTGAACCGTGCGCCAACGCTGCACCGTCTGGGCATTCAGGCGTTTGAGCCGATCCTGGTCGAAGGCCGCGCGCTGAAGCTGCATCCGCTCGTCTGCACCGCGTACAACGCGGACTTCGACGGAGACCAGATGGCGGTTCACGTACCGCTTTCGGTCGAGGCGCAGGCGGAAGCCCGCTTCCTCATGCTCGCGAGCAACAACATCTTAAAGCCGCAGGACGGCCGCCCTGTCGTCTCCCCGACGCAGGACATGGTCATGGGCTGCTATTATCTGACCATGATTCGCCCGGGCGCAAAGGGCGAAGGCAAGATCTTCCATTCGGAAGACGAAGCCATCATGGCATACCAGACCGGCGAAATCGCCCTGCAGGCACGGGTGAAAATCCGTCTGGCGCGCGAATGGAACGGCGAAAAACGCAGAAAGATCGTGGACACCACGGTCGGCCGCGTGATATTCAACAACGCCATTCCGCAGGATCTCGGCTTTGTCGACCGCACGCAGGAGGAGAACCTCTTCGCGCTGGAGATCGACAAGCTTGTTGCGAAAAAGGACCTCGGAAACATCGTGGACAGCTGCTACCGTAAGTACGGCCCCACGACCACTTCGCAGGTGCTCGACCGCATCAAGAAACTCGGTTTCACATACTCCACGCGCGGCGGCATCACCGTCGGCTTCCAGGACATCCAGGTGCCCGCCGAGAAGAAGCAGATGATCGCTGACGCGGAGGTCAAGATCGAAGAGATCGACGAACTCTTCCGCATGGGTATGCTCTCTAACGCCGAGCGCAAAGAGCGCGTCATCAAGGTTTGGGAAAAAACCACCGACCTTGTGGCAAAGACGCTGATGAAATCGCTCGATGAATTCAACCCCATCTTCATGATGGCAAACTCCGGCGCGCGCGGCAGCACGGCTCAGATCCGTCAGCTGGCCGGTATGCGCGGACTCATGGCCGACCCGAGCGGCCAGATCATCGAGGTTCCGATTCGCGCGAATTTCCGCGAAGGCCTCTCGGTTCTGGAGTTCTTCATCTCCTCCCACGGCGCGCGCAAAGGCTTGGCCGATACCGCGCTTCGTACGGCGGACTCCGGTTACCTCACCCGCCGTCTGGTTGACGTTTCGCAGGACGTAATCGTGCGCGAAGAAGATTGCTTCGCAAACCGCGGCGAAGCGCCCAAGGGCATGGTGCTCTCCGAGATCAAGGACGGCAACAAGCTCATCGAGCCGCTGCGCGCCCGCGTGATCGGCCGCTACGCGGTTGAGACCGTCAGACACCCGGAGACAAAAGAAGTCATTGTCGAAGCCGGCGAGCTCATCTCCTATGAGCAGGCCGAGGCGATCGAGAAATCCGGCATCAAGAGCGTGCATTGCCGCTCAGTCTTCACTTGCCGCGCAGAACGCGGCGTCTGCGCCAAGTGCTACGGCGCGAACCTTGCCACCGGTACGCCGGTGAACATCGGCGAAGCGGTCGGCATCATCGCGGCGCAGGCCATCGGCGAACCGGGCACACAGTTGACGATGCGTACGTTCCACACCGGCGGCGTCGCCAGCGCGGACGACATCACACAGGGTCTCCCGCGCGTCGAGGAACTCTTCGAAGCGCGTAAGCCCAAGGGCCTCGCTGTCATCAGCGAGATCAACGGCATCGTGCACATCGACGACAGCAAGAAACGCCGCGAGGCGGTTGTCACCAACGAGGACGGAGAAGCGGAAAGCTACCTCATTCCGTTTGGCAGCAAGCTCAAGGTTGCGGACGGCACCGCGGTCGAGGCGGGCGACGAGCTCACCGAAGGCAGCGTGAACCCGCACGACATCCTCAAGATCAAGGGCGTCAAGGGCGTTCAGGCATACCTCTTGAAGGAAGTCCAGAGCGTTTACCGCCTGCAGGGCGTTGAAATCGCCGATAAGCACATCGAAGTCATCATCCGCCAGATGCTCCGCAAGGTCCAGATCGAGGAGAACGGCGAAACCGCGATGCTGCCGGGTGAACTGATCGATATCTTCCGTTTTGAGGAAGAGAACGAGCGCGTCATTCAGGCGGAAGGCAAGCCCGCCATCGCGAAGCGCAAGCTTTTAGGTATCACCAAGGCTTCGCTCGCGACCGACTCCTTCCTCTCTGCGGCGTCGTTCCAGGAGACCACCCGCGTGCTGACCGAAGCCGCCATCAAGGGCAAGATCGATCCGCTCGTCGGCCTCAAGGAAAACGTCATCATTGGCAAACTGATTCCCGCAGGCATTGGGCTGAGGCGCTACCGCAACGTCGTCGTGACGGAAAACAAATAAAGAAGCCTGAAAGCACGCTTTTATGCTAGAAGCAATTGAACAGCCGCCGCGCCGGATCACCTCCGGCGCGACGGTTTCCCGCAAGATGCCCGACTCTCGAAAGGAGTAGACATGGAAAAACTGCCAGTCAATCCCAACTGTGAGCTTTCCGGCACGAAATACTGCGCCATGCTGAACATGCACACCTGCGCAGCCTGTACCGTTCGTGATTCGGAAAACAAGGCGGAAATCAAGAGTGATCTCGATCTGTATGAAACGCTTCTACCGGAAGGCGGCATCGCACGGTTGTTTGAATCCAAAGAATGCCAGTTCTGCAAAACGCCGGAAAAGGGCAAACGACGTGGCTATGCGATCCTCGATATGGCGCACCCCGAGCCAAAGCGTGTGCAAAAGTGGCTCTTTGGCAAGCGCACCGCGCGTATTGGCACCATGATTCCCGTGCAGATGAGCGTCTGCCCCAAATGCCGCGGACGGTTTCTGTTGATGGAATACCTGCCGATGGTGATCCCGGTGCTCGTGGGACTTGTCGCATTGATCGTAGTCTCCATGGACTCCGTGAGAATTCCGCTCGTGGATCTTTCGATGTTTGCGCCGTTCGGCGCGTGGATCGTTGCGACGCTGCTCGGCGTCTTCGCAGGCAAGCTCATCGCCAACGGGTTGGAGCGCAACTGGCGCAAAGAGATGGAGACTGACGTCATGCGTCATCCCGCCATCAATGAGATGTTGAACAAAGGCTGGACGCCGATCACTGCCAATAGCCGCACGAAACTGCTCTTTAGTAAGAGCCGTTTGGCAAAAGGCCTCGGCACTGGAGACGGCGAGCAGCCCGCAGAATAAGAAAATTGTGTCCCGTTGCTCTTGATACACCACATATAGGAAGCGAAAACGGCGGGATAGAAAGCGTTTGACAAGCGGGGCTATAGCTGATAAAATACTGCGTTGGCGGTTCCTGTTTGATGCGAGATTTCGTGATACATGCTGGTTTTGCGGAATTGACGAAAAACAAACGCCGTTCTGACCCGGTTTTAACAGAAATCAGGTAATATAGCTTCCGGAGCATCCGGACGATACACTTGGATACAATGCTCCCTACAGGGGTTGCAGGGAGCGGTAATAGAGATAGATTTATGATTTTATTCGACAAAGATTGAAGGAGATTGATTCATGCCGACCATCAACCAATTGGTTCGTAAAGGCAGAGAGCAGGTGGAGTATAAATCCACGGCTCCTATTCTGAAGCAGTGCCCGCAGCGTCGCGGTGTTTGCACGGCGGTCCGTACGATGACCCCGAAAAAGCCGAACTCCGCGCTGCGTAAAATTGCCCGTATCCGTTTGACCGACGGCCTCGAGGGCACAGCATACATCCCCGGTATTGGCCACAACCTGCAGGAGCACTCCGTTGTGCTCATCCGCGGCGGCCGCGTCAAGGACCTCCCGGGTGTTCGTTATCACATCATCCGCGGCGCGCTTGACACCGCTGGCGTTGCCAACCGCAAACAGAGTCGTTCGCTTTATGGCGCCAAAAAGTCCCAGAAGCAAACGAAGAAGAAATAAGGGAGGGCCGAAGAATGCCGAGAAGAGGATTTATTCCCAAGCGTGAAGTGCTGGCCGACCCGATTTACAACAGCGTGGTCGTGACCAAGCTCATCAACCAGGTTATGAACGATGGCAAACGCGGCGTCGCCCAAAAAGCCGTTTACGATGCGTTTGATTCTATCCGTGAAAAAACCGGCCGTGAGCCGGGCGAAGTCTTTGAGCAGGCGATGAATAACATCATGCCGGTGCTCGAAGTCAAAGCCCGCCGCGTCGGCGGCGCCACTTATCAGGTGCCGATCGAGATCCGTACAGAGCGCCGCCAGACCCTTGGCCTCAGATGGCTCGTTTCGTTCGCCCGTAAGCGCGGCGAGCGCACCATCAGCGCGCGCCTTGCCGGCGAAATCATGGACGGCGCCAACAGCCAGGGCAACGCCTTCAAAAAGAAGGAAGACACCCACAAGATGGCCGAGGCGAACAAGGCGTTCGCGCACTATCGCTGGTAAACCACCGTCCGCGTTTTTCGCGGAAGGCGGCTTGAGTACGAAGGGATTGTCCCGGTTCATCCACGCGGAAGCGGCATGATCACGGGAAACAATGAAGGAGACAACAGCCACGGGCCTGCGGTTCGGTGCATTATCCGAACCGCAGACCCGCGCAATACTGTAGGGAACAAATTTTAAGAACGAGTAAAGGGAAACGATTTTGCCTAGAGAGACTTCACTGGAAAAAACCCGCAATATCGGGATCATGGCGCACATTGACGCCGGTAAAACCACGACGACCGAACGAATCTTGTACTACACAGGCAAGATTCACAAGATCGGCGAGGTGCACGAAGGCGCAGCCGCTATGGATTATATGATTCAGGAGCAGGAGCGCGGCATTACAATTACGTCCGCTGCGACGACTGCTTACTGGCGTTCGCACCGCATCAACATCATCGATACACCCGGCCACGTGGACTTCACGATGGAGGTCGAGCGTTCGCTTCGCGTGCTTGACGGCGCGGTTGCCGTCTTTTGCGCGAAAGGCGGCGTAGAGCCGCAGTCCGAGACCGTTTGGCGTCAGGCGAGAAAGTACGGCGTGCCGTGCATCGCCTATGTCAACAAGATGGACATCACCGGCGCGAACTTTGACAACGTCTGCAAGATGATGCGCGAGCGCCTCGGCGCAAACGCGCTGCCAATCCAGCTTCCCATCGGCGCAGAAGGCGACTTCCGCGGTATCATCGACCTTGTGGCGATGAAGGCGGAGGTTTACTACAACGACGACGGTACGGACGTGCGCGAGGAAGAGATTCCCGCGGAGATGCTGCCGTTGGTCAAGGAACAGCGTGCAAAGCTGCTGGATACCATCATCGAGGAAGACGAAAGCCTGATGGAGCGTTATTTCGGCGGTGAATGGTTCAAGGCGGAAGAGTTGATTCCCTGCATCCGTAAGGCGACGCTGTCCGGCAGAATCGTGCCCGTCACCTGTGGTACCAGCTATCGCAACAAGGGCGTGCAGCCTCTCTTAAACGCGATTGTCGATTATCTGCCCAGCCCGCTCGACATCGAGCCCGCCAAGGGTACCGACAAGAACGGCGAAGGAGAGATCGTGGTCGAACCGCGTGACGACACCCCGTTTGCGGCATTGGCGTTCAAGATTCTCTCCGATCCGTATGTCGGTAAGCTCTCGTTCATCCGCATCTACGGCGGAACGCTCAAGAGCGGATCCTACATTTATAACGCGAGCAAGGGCAAGCGCGAGCGTGTCGGCCGCATCATGATGATGCACGCCGATACCCGCACCGAGATCGAAGAAGCGTATGCCGGCGATATCATCGCGCTCGTAGGCATGAAGGACACCGGAACGGGCGACACGCTCTGCACGGAAAACCACCAGCTGCTGCTCGAGAGCATGGATTTCCCGGAACCCGTCATTCAGGTTGCCATCGAGCCCAAGACCAAAGCCGGCCAGGAAAAGATGGGCCTTGCTCTCGTCAAGCTCGCCGAGGAAGACCCCACATTCCGCACCTATACGGACGCGGAGACGGGTCAGACCATCATCGCGGGTATGGGCGAACTGCATCTGGAGATCATCGTGGACCGCATGATCCGCGAGTTCCATGTCGAAGCGCGCGTGGGCAACCCGCAGGTTTCCTACAAAGAAAGCATCAAAGCCCCCGTCAAAGCGGATTGCCGCTATGTCCGCCAGTCCGGCGGTCGCGGCCAGTACGGTCACGTCGTGATCGAGCTTGCTCCGCGTGAACCGGGTGCCGGCTACGAGTTTGTCGACAAGATCGTCGGCGGCGCGATTCCGAGAGAATACATTCCCGCGGTCGACAAGGGCATGCGCGAAGCGCTCAAGAGCGGTAAGCTCGGCGGCTACGAAGTGGTTGACGTGTCTGCAACGCTGCTCGACGGTTCCTATCATGAGGTTGACTCCTCCGAAATGGCGTTCACCATTGCGGGTTCCCTCGCCATCAAGGAAGCGCTCGAAAAGGCGCAGTGCTCGCTGCTTGAGCCGATGATGAAGGTCGAGGTGCTCGTGCCGGAAGATTATCTCGGCGACGTGATGGGCAACATCACCTCCCGCCGCGGTAAGCTCAGCGGCATGGAGACCCGCCAGAACGTTCAGGTGATCGACGCATTGGTGCCGCTTTCCGAGATGTTCGGTTACGCCACCGATCTTCGCAGCCGTACGCAAGGCCGCGGTACCTTCACGATGCAATTCGCGCATTACGAAGAAGTTCCCAAGTCGATTGCGGACAACGTCGTCGGCAAGAAGGAATACAAACTCTAATTCGATGATTCAGCCGTTAATGGCTGGACTTCTGAACAGATTGATTTAGAAAAGAGGAGATTTTTA
>PNNR01000006.1 GCA_013824375.1 Clostridiales bacterium
GACTCCGGCAGGTTTTGCCGGAGTTTTTTGTATGCCGTGATTCTGCATATGCGGCCACAATCACAATATGTGGAAATGAACGCAGGGTATAATACTATATTTTGTATCTAAATTTCAGATAATTTATGAAATCTTTCTAAACATTCATCATTTTTATACAGGTTATGCAGAATGTATACAAACATTGTTGCAATGTTACTCTTGCAAGATGACCAGATTGCGGCATCCTTTGCGCAGTTTTGATATTTGGTTACAATTCTGAAAGAATTGTCCACAGTCTGTCCACTGAATATATCAATATTTGGTATGCAAGATCGTCTATTGACACAAAATATAGCGACAGCTAAACTGATATTGCACACCAAAGGGGAGGGACAAGGAATATGTTTACAACGATTACCAAGCGTGACGGCCACCAGGAAGCGTTTGACCGTCTCAAGATAAAAAATGCCATCTGGAAGGCCGCACAGGCCGTCAACGGCACAGACGAGGAGCGCTCGGAACGGTTAGCCGAAGAAGTTGTGCGTCTTGCTGAGAAACGCTACGGCGACAACACGCCGGACGTCGAGGGCATTCAGGATCTTGTGGAAAAGGTGCTCATCGAGGCAGGCCACGCGAAAACCGCGAAGGCTTATATTCTCTATCGCGAAAAGCGCCGCGGTACGCGCGAAATCAACGCGCTCATCGGCGCGACGATCGATATGTTCGGAGACTATCTTAACGACCGCGATTGGGGCGTAAAAGAGAACGCGAACATGCAGCGCAGCGTCAACGGACTTAACAACTATGTCCGTGAAGCATTCACCAAGAAGTATTGGTTGTACGAAGTCTATCCCATAGATGTTTGCAAGGTGCACGAGAGCGGAGACGCGCATATCCATGATCTCGGCTTCTTCGGGCCGTATTGCGCGGGGTGGGATCTTCGCCAGCTCCTGACAGACGGATTCGGCGGTGTTGACGGGAAAGTTGAGAGCAAGCCAGCAAAGCATCTGCGTTCGTTTCTGGGACAGATCGTCAACTCCACGTTTACAACGCAGGGCGAAACCGCCGGCGCGCAAGCATGGAGCTCCTTTGATACCTATTGCGCACCGTTTGTCAAATACGACAACATGACGTTCGAGCAGGTCTGCCAGTGCCTGCAAGAGTTTGTGTTTAATATCAACGTGCCCACGCGCGTGGGCTTCCAGTGCCCGTTTTCGAACCTGACGTTCGATATCAGAGTTCCCTCTACGCTCAAGGATGAGCCGGTGCTCATCGGCGGCAAGATGATGGAGGAAACCTACGGCGACTTCCAGGAACAGATGGACATCTTTAACCGTGCATTCTGCAAGGTCATGCTTGACGGCGACGCAAAAGGCCGCGTATTCACTTTCCCGATTCCGACAATCAACATCACCAAGGATTTCGACTGGTCAAGCCCCGTGGTGGATGATTTCATGCGCATCACCTGTAAATACGGCATCCCGTATTTCGCAAACTACGTCAACTCCGACCTCTCTCCGGAGGACGCGGTCTCTATGTGTTGCCGTCTCAGGCTCGATAAGCGCGAGCTTCGCAAGCGTGGCGGCGGGCTATTTGGCAGCAACCCAATGACCGGTAGTATAGGTGTCTACAGCATCAATCTGCCGCGCATCGGCTATCTTGCAAAGTCGAAAGAAGAGTTCTTCGAGCGACTCCAAAGGATCGCAACTTTGGGTAAAGTCAGTTTGGAGATCAAGCGTAAGATTATTGAAAAACAGTCTGAACAAGGCTTGTATCCGTATTCGACCAACTACCTGCGCCACGTGAAAGAGCGTACAGGTGAGTTTTGGACGAACCATTTCAATACAATCGGTCTTGTCGGCATGAACGAATGCTGCCTCAACTTCATCGGTAAAGATGTCGGAAGCCCTGAAGGTCTCGCATTCTCGTTGGAGATCATGAACTATTTACGTTCTCTGATGATCGAGTTTCAGGAAGAGACCGGGCACAGCTACAATCTTGAAGCCACACCTGCCGAAGGCACGAGCTATCGCCTCGCGAAGATCGACCATGAAAAGTTCCCAGGCATCATCCAGAGCGGTGTAGATGAGCCGATGTATTCCAACTCCTCGCAGCTACCTGTGGGTTATACGGAGGATATATTCGAGTGCTGCGACCTGCAGGATGATCTCCAGTCGCTCTATACGGGAGGCACGGTGCAGCATCTCTATATTGGCGAGCGCATCGAGGACATCGAGACCGCAAAAACGCTCATCCAGCGCGTATTTGCAAAATACAAGATGCCGTATATCTCCATCACGCCGACGTTCTCAATCTGCAAAGAGCACGGATATATTGCGGGAGAACACTTCAACTGCCCGACATGCGGCCAGAAGGCGGAAGTCTGGTCTCGCGTGGTCGGCTATCTGCGCCCAGTGCAGAATTATAACCCGGGCAAGAAGGAAGAATACCTAATCCGCAAGAAATTTGTCATCTGACGAACCCCTCCAGAAGCGAAATCCTATGCTTATTACATTGGAGATGTGCTGGTCGCATATCTCCAACTTTTTTATCGGGTTCTATGGTAGAATGGATCTTATAGCAAACAATAACGAAAAGGAACATAATGCGCATGTTGATTGCCGGGTTCCAGAAAACATCATTCGTCGATTATCCCGGACAGCCCTGCGCGGTGGTATTCACGCCATATTGCAATATGAACTGCGTCTATTGCCACAACGCACATATCATTAAGCACGACGCGCCGTTGATTCCGGAAGAGCCCGTGCTCGAATATCTAGAGAAGCGGGCAGGACTCCTCAGCGCGGTGGTCATCTCCGGCGGCGAACCCACACTCCAACAGAATCTGGAGGCGTTCATTCTGCGTGTCAAGACGTTTGGCTACAAAGTCAAGCTGGACACCAACGGAACAAAGCCGCAGGTGCTTCTGACATTGCTGGGCAAGAACCTGCTCGACTATATCGCAATGGATGTCAAAGCGCCCGAGGAGAAATACGACGTGATCGCAAACAGCAGCGTAGACATGGACAGTATCCGCCGCAGCATCACCGTCATCCGCAACAGCGGCATTCCGCATGAGTTTCGCATGACATATGCGCCGCAACTCACGCAGGAGGATGCGCTGGAGACCGCGCGTATGGTTCGCGGGTGTGACCGATTCTATCTCCAGCAATACCGACCGCGCAACGAGCAGGATCCGCTGGCGCATTCTCCTGCTGAAGTATTGAAAACAGGAGAGGCGATTGCCCGTGAAATCGGAAACTGCACGGTGCGCGGATTGGGACCGGAACAATAAACATTTGAATACAACCGCCTTCCGAGAATCTTCGGAGGACGGTTTCTTTTTTAAAGATATTGATTGTTCCTAAAAACATAGATCGTCTTGTAGCTTACAGCACTAGAAATACTGTAGAGGGGCTTTTTTTATCGGAAAACAAACGAAACGATAGTATTTATCGAAAATATCGATTAAACGCCGTTTTTCCACAGTATCGTCACAATTCAAGTGTTTGTACTATCCGGAAGAATCGATTATAATAGCAAACATGGAACGAAAATTTGCTTGGAAGAAAAACCTGATTCTCTTCGTGGGCATACTGCTCACGTTTGCGCTCGCTTCCTGTTCTTTGACAGCGGAAGCACCTGCAGCAGCGGAACCAACACCTTCTCCGATGCCAATCCCGACCGCCGAACCGGTCATCACGTTCGGAGACGCGCAGCCAATGCCTCTGGAAGACAGCAGCGCGATACCTGCGGGTTACACGAGTGTAGAGACGGAGGATCCTAACCTCTCTCTGTATGCGTTTTCGGATGAGAACGGCGTCTTGCAGTATCGCGTCTATGGCGGCTACACGGAATTTGTCGACGGCGTTGCGGGACAGGTCTATACCGGTTTCTATCCTTCAGATGAAACTGGTGCAATCCTTGCGGACGCAAAAGCGTTTGTCGATCCCGCTGCGGAAGCGTTCGGTGTCACTGCGGTGACAGCGATACCGGAGACGCTTCGCCTTCGCACAAAGTATACGCTCGCAGAAAGCGGGCTTATCACCGGAGCCGAAGGCGGCACGTTTGTCTACGGTTCGTTCAACAGCGGTGAAGGCGCGTTTTATCCGGCAGACAGCAGCGGAATGATGATTCCCGGCGCATTGCCCACGACGGAGAAAATTGCGGTTCCTTCCTATACGCCGGATTCCGTTCCGGCAGCAGACGGGGATCATATGATCGTCACTTACATCGGCTCGCAGAGTGTGGTCGTCTACAAGGCGATCGACGGCGAATGGACCGAAGAACGTGTGATGATCTGTTCTACGGGGCGCAGCAAAGACCTCACTCCGCGCGGAACGTTCCATCTTGTGCGGCAGTATCCATATAAGAAGATGGGTGAGATTCGCGGCGAGAACGTCTATTCTCAATACGCGAGTCGAATCGTTGGCAGTTATCTGTTCCATTCCGTACCCATCGGCGGTGAGAAGCGCCAGGTTCAGGAGTATGGCAAAAAGCAGATGTTCATCAAATATTATGAGTCGCTCGGCACGATCGCATCAGGCGGATGCGTCCGGCTCCGTTGTGTAGACGCATACTGGCTCTACATGAATTGCGTGGTCGGCACCGAGATTATCATCACGGACGACACTGGCCCCACGCCGCCGACACCGCCGCCGCTGATCTATGAAGAACCGTACATGGATGCCAAGCACGAATACGGTTGGGATCCCAGCGATCCGGATCCGGAGAACCCGTATCACACGATCTATCCGCCGGAATTCGTTCTGGATGGTCCCGTGGTCGATAAATCAAAAGATTGATCTTCTAGCAACAAAGCCGCCCTTCGGGGCGGCTTATATTGATTTGTTTTAAATAATGGCGAAAACAAAAACACCAAAGGATTAACCTTTGGCGTTTTTTGATGGCACCCAGTAGGGGAGTCGAACCCCTGTTCCCGCCGTGAGAGGGCGGTGTCCTAGGCCACTAGACGAACTGAGCGCGGCTGCAAGGGATATGATACCGAAATATCGAGTTTGTGTCAATAGAATATCAAAGAAAAATACCGGTTCTCTCTTTTTATTTTTTGAGTTCATTTCGGATTCGACGTATAGGAATCGGATTGAAAGAAAAGGCGACTGATGGTTCAGCCGCCTCATTTGCTAGTCCTGTTTCTTGTTTCGTTTGTGGTGCTGATATAGCTCTTCTGTCGCAAGCGCTATCTTGACGATTGAAAATTCGACATCATGTGGGTAGCAATACCAGGAGTCGTCCAGCGTGTTGAGATCGACGCAATCGCCGTATTTTCCGAGATAGTTCAGCTCGATATGGCTGGAATATTGCGTCGGGACTGGTTTCTCCATCTCAAAATCGCCGAATTCACCTGTGCCTCGGACAGTGAAGCCGTCCATATTGTGCATGAGGGTACCGTCGCCGATGTGTATATAACCGTTTGCGTTCGGAAGAGACATCACACGTACCGGAGCGGAAAAGGAATAGGTTCCTTCTTCCACTTCACGGCGGACGTTGGCGCGTTCCCATTCGTACCAGTCGGGGATGTGAGAAAATTCGGTTACGCCGCTCTTTGCGTGCAGACTTCCGAGCTCGTCCATCTCCCAGCGCTTGCTGCAAGCCTTGCAAAACAGATCCGTACCGGAGGTGTCCATTTGGTTTTCCGCCTTGCATGCAGGGCACTGATATAGTACCTTGTGCAGCCCTTCCGCGCGCTTGGGATACGAGATGCGGATGCCGCGCGCCTTTTGCCAGGCGAAGTCGTCATAGGTAAACGCTTGATTGATCACGCGGTTGACCTCCTCGGCGGAGGTTTTCGCGAGTGTCTCTGCGGTAAAGAGGCAGGTCAGTTCCGATTCAACGGGTTTCACGCCGCGATCGCCGAGATTCCAGACGGGCGAGTTGACGTGGTGTCCGTGCATGATCAAGGATACGACAGGAACCTTCAGGAGCTTGCAGAGCTTGCCGAGCGATTCCGGTAGCACAGCATTGGTGCCGCAGAGCGCATAACGCGCTTCGGGGTACAGCACGGCGATGTCGCCGTTTTTGACCACGCGGCCGAGCTGACGCACGAGGATCGCGTCGTTGGTGAACTTGCGTTTGCAGATGCAGCCAACCGTACGCAAAAGTCTTTCACGGCTGGCAAAACCCTTCTTAGTGGGAGAAGTGAAGCCGTCGATGGCGACGACATAATTCGCGCGGTGCGGAAAGATCGCAGCGGTAGTTACCTTAAAATCCAGAAATGCGTTATGGTTGCAGAGCAGAACATAAGGCGGCTTGATACCGTCCATATTGATCTTCTGAATCTTTGCGCGGTGTTTCCAAACGGCGGGGAAACTGATCGCCCAGGCAATGGGACGCAGCCTTTGCTTCTTGGGGATGGCCAGCATATCAAAACGCTCAAACGAATCTTGCACAGGAACTCCTTCTCTTGGATGAACCACGGGAAAATTTAAGTCGCAACTGTTTTGATTATAGGTGGATCCGGTTTCCAATGTCAATGTGATAGGAAAACACCTCTACAACAAACGTAACAACGGTGCGAGAGAGCAGATGTGTGTTGAACAGGTGTTTATCAGCTTATGCGAGAAGCGTCTAAGCATGGTCGTCACGAAAGACTTCTGAAACATGACGGGAATCGCAGAACGGCTTATTGCCGGACATTCCGCAACGACAGAGTACAATGCGGTTACGGATTTCATAAATTGTTCCGTCAGCGGATTCGATCGGTATGCCGCCTTTGACGAAGATGCCCGCGCTGACATGCTCCTCGGGGTCTTGTAATATCTCAATAGCGGGCAGATAGTTCGGCTCGTGCTCTGCGCCATCTTTCTCCACCGCAGTAAGACGGCCAGCCGGGCACTCGTTTGCAGCAATAATTGCCTCCGCGTGATGAAACTCGCTTGCGGAATCTTCGGCAAGTTCCCAGGCATCTCCACTTTCTCTGTGGCAAAACCGCGCAAACGCACAACGCCCGTCATCCAGCAGGTCGATTCCGTCTCCGATGATGCGTGCGGCGCGCAAGTGATAGTCTGATTTACAGGCGGTCTCCGTTCCGTCGAAATGAGATCCAATATGCGATCCGTCACAAAATGGAGGTGTTTTTGTTTTACCGCATCGGCAGAGAGAATAGATCTCCTTCTGCGGCAGTGGATCACCTTCTGCATAAACATAGCCACCGTCCTTGGGGACGATGACTTTCTCCGAAAGCGGAACGCAGCCGGAAACGACGTACGGGCCGTTTTTTAGAATGCGAATGCGGGGCTCTTTTGTCTGCATAGCGATTACATTGTTCCAGTTCTGTAGATTTGGAGAGTTTACAATTATAGTATGCGCGTTTTGCAGTTTTGTAAAGTTTAATGCTTCTTAAGAGACGAAAATCCGTCTGCGAGACGAGTCGAAGACGGATAAAAAGAGATTATTTATTCTTGTATAAACTTTAGAAAGGCGTCGGCTTGCTTTTCAAGATATGGTTTGCTGGTCGTGAGCACGAGCAAGCCCTGTTCATTCGCCTGCTCTTGCACGTTGGGTACACGAAGCCGCGGAAAATTCATCACACGTGCGTTTAACATGCTCAGGAGCATAACAAGCAGATCTTGCGCGGTGACCGTGCCGCCCATACCGTTGGATGCGCCGCTGATGGCGATCGGCTTTTTCGAAAGCACCTGCCGTTCCTCTTTGCTGATCGGGCGGGAGAGCCAGTCGATCAGGTTTTTCAGAAGGCCGGGGTAGGAGTGGTTATATTCGGGCGTAAAGATCCAAACCCCGTCCGCGGCTTTTATCTGCTCGCGCACACGGCGCACCGGCTCCGGCGCTGGATGCTCAAAGTCCTGATTCATCAGAGGTACATCGGCAAAATCGATGATCTCAAAGATCGCTCTCTCGCCGATGATTTCTTTCGCGGCGAGTGCGAGCTGACGGTTGTATGAGTTTTTTCGGAAGGAGCCGACGATTGCGGCAATGCGTTTCTGTTCCATATGGTCTCCAGTATGTTCGTATTTTACAGGGAAGGGTTATGCTTGATGAACGTCCCCTTGCGGAGCTCATCAAACGCAAGATCGAGTTCCTCGCGCGTGTTCATCACGATCGGCCCGCCCCATGCGATGGGTTCGTGCAGCGCTTTCCCGGAAAACAGCAGGAATCTCAGAACGCGATCCGGCGTCGCCTCAATGGTGATGCTGTCTCCCGCGCCGAAGAGTATCGCTGTCTTTTCGTTGATCAGATGCGCGTCGATGACCGCGTCACCTGTGATCAAAAACACAAACACAGTTTCGTCCGGCTTGGTAGGCATCGTGATGCTGCCGTTCTTCTTGAGCGAAACATCGAGAATGCCTGCCTGTATGTGTCGCGGCGTAATGCCGGTGATTCCGCCGTAGCTGCCGGAGAGTACACGCACGGTGGCATGCTCTGTCTCCATGACAGGCATCATATCCTGCGTGATGCCGAGATAAGCAGGATCAGACAACTTCTCCGATTTGGGTAGATTCAGCCAAAGCTGGAGACCTAGCATATGTTCGGATGCCATTGGCATCTCCTGATGCAGAATACCGCTGCCGGCGGTCATCCATTGGCTTTCGCCGGACTCGATGGTTCCTTTATTGCCGAGGCTGTCCATGTGTTCAATTTTTCCGTTGATGAGGTAGGTAATGGTCTCAATGCCGCGATGCGGATGCCAAGGGAATCCAGCGGTATAGGCTGCTGGATCTGTGGAGTCAAACGAATCCAGCATTAAAAACGGATCAAAGTCATATACGTCTCGATTGCCGAGTACACGTACGAGGGAAACCCCTGCACCGTCTACCGCGCGCTGCCCGCGCACCGTCTTTAGTATTTCCCGATGTTTCATTCCATTTATTCTCCTGGTACAAATATAGTTCACAATGGGTGCAGTTAAGCTTCCTTTGCCGTGAAGAGATAGCTTGCCATGCAGATCGATCCCATCGTACATTCGTCGTTAAGTGTGGATATCGTGTCATCCGCGTCACTTGCGCCAAGGATATACAGCAGCGGCGCAAAATGATCGATCGACGGCACGGACAACTCCGCCGCCTGACCGACGCTATCGTAATGCAGCACCGCATCGTGATTCTTAGCAAAGACTGCTTCCTGAATATACTGGTCAAACTCCTGCGCCCAGGACTGACCACTGTTCATGCGCCAGTCCACGCGGGAGAGGTTGTGCACCACATTGCCGCTGCCAAAGATGAGCACGCCTTCGTCGCGAAGAGGGTTCAGCTGCTGCCCGATTGTGTAATGCTCCTCTGGTGTGAGCATGGCGTTGACGCTCAGCTGTACAATCGGAACATCTGCCTTGGGAAAAACTTTGTTCAGCACAGACCACGTGCCGTGATCGATGCCCCAGTTGTTGTCGACGGTCACATAATCTCCGATAAGCGCTCTTGCTCTGTGCGCAAGCTCCGGCGATCCAGGGGCAGGGTACTTGAGCTGGTACAGCTCTTGCGGGAAACCGTACATGTCGTAGATCATTGTGGGATTGGTGGAATCGTTCACCTTCGCGCCGCGCGTAAACCAGTGCGCGGAGACAGAGAGGATCGCTTTGGGTTTCTCAAATGTCTTACCAAGCGCAGCCCATGCGCGCGAGTAGGCGTTATCTTCAATTGCGTTCATCGGTGATCCATGACCGACAAACAGTACCGGCATTCGATTTATCATAAAATATCCACCTCGCTTTGGATGAATAATATGTCTGATGCTTCATCAAAATACAAACCATTTCACAATTTCATACTATCCCCGGAATACAAACTTGTAAAGTGCGTTTGGCACAGAGACGAGAAATTTACATTGCTGAATCTTACATGATCTTTTTCGAAAAATGCTTGACAGCGAAATGGAACCGTGATATAAAATGAATGTACATTCAATGAACGTTTATTCAATGTTGTTTGGTAAGAAGGTGGTTTTGTGACGATTCGTGAAGATCAGAAAGAAAAGCGCAGGCAGGAGATTTTATTCGAGGGGTTGAATCTGTTTATCCAAAAAGGATATTCAGGAACGACCATCAAAGACATCGCGAACGCTGTGGGTATGAGCGTAGGGCTGATGTTTCATTATTTTGCTTCGAAAGAGGAGCTGTATCTCGCGCTGGTGTCCCAGGGGATAGAGGGGCCAATGAACAGCCTGCAGCCGATGGGGTTGGAGCCGATGAAATTTTTCGAAATGACGGCGGAACGTATTCTGAACTATATTAAAACACAGCCATTTATCGCGAAGATGTTTTTACTGATGCATCAGGCGCACTTCAGCGCCGACGTACCCGCAAGCGTAAAAGAATTGCTGTCAGGTTTTGATATTTATTCACCGACGGCTGAAATCATTCACCTGGGGCAAAAAAACGGCACAATCAGGCAGGGGGACCCACTCGCACTCTCCATCGCGTTTTGGAGCGCGATTCAAGGAGTTGCTGAAACGCTGGCTTTGCATTCCGATATGCCCTGTCCGGAGAGTGCGTGGATTACGGACATTCTGCAGGCTAAGTAATCATCATATAAATAAACTAATGGGAGGTCAAATGAAACAGGTAATCATCATCGGCGCAGGTCTTGCGGGATTGTCCGCGGGTATCTATGCACGTCAGAGTGGTTTTGACACAACGATATATGAAAGTCACACAATTCCGGGAGGAGCGTCGACCAGCTGGCGCAGAAAGGGGTACTACTTCGAAGGTGGGCTTCATTGGCTGACCGGTTCTTCGCCGAAATCACAGCTGCATCGCCTCTGGCGCGAAGTAGGCGCGCTAGACGATTCGGTGGCAATTCATAACCGCGACCCATTCTTTAGCTATGAGTCGGACGGTGTCCGCGCAAGTTTGTATCGCGACATCGAGCAGTTGCGCGCGCACCTGATCGCACTTTCACCAGCTGACCGCAATGAGATCAATAAGCTCTGCAGGGACGTGCGAAAGCTGTCAAAAGTTGAGATGCCAGTGTTGGACTTGCCGAATCTCAAGGCGAAAAACCCGGTGAGATTCCCACTGTCAATGCTGTTTGCAATGATTCCCGCGATGCCGCGTATGAAGTATTATCAAAACCTTACGACGCAGGAGTACAGCGAGAAGTTCAAAAGCCCGTTAATTCGGAAGCTGATCTGTAACATGATAGGCGATCAATTCAACGCAGCAGGGGTACTGTTCACGATCGCAACGCTATCCGCAGGAGACGGAGGGTATCCCGTCGGTGGCTCTATCGCGATGGCGCAGCGCATGGCAAAGAAGTTTCTCTCTCTTGGCGGCGTGATCCAGTACAAGACCAAAGTGGATCAGGTTGTTGTCGAGAATGGCGTAGTGAAAGGAGTCATGATTCATGGCGAAATGATTGCGGCTGATGCTGTGATCGTCACCAAGGATACGCTTAGCGCGATCGACGATATGTTCGCTGAGCCGATTCGCGAACCTTGGGCGGAACAAATGCGCATGGAATGCGCGCCAATGTTAAATGTGTTTATCGGTCTCGGTGTGCAGGCGGACTTGTCTGATCTACCCGCGAACTGCACGTTCCCGACCCAGCATCCGATTCGCATCGGAGATTTGTCATTTAATAGCATCAGTTACAATAATTACACTGGGTTTGAAGGATATGCGCCGGAAGATGGCACAGCGCTGACGCTCGCGATGACAGGAGATAGTTACGACTTCTGGAAGAAGTGCAGGGAAGACGGTACGTATGAGGCCGAGAAACAAAAGCTCGCGGATGCCGTCATTCACGAACTGGAGGCGAAGTATCCGCAGATTTCAGGCAAGATCGTCGTTTGTGATGTTGCTACTCCGTTGACATATGAACGGTATCTTGGCTCCTTCAAGGGCAGCTGGATGACGGTCACGAAGAAAGGCAAGACGAACTTGCGCTTTTCATGCAAGCCAGAGAGCATCGCGTACCTTTACTTCGCGGGTCAAAGGCTGATGATGCCGGGTGGTTGCCCTGTCGCGCTCAGTACGGGACGCACGGCGGTGCAGCATCTCTGCATCGACACGGATACGGTGTTTCAGGGAAATCTGTAAAGGAAAATCGGGGGAACAAGAAGAGCGGGGAACACCCGCTCTTTTGTTAGTTCGCGTCGAGATTGATCGAAGTTGAGATATAGTATTGATACCCGTGATCGTTACAATAAGAATCAATTGCAGTTGAAATTCCATCGCCCCGCTTGGCATATTCCGTCAGGTATACATCCAATCCGGCCGATTTACAGCGGGCGAGGTATTCGTCATAATACGCGGTGTTCTCCGCATCCTGCCGGATTAGTTTGCCGTGCCCAAAGTCGATATTCGTGAACACACACTCCTGATTCACGCCAGTGATGACAGGATTCGGCTCGTCCGTATCCAGCACGACTTTTGTGACGAACACATCTCCGCCGTTGATGAGCACGGGTATGTCGTATTGCGTAAGCGTCTCTAAAATCGCATTCAAACCGTCGTAAACGGCGTCTGTCGGGTAGAGATAGTAAACGTCCGCATTGTCCAGAAAGAACCCGTCTACGCCTTTCTCCGCGAGCGATTTCGCCTCACTTGCGATGAAGTTCTGCCACTCCGGCCGCGAGACATCAACCCAGTATTCGTCAGGCCAGTTGTCGTAAGGGGAGAGGATGCAGCTCTTGACGGACTCATATCCCTCACGGAACGTCTCGATGCTGCCGATGTTGAGGTAGGAATAAACCTTCGTCCCGTTTTGCTGAATCTGCGCAACCTCTTCCTGCGTGAAGTATTGCGCGTCGATGACGAC
>PNNR01000027.1 GCA_013824375.1 Clostridiales bacterium
ATGAAACTTGGAGTGATCGGCCTGCCGAATGTCGGCAAGAGCACGCTCTTTAACGCAATCACACAGGCGGGCGCACAGGCCGCGAACTATCCGTTTTGCACGATCGAGCCGAACGTCGGTGTCGTGGCGGTGCCGGATGAGCGGCTGGATGTGCTGGCCAAGATGTACAACCCCGAAAAATACACGCCCACGACGATCGAGTTTGTCGACATCGCGGGTTTGGTGCGCGGCGCGAGCCGCGGCGAAGGCCTCGGCAACAAGTTCCTCTCGCATATCCGCGAGGTGGACGCGGTGGTACACGTCGTGCGCTGCTTTGAGGACGAGAACATCGTGCATGTCGACGGCTCCGTCAACCCCGCGCGGGACGTCGAGACGATCTCGCTGGAGCTGATCTTTGCGGACATGGAGACGGTGGAAAAGCGCCTCGACCGCACGCGCAAGCAGCAGAAGGCGGGGGACAAGAAGACGCTCGCGGAGACGGAACTGCTCGAGCGCATCCAGAAAGCGCTGGAGAGCGGCAAGCCCGCGCGCAGCATCGACACGACGGACGAGGAAGCGGAGCTCATGCGCGGCTTCTTTATGCTCACCAGCAAGCCCATCATCTACGTCGCCAACGTCAGCGAGGACGAGGTTGGCGCGGAACCGAACGCGCATGTTGTGGCGCTGTATGAAATCGCCAGGAGCCGAAAAAGCCGAGGCGCTGACCATCTGCTGCAAGCTGGAGGAGGAGATCGCCGAGCTTGATCCTTCCGAAAAGGGCGCATTCTTGGCCGAACTCGGCATCAAGGAATCGGGTCTCGATCAGCTCGTCAAGGCGTGCTATCGCCTGCTTGGCCTGATCAGCTATCTCACCGCAGGACCCAAGGAGGTTCGCGCGTGGACGATCACCCGCGGCACGAAGGCGCCGCAGGCGGCGGGGAAGATTCACACCGACTTTGAGCGGGGATTCATCCGCGCGGAGATCGTGCCGTTTACCACGCTGCAGGAGCTGGGTTCCATGACCGCCTGCAAGGAAAAAGGCCTTGTCCGCAGCGAGGGCAAGGAGTATGTCATGCAGGACGGCGACGTGACGCTGTTCCGGATTAACGTATAAAGCGATCAAACGCAAATTAAAAGAGAGCCGAAAGGCTCTCTTTTTGCTTGCTTCGTGTGAGGATAAAGGTCGATTGCTCTTTAAAATAAAAGCACGATTGCTCGCCCCGACTGATTCGAACCAGAAAATTGCGTTCAATGCTTATGCTGTTTCTGTCGGTACATCATCTCATCCGCCACTTTAAAAAGCTCGTAAATACTCTCACCTTTCTTGCCGTTGTAAAATGCGGCGCCTGCCGAAAACGAGAGCGTGTATGGCTTTTGATTGGCGTCGTTCCATTTATCCAAGCTTGTTTTCAACCGCTCAATGACTTTCATCGCGATGTCCGGCAGCTCCGACTCAATCAACAAAACAAACTCATCGCCGCCGTACCGATATGCCGTATCGCCCTGCTTGATTGATTTTTCGAGTAAATTTGCGATGGTTTTGATTGCCTCGTCGCCTTCCTCGTGACCGTGCGCGTCATTGATCATCTTGAAGTGATCCAGATCGATCATGATGATGGAAAAAGGCTGGAGCCGGTCGACCTTATATTGCGCGCGGGATTCGAACGTAACCCGCGATGGCAGCCCGGTCAGGCCATCTTTTCGTATCTCTTCCCGCTCCACCAGAATATGCGCGGCCAGCGCAACCAAGGCCATCATCGGCCAGATCAGCGGCGTTCCATAGTAGAGCATCTGGATGACTGCGCCAACGATTGGCAGTATGCCGAGCGCGAGGATCAACTCATATGTTCGGCCACGGATGAATTTGCGATATTTGGCCAATGTTGGCAGATAACCAAAATAGAGCAGGTAGTTGATTGCCATGATCAGATAGATCGCGTCGCCTCGAACATACCGGTTCGCGCTCGTCACCGTAAACAGAACACCTGTGGAGAAATTGATCACAACAAGCGCGACTACGACGAGATTCAACCCGGCATATACGATGCGTTTGATTTTTCTTTCCCGTTCGGTAATCAGAATACACTCGTCGAGGTAGATGAGCCAAAGACTCAGTGGCAGAACGTTGAACAAAAACAAAACGGCGTTCGAAAGATAGACAACCCAATGCATGGCGGCGCCCGGTCTGCCGTCAACGAACATCGTAACAGCTTCGCTGAAAATCAGCCAAAGAGTCGCATAAAGGATAATACGAAACCACTTCGATTTTTTCGGCGATATTCTTTTGTTCGCGTGACTGTCCAGAACCAAAAAAAGCAGGATAAGAGAAGCATACCCGTAAATGACCATTTGTAAAGCAAGCATATGTTCTCCTCATCGGGTTGGCTGTGTGTTGATCGATTCAGCGTTCCTGTCCGGTTTATTACCGCAGTTGTGCGCAGTTTAACAGGTTTATCCCAGAGCAACGACTGCTCCCGGCTTACGACAACCCTTTTTTCTCGCACATGCGGTAGATGGCAGATTCCGCCCAGGCGTAATCGCTCATGAACCTGCCGTCGAAGCGGGAGAGAGCGTCCGCCTTGCCCGCCCAGAAGTCGTAGTAGTCGCAGGAGACGAGTTCGCGGCGGATGCGGCAGCTGCCGCGCTCGCGCACGAAGATCTCCTCCGCATTGCAGTGTTTCAGCGTGTCGGTGAGCTCCTTGATCGTCCTGCGGTAGCCGGTGTTCTCGGCGGTCTTGTTTTCGCTGTCCTCGCAGAGGTACTCGATGATGTCGTAGATGCCGACATTGCGGCCTTCGTAGAACACGCAGAGCGCCATGAGCTCCTTTGCCTTGGCGGAGAGGAAGCGCACGGGCGATCCTTCCACCAACATCTCGAAATTGCCGAACGTGTGGAACTCCACCCGCTTTTTCTGGCGCGTGTGCAGCAGGCGCGCGCGCTCCAGCACATCCTGAATATCATCGCGGTCAAAAGGCTTGAACACCATGTAGTCTGCCTTCATCTGGAACGCTTCCACTGCAAAGCGCGGGTGCGCGGTGATGAAGACGATGATGATATCCCGCCGGATCTCACGAAGGCGCATCGCAAGCTCGATGCCGTTCATGCCGGGCATGTCGATATCCAGCATGGCGAACTCGACCTCGTGTGCGCCCGCATAGGTGACCGCCTCCTCCGGCAATGTGAATTTGCCGACGATCTCAATCTCCGGCATATCCGCGCATTTCAGCTCTAGTAGCTGTATATCCAGCGCCATATCGTCGACCAGTATCGTTTTCATGTGTCCTCCTTGCGCAGAGTTATTCGGGTTCTTTCACCAGGTTGTCGGCGTAGATGAGGGAAACGGTTGTGCCGCGCCCCGGCTCGCTTGTGACCTGCATCGAACAGCCGGGGAACTGTTCCATGCGCGTGCGGATGTTCTGGATGCCGACCGAGTGCGCGCTCGTCTCTTCGCCGGGCATGTAGCCCACGCCGTCGTCTTCCACACGAACCACATAACTTCCGTACCCGTGGCTGAGGCTCACGCGAACCGTTCCGCCGCCGACCTTTGGCTTGATGCCGTGAATGATGGCGTTTTCCACCACGGGTTGAATCGTCAGCACGGGGATGAGGAATTCCGCGTCAAACACGTCGTATTCAACGTTGAGCCGCCCTTGCAGCTGCACCTTGTTGATCTCCGCGTAGGCGCGCACGGTGCGCATTTCCTCGCGGAATGGTACAAGCCCGCTTTCCGCGCTGACGCTGTCCACCTTAAATCGCAGGAATCGCGAAAAATCCTCCGTCATCTTGTAGGCGGCGTCGGGGTCGAGCACGATCAACGCCTGAATCGCATTGAGCGTGTGGTAGAAAAAGTGCGAGCTGATCTGCGCCAACAGCACGTTGGTGCGGTCAAACTCCAGCTGCTTTTGCAGCGAGGCGATGCGGTTTTGCGCCGCTTCCTGCTCCATGCGGCGGATGGTGCCGCGGCTCGCGACCGCGGTCGCGACCGAGAGACTTAACAGCAGACTCACCAGTGTGGAATAGAGCACGCTGTCGTTGGTGTACCACGGCTGAACGGGAGAGACGGTTACGTGCCACTCGGAGTTATAGATCGGGAACGCGTAGTCATACGCGCGGCTCGCGATTCCTACGCCGCTGTTGATGATGGTCTGTTCGATGCCCGTGTCGGGGTTCACACGCCAGATGCGGCAGGCAAACCCCTGTGCCGCGACGGAATCCGGCGCGGTGAGCCCGCTGAGCGCATCCGGGTAATTCAGCGTCACGGAGACGATGCCCCAGAACGAGCCGCCCAGATAGACCGGAAGCCTACCTGCGATGCCTAGCCCCCCCTGTACGAGGCTGAACGGTCCCGCCATGATCATGTCTCCGCGGTCAATGGCGGCCTGCGCTTCCTTGTCGCCCGCTTTGCGGCCCGTGAGATCATGCCCCAGCACGCTTTCGTTGCCCTTAATCGGGTAGACGTCACTGACGATGCCATTAGGCGCAAGCAGCACGTTTCGTACAGTGCTGTCGGTGACAAGGAGCCTTGCCACGCGCTCAAAGCCTTCCGTGCCGCCTTCGCTTTGCACCACGAATGCTTCCAGCGTCTTTGCTTTGTTGAGCTGCGCGGAGAGCACCTCATATGCCTGCGCACTGACGGTACCCGCGACGAACTTCATCTGGTCGTCCTCGCGCGCGCGCCTGCCATATTCGATATATACCGAGAGCGCGGCGCAGAGCGCGAGTGTAACGAAAAATACCGCAACGACCGTCTTGGTGATGCGCCGTTTTTGCATGTGTGCTTCGCCTCGCTTTTCCAGTGATGTCAGCCGACTGATTTTATTATATGAAATGCGGCGGCACCGCGCAATCGAAACAAAACAGCGCCCCGTTTGACCGGAGCGCGAATCGATTGATTGTATGGATTATTTGGACGACATGGACTTGATCTTTCGCCGCGTCATGGCGCGCATGAGCGCAACCTTGCTGTGCCCCATTGTGCCGAGGTCTTCGCCGCGCTGCTGCGCGAGGCGTTCCTGCGCGCGCTGTTCGGCTTCGAGCGCGCGCTTTTCATCGATCTCCTCCGGCCACTCGCAGGCCTGCGAGAGGATGTAGACGCATTCCGGACGTACCTCGATGAATCCTTCGGAGTGAAACGCCGTGCGCGTGGTGTGTTCGTCCGTCTGGATGACAAGCGCGCCGACGTCGAGCGCGGAGACCATCGGCATATGGTCCGCCATAACGCCCAGCGAACCCGCGATAGACTGCACGCTGACATAGATCGCTTTTCCGTTGAAAAACTCGCGTTCCGGCGTTACTACCGTCAGGTTGAACGGTTTTGCCATGGTCTGCTCCTTTCCGAAAAAATCGGGGATATGTACAAAAAATGATTCTGCGGTTATACCTGCGCGTTTTTAAGCATCTCGGCATAGCGTGCGTGCACCTCTGCGATGCTGCCCGCAAGCAGGAACAGCGACTCGGGGATTTCGTCTGCTTTACCATCCACGATCTCCTCAAAGCTCGCGATCGTGTCCGCAAGCGAGACGGAACAGCCCGGCTGTCCGCTGTAGACTTCCGCCACATGCATCGGTTGGCTGAGGAAGTTTTGAATCTTTCTCGCGCGGTAGACCGTCTGGCGGTCGTCGTCCGAAAGCTCGTCCATGCCGAGGATGGCGATGATATCCTGCAGTTCGTGATAGCGCTGCAAGGTCTCCTGCACGCGCCGCGCGACGGCGTAGTGCCGTTCGCCGACGATGGCGGGTTCGAGGATGCGGGAGGACGAGGAGAGCGGGTCGACTGCGGGATAGATGCCGATTTCGGCAATCGCGCGGGAGAGCACCGTCGTCGCGTCCAGATGGGAGAAGATCGTCGCTGGCGCGGGGTCGGTCAAATCGTCCGCGGGCACATAGACCGCCTGCACGGAGGTGATGGAGCCGTGCGGCGTGCTCGCGATGCGTTCTTCCAGCTCGCCGAGTTCGTTGGCGAGCGTCGGCTGGTAGCCGACCGCGCTGGGCATGCGTCCCAACAGTGCGGAGACTTCGTTGCCCGCCTGCACGAAGCGGAAGATGTTGTCGATGAACAAAAGCACGTCCTGATGCATTTCGTCACGGATATATTCCGCCATCGAAAGCCCCGCGAGTGCCACGCGCATGCGCGATCCCGGCGGCTCGTTCATCTGTCCGAAGGCGAGGGATGTGCGCGCGATGACGCCGCTCTCACGCATGTCCGCGATAAGGTCGGTGCCCTCGCGGCTGCGTTCGCCGACGCCGGCAAAGACCGAATATCCGCCGCGGTTCTTCGCGATATTGTGGATGAGTTCCAGAATCAGCACCGTTTTACCGACGCCAGCGCCGCCGAAGAGGCCGATCTTACCGCCGACGGGATAGGGCGCGAGCAGGTCGATGACCTTGATGCCCGTTTCAAACAGCGTGGTGGAAGGCCGCTGAAGCAAAAACGAAGGCGGCGCCTGATGCACGTCCCGCTGCGGCGCGTTGATCGGGCCGAGGCCATCGATGGGGCGGCCGAGGCAGTCGATGACACGGCCAAACATATTTTCGCCGACGGGTACTTGGATACCGCCGCCGGTGTTGAGCACTTGAATACCGCACGAAAGACCCTCCGTGGGTTCCAACGCGATGGCGCGCACCACGCCGGGAGAGTGGTGCTGCACAACTTCGATGTGGACGGGCGGCTCGCTCCTGGTGACGAGCAGCGTCTTTAGCCGCGGCTCGCTGCCTTCTTTGAATCGCACATCCAGTACGGGGCCGATGATGCGGATGATGCTACCGGTGCGTTCTTGTTCCGTCATTTGTCTTCTTCCTCCGGATAATAGGCGGCGTCTGCGGATCTCGCCGCGTTTGCCGCGTTGGCGGCGCCGATGATATCGGCGAGTTCGTTGGTGATGGTCAGCTGGCGCACGGCGTGATACTGCTGCGTCAGTTTATCGATCATCTTGTCCGCGCTGCGCGTGGCGTTTTCCATCGCGGCCATACGGGAGCAATTTTCGCTCGCGTAGGCGTGCACGATCGCACCATAGACATAGCCGATCAATAGCTGCGGGATCAACGCGTTGAGCACCTCTTTCGGCGACGGGTCGTAGAGGATGAACGAGCTGTCATACTGCCGATCCAGCGCATTTTCGGGTCGTTCGCGCTTGAAATCGTTGAGCTCGACGGGAAGCAGCTTTTGCTCCACAGGCTCGCGCGAAAGCGTGTTGACAAAACGCGTGTAGACGATCCTCAGTTCGTCGATCTCGCCACGGTCGTATTGCTCGATGAGAATCGTCATGAGCCTTCGCACCTGATCGAGTTTCGGCTTTTCCACGAGGCGCTCGAAATGTCGGTCAGGCGTGATGCCGCGGCGGAGATAGTGCGAGGTGCCGACGCTGCCGATGGTGTAGACCTCCACGACGTTCTTGTCCGCCATCACGCTGTCCGCAAGCGCGAGCACCGCGTGGTTGTAGGAGCCCGAAAGCCCCTTTTCGCCCGCGACGATGATGTAGGCGACCTTGTCGCCCGCGCGATGACGTAGATAGTTGTGCGAGATATCTCCCGTGTGGTTGAGTATGTCCACGATGATATCCAGCGCGTGATAGAAATACGCGCGGTTTTTCTGGATGCCGTCGAGTGCCTTGCGCATGCGGGACGCAGAGACCATGTGCATGGCGTTGGTGATCTGGCGCGTTTGTTTCACGCTCTTGATATGAAAGCGAATATCGCTGACATTAGGCATGCAGCTGAGTCTCCTTCCGGAAAAGATGTCCGCGCCGCATAAAGGCGGCGCAAAGCGACAATAATCTTAAGCCTGACAGGTCAGATGATAGTTCTCGATGCTGGCGCGGAGCTCTTCGACGGTTTCTTCGGTGAGGTCTCCGCTTTCCTCGATTTCGTCCAGCATGGCGCCGTAATTGCGGCGCACGTATTGCAAAAGCCCCTTTTGGAAAGCGCGCACATGCGGCGACGGCACTCCCTTGAGGTAGCCGTTCATGACGGCGTACAACAGCAGCACCTGTTCGCTCATCTGCAGCGGCTCGTGCTGGTTTTGCTTGAGCGTTTCGCTGAGCCGGTCACCGTTGTCGAGGATTTCCTTGGTGACGCTGTCGATGTCGGAGCCGAACTGCGCGAAGATCTGCAGTTCGCGGTATTGCGCGAGCGTCAGGCGGAGCTTTTTGACGACCTTGCGCATGGCCTTCTTCTGCGCGGCGCTGCCGACGCGGGAGACGGAGAGGCCGACGTTGACCGCCGGGCGCACGCCGGAATGGAACAATTCCGGTTCAAGGTAGATCTGGCCGTCCGTAATCGAGATCACGTTGGTCGGAATATAGGCGGAGATATCGCTCGCCATCGTCTCGACGATGGGCAGCGCGGTCAAGGAACCGCCACCGTTTGCCTCACTGAGGTGGCCTGCGCGCTCCAGAAGGCGCGAATGCAGGTAGAACACGTCTCCGGGATATGCTTCGCGTCCCGGCGGACGGTGTAACAGCAGCGACATGGCGCGGTAGGCCACGGCGTGCTTGCTCAAGTCGTCATAGATGACCAGCGCGTCCTTGCCGTCATACATGAACTGCTCGGCAATCGCGCAGCCCGCGTAGGGAGCGAGATACTGCATCGCCGCGCAATCGCTGGCGCTTGCCACGACGATGACGGTGAATTCCATCGCGCCCGCTGATCGCAGCGTCTCGCAGATTTGCGCGACGGTGGAGAGCTTTTGTCCGATGGCAACATAGACGCAGTTGACGTTCTTGCCTCGCTGGTTGATGATCGTATCCACCGCGATGGTGGTCTTGCCCGTCTGCCGGTCGCCGATGATCAGCTCGCGCTGTCCGCGCCCGATGGGGATGATGCTGTCCACCGCGAGAAGCCCGGTCATCAGCGGTTCGTTGACCGCCTGGCGGTCGATGATGTGCGGAGAAGGGGACTCCACCGGGCGGTAGCGCGCGGGATTGAGGGGCTTGTTATCCAGCGGCATGCCGATGGGGTTGACAACGCGGCCTAAAAGCTCATCGCCGACCGGCACCTCGACCACACGGCCGGTGCCGTAGACGCGCTCGCCAACGCGGACACCGTCCTGCCCGTTGAGCAACACCGCGCCGACGCCGTCCAGCTCAAGGTCCATGGTCATGCCGTAAATGTCGTTATCAAAGGCGATCTGCTCGCCGTAGCGGGTATGCGAAAGTCCTTCGATGCGCACGACGCCGTCACCGACGCTGGTGACGATGCCGTATTCGTAAACCGCGGACTTGTTTTCAAACGAACGCATGCGGTGCTTGAGCGTCTTACCGATGTCCGCCGCGCTGCTGTGTAAGGACTTGCTCTCGCTTCCCGTAAGCCGGACGTTCTCCGCCGTGATCTCCGCGCCGGAGGCACTGTTGCTCGCTAGCATATGCTGCGCTTCTTTGACGCGGTAGGCTACGCTCGCATCATAAATCTTCCCGTCGATGATGGCGAGAAAACCGCCGATCAGCGCTTCGTTCTCTTTGATCTCGAAGTTGACTTCGTGGCCGAGCAGCTCGCGAAAGTGCTGCTTGACGGATTCAATCTGTTCTTCCCCGAACGGGCCTGCGGTGTATAATTCGCCTTTTAGAGCCATACAGAGCTCACTTTCCTAACAAAACAGTTCAGAATATGCGCATTCTGCGCGGGTTTGTGCCGCGAAAATGCAAAGGGAAACGATCCGAGCGGGCGGTTTTGTCCGCACAGTAACCAAATAAAGCCTTAACCGACCTTGTCAAAAAAGCTGTCGATGATGCGCTGGTGATCCTCTTGCGAGACTTCGCGCTCGAGAATCTTGCCCGCGATATCCACGGCAAGCTCTGCGGTCTGCGAACGGAGCTCCTTGAGCATACCTTCGCGCTCTGCGACTGCCTGGCGCATCGCGTCGGAGAGGATGCCCTGCGCGTCCTGCTCGGCCTTTTTGCGAAGGTCTTCCGCTTCGCGCTCGGCGGCTTTGTGGCGTGCGTCCGCGATGTGCTCGGCATCAAGCCTCGCATTTTTCATCGAGGTTTCATACTGCGCCTTGAGCACGTTCGCTTCGTTCCAGCTCGCGTCGAGCTGCTCCCGTTCGCGCGCAAACTTTGCCTCCCGCTCCGCCATAAACTTGCTCACCGGCTTATATAAGAAGTGGCGCAGCAAGAGGAAGAGAATGAGGAGGTTGAGCGCGTGCTCGATGAAATCGATCAGGTGAAATTCCATGGATACCCCTCTTTTGGCGACGTTATTTGCCCATCGTGAAAATCATAACTAGCGCGGTGACAAAGCCATAGATGGCGGTCGACTCGGTCAGCGCGAGGCCGAGCAGCAACAGCGCGTTGATCTTGCTGTTTGCTTCCGGCTGGCGGGCAACTGCCTCAACTGCCTTGCCGGTGGCGATGCCCATGCCAAGGCCTGCGCCCGCGCCGGTCAGAACAGCGAGGCCTGCGCCGATTGCGATCAATCCGATATCCGTCATGGTAAGAACCCTCCTAAGTTATACTGGAAATATTGTCTCCGGCTCCGCCGGCGGGTTTTGTGTGTTCAGCCTTCTGAATTATTCTGTTTCTTCAACCGCTTCGCCGATAAACGTCAGCTTCACCTGCGTGTTCGCCAGCGCAGCCGGTGAATCACTCGATCTCTTCTACTGCCTCACCAATAAACGTAAGCGACAGGTTGATG
Source organism: Clostridiales bacterium (assembly GCA_013824375.1). Classification (GTDB taxonomy): domain Bacteria; phylum Bacillota; class Clostridia; order Christensenellales; family CAG-138; genus UBA7703. The sequence continues at coordinate 10,605 of PNNR01000027.1, forward strand.
AAGATGAAGAACTGGATCAGCGGGTGAAAGGCGTTGAAATACAGCCCCAGCACCGCGGGGATGCCGACCGAAAACGCGCCAAGCGCGAAATAGATCAGCTCAACGACGACCATGCCGCCGAGCATGTTGCCAAAGAGTCGGCACGCGAGCGAGATCGGTACGGCGAGGTCGGAGAGCAGCTTGAACGGGGCGATGATCGCCTTTGGCCGGATGAAGCTCTGCAAGCGCCCTTTGATGCCTTTTTTATAGATGCCGTAGACGTTGATGAGCACGAAGGTTACCAGTGCATAGGAAAGCGTCATGCTCAGGTCGGTCGTTGGCGGCCGAAATCCGAATAGCTCGACAACGGCTGAGCCGATGAACAAGGCCGCCAGCGCGAAGAAATAGGAAGCGAGGCCGTCGTTTCTGTGGCCGTATTTTTCTTTTGTCAGGTCGTTGATGGCGGTGACGGCGGTTTCCAGCACGAGCTGAAGCCCGCGCGGCGTTTCCTTGAACCGCGGGATGATGAAGATACGTAACAGAATCGCAATCACCGCAAGGGCCGCGATCACGATCCACGACATAAACACGGTTGAGCTCACTGAGGAACCGAGGATATCCATCCGCGTGGGGCTGATTTCAACCTGAAACTCTCGTGCGCCGAGTCCAAAGCTGCCGAGGAAAAGCCCGCTGCAGAGCCAGAGCAGGAGTACGCCAGCCATCAGCAGCAGATTGCGCTTCTTTTTTGCGGACTTATAACCTTCCTCCATCTTTTCCGGCTGGGGAATGCGGGAACGCAGGTAGAGCGCGCCGACGCCTACGATCAGCGAGAGCGCGATGGCGATCCATTTTCCGACGGAAGGCATGATAAACTGCATTTAACGGTCTCCTTTCCCGTTTCTGCGCATGAGCACGTTGATGACCACCGCGCCGACGACGAGAACGGATGAGATTCCTACGCCGCACCAGACCAAATCGCGCCGGAAAAACAGCGCAACGGGCACCAGCGCCGCAGCAAACAACAGGATCTTTCCAAACACAAGCACAAGGGTTTTAAGGGATTGTCCCGCTGAGACGGCCTTTATTACCTGCGTGAGCAAAAACAGCTCGCCCGCACCGCACGCAAGGCCAATCAAGAAACCGGGCATCCGCCTATACCTCCTGCAATCGCTTTGGGACGTGCGATACAACGTTTCCCCAATCAAGATAAAAATCCTGCTCAGCGAAGGTGCGCCCGTAATCCGCTAAGAAATGCGAATTCGGCTGCGACGCCAAGGACAGGATT
>PNNR01000069.1 GCA_013824375.1 Clostridiales bacterium
TGGACGAACACGGCAGAATCCGGATCGGTGGGAACGCCGTGATCTCGGTGCAGGGTGTGTTGAATATTGAGCAATCTGTTTTTTGAGATTTGGAGAGCGGCATGAAGTTTGATCCGTTTCCCGTGCTGGAAACCGAACGTCTGATCCTTCGTAAGATGTCGCGCGACGACAGAGACGACTTCTTTGCTATGCGGTCTGACAAACGGATGCACGTGTACACAGATACGATGCCGGATCACGACATTTCGGAGACGGACGAGTATCTGGCGAAGATGCTTCGTGGCGTAGACGAGAACCGCTGGATCATTTGGGCGATTCAGCATCGCGCTTCCGCTCGCGTGATCGGTTCCGTCGGCATCTGGAATTTCAACGAGACACAAACCATGGCTGAGTTGAGCTACGGCATCGCTCCGGAGTTTCAGGGCAGGGGATATATGGGCGAAGCACTGACGCAGGTGATCGAATATGCGTTTGGCACGTTGAATCTTGCATCGCTGGAAGCATATACCGAACAGGAGAATGCGTCTTCGCGGAAGCTGTTGCAACACCTTCAATTTATTGAGGCAGGAAAAGTCGATGATCGTTCGGAGGACGGAACGCGCGTCTACCAGATGATTCGCTATCGTTTGGATCGACAAACGGTATTCATGGAAAAATGATACGCTCGGATTGAGTTGAAACAGGAGAAACTATGTACGAACTGCACCAGGTCACGGAAAGCTGCTACTATATCCAAAGCCCCGTAAAGATCGGGTTGGTCAAGTTCGATTGCAACGATGTTTGCCTCATCGACAGCGGGAACGACAAGGAGACAGGCCGTAAGGTTCGTCAGATTCTGGAAGCAAACGGCTGGCGCCTGCGTGCAATCTATAACACCCACTCCAACGCGGATCACATCGGCGGCAACAAGTATCTGCAAACGCAGACGGGTTGCGATATCTTTGCGCCCGGTATTGAGCGCGACTTTACCGTTCACCCCGTACTGGAGCCGTCGTTTCTCTATGGCGGGTTTCCACCGCAGAGCCTTCGGCATAAGTTTCTGATGGCGCAAGAGAGCGAGGCGGACGAGCTCACGCCGGAAGCGATGCCGGAAAATTTGACGATTCTGCCGCTGCCGGGTCATTTCTTCGATATGGTGGGCTACCGCAGCGCAGACGGCGCGGTCTATCTCGCGGACTGTCTGTCCAGTCAGGAGACGCTGGAAAAGTACCAGATCACGTTTGTTTATGACGTCGAGCAGTACCTGAAGACACTGGAGATGGTAAAGACACTTGATGCAAAGGTGTTTATCCCCGCGCACGCGGCGGCAACGGAGGACATCGCGCCTCTTGCGCAACTGAACATCGACAAAGCGCATGAAATCGCGGAGACGATCCTCCGGCTTTGCGCAACGCCGACTATGTTTGAATCGATATTACAGCAATTATTCCTCACGCTCGGTTTACCGATGACGATCGAGCAGTATGTGCTCGTCGGCAGCACGGTGCGCTCCTATCTTGCATGGCTGAACGATTCCGGTTGCGCGGAATACTTCTTTGAAAAAGCGCAGATGCTCTGGAGAGCGAAATAGCGAACAATAGCTTGCATCTGACACTAATCCAATCTAATCGCAACGGTTTTCTTGCTCTTGATTGAGTTCATATCATTTTTTCAGGACTATGATATGTTGATGTCACAGTACAAATCATTTTCATGCGCCATGATAGCTCTGTAGATATTCCAATAGCCAGTGATTGTGGTCGGGTTTTCGCAACAAATTGTTAGCAACTTTACTTCTGGACAACAAGGGATGGGCTTGATCCTTAAAATGAGAAATGAGCCGTTATGATATCCAACAAACGCATCGTGATCGTAGCTTTCGCAATGGCACTTGCCTTGTCTGCGACAGTCTGTAGTTTCAGCGTCAGAGCGGCCAATACACAAGATGCAATCATGACTGACGGTATTGATGCAGAATGAAAACCCGGCGCAACAGTGACACCCTGCTTAACGGATGCAGCAACGCTTTGCGTTTCTGTAAAACTTTTGAACGCACCGTACAATGCGAAGATTAGATTCGTGTGGAATTTAGTCGCCGGAAACAGCTGATCGCCGAGATTGCGGTCGACAGCTAAACTGTTTCAGACCGATATAGCTCTTCCAACCTGGAACCCGCTGCTACGTTGCCGGAAGGCGACGACATGGTGCATATTGTTGTCGATAGCCGGAAAGAGTCGGATGCAATCGGGAATTTTCCAGTTTCTGGAAACGATGCAACGATCAATCAATCGCGGGAAAAGAAACATTCACGGTGGTGCCGATACCTAGTTTGCTCTGCAACTGTACGGTTGCGCCCAGCAGCTCTGCAGAATGCTTCACAATGGAAAGTCCAAGCCCCGTCCCGCTGATCTGCTTGTTACGGCTGCGATCCACGCGGTAAAACCGCTCAAACACGCGGGAAATATGATCGTCGGAGATGCCGATGCCTGTGTCGGAAACAGTCAGATCTACGCTTGTATCCGTGGTTTTGAGCGTTATGCCGACCTTTCCGTTTGAAGTATTGTATTTGATCGCGTTATCTACTAGATTGAGCACGATCTCTTCCAAAATTTTAGGAATCCCGCGCACGCTTGCATTGGCACAGTTTGCGTTGAGCGTAACGCCTGCTTTCTCCGCCTGTGGTAGCATACGCTGGCAAACGTCCTCACAGATATCTTTCAGATCGACAATGGTCAACTCCGGCAGGGATGTTTTTTCGTCCAGCTGGGAAAGACGGATGATATCTTCGATCAATGACATGAGCTGCATTGCCTCTGCATGAATTTTTCCGGCGAATCTGTGCGTATCCTCTGCTTTTGCCACGCCGTCACGCATGATTTCTGCATATCCGAGAATCGACGTCAATGGGGTTTTCAACTCGTGGGAGACATTCGCTGAAAACTCGCGGCGCATCTGCTCCGCCGCGATGCGGTCAGAAATATCAAGGATCAAAATAACGGTTCCGGTCTGTGTGCAGTGATCCGTTACTTGACTTGCAAGCACCTGATAGGTATTGGTGCCGCGCACCAATGTCGCCTGACCTGATCCTGCAGCTTTCGCTTTCTCAAGCGCTTGCTGAATGGCGACGCTGCGGTTGAGCATCAACACATGTGCACCGATGACCTGTTTGGGTTCTGCACCGAAGATGAACGCCGCGCTGCTATTGATTGCAAGCATTCGGTCGGTAGAGTCGAGCAGGATGAAGCCTTCACGCATGTTTTCCGTGACGGCGGTGAACTCGCGCTGCTTTTCCGAGAGTGCAGCGATTCGGCTGATGATCTCGCGCCGCTGATGTTCCATGCTGGTGAGTAGCGGTGCAAGCTCGTCATACGCAACATTTCCGAGCGGGTTCTCCAAATCCAGCGCATTAATGGGCTGCACGATGGTCTTTGCTGCATAGCGTGCAAAGAGCACAGAAATCACAACGATCGCGAGCAGCACCGCGAGCATAGTTGGCAGCAGGGTTCCAATCATGCCAAATACGCTCTTTTGGCTGCTTGCCACTCGTAAGATGCGCCCGTCGGAAAGCAGGCGGGCATAATAAAAGTTCTTGATGAGCTGCGTTTCGGAGAAACGGCTGCTGGTTCCGACGCCAACAGACTTTGCGGCTGCGACTTCCGGCCTGTCGGCATGATTTGCGAGCTTGGTTGCATCTGACGAGTTATCGTAGAGCACCGTTCCGTTCGCGTCGATCAGCGTTACCCGGTTGCTGGAAGGCAGGCTGGTGAGATATGCGTGTTCATCTGCGGCGGAGGCAAGCCCGCTTTGGACATATCTGCTTTCCGAAGCAAGCTCTGAGAACACAAGATTCTCAAATATGCGATATTGCGCGAGCAGTATCACACTGCCCAGCAGCAGCGCCGCGATGAGCGAAGAGAGGAATATGTTCCAGAATATACGTTTTCTCATTCAGTGTGCTCCCGGTGTGCTACGATATTATCGGTTTTTGCTGATATGGGTGAAGACTCTATCTATAGAAAAAATCATTCGCCGAAGCGATAACCAACGCCACGCACGGTCTCGATAAACCTTCCGCTGGTGCCAAGCTTCGTGCGTAGGGTTTGCACGTGTACATCGACCGTGCGCGTGCCGCCCTCGTAATCATAACCCCACGCGGTTTCGAGGAGCTGCTCGCGGGTATATGCGCGGCCTGCGTTCTCCATCAGGCAGGCGAGCAGCGAAAACTCTTTATAGGTGAGAATCACGTTTTTTGTGCCGACGGTGACCGTGTGCTTGGCGATATCCACGACGAGCTCGCCGTGCGAGAGCCGCTCTGCGCTGGCTTTCATGCCGCTTCTTCTGAGCAATGCTTTGACGCGGGCGACGAGCTCCGCCATACCGAATGGCTTTGTGATATAGTCGTCTGCGCCAAGGTCGAGGCCGGAGACTTTATCAAACTCCGTGGTCTTTGCGGTGATCATCATTACGGGGATGGAAGCCGTACTCGCATTTGCGCGAATTTTTTTGAGGATCATGAGCCCATTCTCGCCGGGGAGCATGATATCCAGCAGGATTATCGTTGGTTTTACTTCGGAAGAAGCTGTAAAAAACGCAGCTGCGTCGGGGAAACCCTTCGCGGCAAGACCGGTTTGGTTAAGCGTATAGACCACCAGTTCGCGAATGTTCGCGTCGTCTTCCACGTAATAGATCATAACTCCGAACCCTTATGGATGCCGGTGATCGAGAACTCCGCCCACTCGGCGATGTTCTGCGCGTGATCGCCGATGCGCTCGAAATATTTCGCGATCATGAGGAGATCGATCGCTTGCTCGCCATTATCGGGGTCTTTCCGAATCAGATCGATCAGTTCGCTCTTGATCGTGTCAAACAGATCGTCTATGATGTCGTCCATATCGATGATATCGCGCGCGAGCACGAGGTCTTTGTTGATGAACGCGTCGATGCTGCCGGAAACCATCCGGATGGCGGCTTCCGCCATCTGCGGCAGGTGTTCCAGCGGCTTGATATACGGCTTTCCGGCGAGGTAGATCACGATGCCGGAGATGTCCGAGGCCTGGTCGCCAATTCGTTCCATATCCGTGATCATCTTCAGCGCGGCTGAAATCAGCCGGAGGTCCCGCGCAACGGGTTGCTGCTGCAACAACAGTTTGAGGCAGAGAGATTCGATTTCGCGCTCTTTCTGATCGACCTCGCGGTCAAAGGTGATTGCGTTATTTGCCGCCTCGACATCCTGGCGGATCAGCGCTTCGCTTGCAGACTGAATTGCATGCTCAATCAGCGCGCCCATTTCGAGCAGCTCCTGATTCAACAAGCGCAGTTGTTCTTCAAACGTATTTCGCATTAACCGAACCTCCCCGTAATATAATCTTCTGTGCGTTTGTCGCGCGGGATGCTGAATAGTTTCTCAGTATTTCCGTACTCGATGATTTCACCGAGCAGGAAGAAAGCTGTGTTGTCGGAGATGCGAGCGGCCTGCTGCATATTGTGCGTTACGATGATTATAGTATATTTCTCGCGCAACGTCACGCAGAGGTCTTCGATTCTTGAGGTCGAAATAGGATCCAGCGCGCTGGTCGGTTCGTCCATTAGAACGACTTCGGGTTCGACCGCGAGCGCGCGTGCGATGCAGAGACGCTGCTGCTGACCGCCGGAAAGGCCGAGCGCGTCCTTGCGGAGACGATCTTTGAGCTCGTCCCAGATTGCGGCGTCGCGCAGGGACTGCTCCACAATGTCGTCGAGCTTTGCCTTGCCGCGCACGCCGTGGGTGCGGGGGCCGTAGGCGACGTTGTCGTAGACGGTCATGGGAAAGGGGTTCGGCTTTTGAAACACCATGCCGACGCGCTTGCGCAAAACGGTGGTGTCCATGTTCGAGGCGTAAATGTCCTGCCCGTCGAGCAGCACCTTTCCGGTGATGACGCAGCCTTCCACAAGGTCGTTCATGCGGTTGAGCGAGCGGAGCAGAGTGCTCTTGCCGCAGCCGCTGGGGCCGATGAAGGCTGTGATCTGCCGCTCCGGAATCTGCAGCTCGACGTTTTTCAGTGCTTGCAGTTGTCCGTAAAACAGGTCTAGATTGGTAATATCAAACTTGCTCATATCGTATTTCCTTTAAAAAACAGTTTCTAAAAATAACATCTTGCTTATTCACAGCATTTCTTTCAACAAACAGTTAAAAAATTATATCTTGCGCCGGGTGACGCGCTTTGCGACCATTGCCGACAGCGCATTGATGCCGACGACAATGATGAGCAGCACTACGGCTGTCGCATAGGTTTGGTCTACGTACAACCCCTCCTGTGAGAGCGCGTACATGTGCACAGAGAGCGTTCGTGCGGAGTCCGTGATACCGGAGACGGTGTCGGATGACGTGCCCGCGGTATAGAGGAGCGCTGCGGTCTCGCCGACCGCGCGACCGACGCCAAGGATCACGCCCGCGAGTATGCCGGGGATCGCATCCGGAAGCACCACGCGGAAGACGGTGCGAAGCCGACCTGCTCCAAGCCCGAAACTGCCCTCGCGGAAGCTGTCGGGCACGCTCATGAGCGCTTCCTCCGACGTGCGGAGGATGACAGGCAGAATCATGATGGAGATCGTCAGCGCGCCTGAGAGCATCGAAAAGCCGAGCTTGAGCGCGGTGACGAAGAAGAGCATGCCGAAGAGCCCGTAGACGATGGACGGAATACCTGCGAGCGTCTCCGCGTTCATACGGATCACTCGGACAAGTTTGCTGCCGCGCTTGGCGTACTCCACGAGGTAGATCGCAGCGAACACACCGAGCGGAACCGCGATGAGCAGCGAAAGGCCGGTCATCAGAATCGTATTGAGCAGCGCGGGCAACAGCGAGAGGTTCTCCGTGGTGTATTTCCACTCAAACAGCTTAAAGGAGAGATGCGGCACACCCTGCACGAGGATGTAACCGACCACGAACAGCAGGGCGCCGACGGTGATAATGGATGCCAGATAGACCGCCAAACGGAGAAGAATCGCAGAAATCTTTTGATATTTCATGCTTTTTTACCCCGTTTCGTCAAAGAAAAGAGAAAGTTGATGAGTAAGATGAAGACAAATAGTACGACCGCGGTGGCGATCAGCGCCTCTCTGTGCAGATCGGCGGAGTAGCCCATCTCCATGACGATGTTCGTCGTGAGGGTTCGAAGCCCCTTCAGGATGCCCTGCGGCATGCGCGGCTGGTTGCCCGCGACCATGATAACCGCCATGGCTTCGCCGATCGCGCGGCCGACGCCGAGGATGACAGCGGCTGTCACGCCGCTCTTTGCGGCAGGCAGGATGATCGTGAAGACCGAACGCTCATGGGTCGCGCCCAGCGCAAGCGCGCCTTCATAATAGGACGATTCCACCGCGTTGAGAGAGCTTTCGGAGACGGTGATGACCGTCGGCAGGATCATGATGGCAAGCACGATGCTTGCGGCGAGCATGCTCCCGCGTCCGCCAAGCAGCGGCACGATGACCACGAGGCCGAAGAAGCCGTAGACGACGGAAGGAATACCCGCAAGCAGCTGCACGGCGGGCTTTAACAGCCCCACCATCTTTTTGCTGGCGAAGCGGGAGAGGAAAACCGCCGTCAGTACGCCGATCGGAACACCGAGCACGAGCGCGCCTGCGGTGACATAGAGACTGCCGAGAATCATCGGCAGAATTCCGAACATATCGTTTCCGGGCTTCCAAACGGTACCAAAGATAAATTCGAAAACACCGATTTCCGCGATGGCGGGTACGCCGCTGACCAGAAGGAAGACCGTAATCAGCAGAACCGCAAGTATACTGACGCAGGCAGCGGCGAGAAACAAGATTCTCGCCGCGCCCTCGCGCACTTGGTTTTTTCGTCCCGCGGCGGTTTCACGCGTTTGGGCTTTTTTGTTATTCATCCAAGTAGCTCCAAGTCTTTATTTGTTTATTTCACGTCTGCCCAGTTCATCACTTCGCCCACGTAGATCTGACGCACCTGTTCGGCAGTGAGGCCGGTGATCGGGTTGTTCAGATTGACGATGACAGCGATGCCGTCCAATGCTATGACGGTAGAGGCGACGCCTTCGGTGGTCTCACTGTCTTTGAGGGCGCGGGACGCCATTCCGATATCGCAGGTGCCTGCGATTGCCATTTTGACGCCTGTGCTGGAATCGCTCATCTGAATCTCGATTTCAGCATTGGGATTGACTGCGAGGTAGGCTTCCTTGAGTTTCTCCATAACCGGGGTAACGGAGGAGCTGCCGGCGACCACGACTTTACCGGCTACGGTGCTGCCGGTAAACGCGGGGGCGTTTTCCGTCGGAATGTAGTGATTTTTTTCCACGACTGCCTGGCCTTCCGCACTGAGGATAAAGGCGATGAACGCTTTGGCGGCTTCGGAGACTTCTGGCTTTGTGACGATGTTAAATGGACGCGAGATTTTATAGGAGCCGTCTATCACGCTATTTACGGTTGCATCTGATCCGTCGATCTGAAGAACCTTCACGGTGTCGTTCAGAGAGCCGAGGGAGACATAGCCGATGGCCGCATCGTTGCCCGCAACGGTCTGGAGGACGACGGAACCGCTGTTGACTATCTCGGCATCCAACGTGGTGTAGTCTTCCTTTTTACCGTCGGCATTTTTCTGTTCTACGCCGAAGAGTTCGATGAATGCACCGCGGGTTCCGCTGCCGTCTTCACGGGAGACGACGACGATATCTTCGTCAAATGTTGCGGAGGAGTCCGATGGATCGATTGCTGAAGGTGTGGCGGCACAGGCGGCAAGGCTCGCGACCATAACAAGCGCGATCAGCGACGTAAGCAGTTTCTTCATCATAAACGTTTCTCCTTTTAAATTCTTTCTCATGGTTCAAGGATAAACGAACATTGTTTTATCAAAATATCAGATAGATCAAATGTAAGTAAAACCGAAAAGCCGGATGACTTAGTACAGATTTTGGTTGATCCCGCCTTCTTTTTCCTTGATTTGTCTGTAAACTTGCATTCGGAAGCGCTTTTCGTTATAATACTTCGGTCAGCGCATCCGGTATATGCCAACCGATTGCGTATAGATTGAGAAATAACAAGAGACACAAACAAGAAATTTGCTTGCGGTTTTGTCGATTTAGAAATGAGTGCAGCATGCAGACAAGCGACTTCGCCTACGATTTACCCAAGGAACTCATCGCGCAGACGCCGATTTCCGATCGCGCGTCCTCGCGATTACTGGTCTATCACCGCGATACGCGGTTGATCGAGGACCGTGTGTTCTCCGATGTTACCGGGTATCTTTCATCAAAGGACGTACTCGTGCGCAACAATACTCGTGTGTTGCCCGCGAGGCTCTTTGCGCACCGCTCGGACACGGGCGGAAACATGGAGTTTCTTCTATTAAAGAGAACCGGAGACCGCACATGGGAGTGTCTCGCGCGTCCGGCGCGCAGAGCGGTTGTCGGTCGGGAATATGTGGTCAACGATGAACTTTCGATTCGCGTACTGGGCGACACAGAAGCCGACGGCGGGAAACTCATCGAGCTGTTGTTTGACGGAATCTTTGAAGAGGTGCTGGATCGCGCGGGGCAGATGCCTCTGCCGCCGTACATCACTGAGCGGCTCGCGGACAAGAACCGTTATCAGACGGTCTATGCCCAGACAAACGGATCCGCAGCCGCGCCGACGGCCGGACTGCATTTTACCAACGATTTGCTGGACAGGATTCGCGCGCAGGGCACGGGCATCGTGGATATCCTGCTGCATGTGGGACTGGGGACATTTCGTCCCGTGGCGGAAGAGAAGATTGAAGACCACGTCATGCACAAAGAGTATTATGAGGTTTCTAAGGATGCAGCTGATCGCATTAATGTTGCCCGGCAATATGGCGGGCGCATCGTCGCGGTTGGCACAACGAGCTGCCGCACGCTGGAGAGCGTGACGACGGAAGATGGCATCGTGCAGCCCGGCAAGGATTGGACGGGTATCTACATCACGCCCGGCTATCGCTTCCGTGCGGTGGACGCGCTGATTACGAACTTCCACCTGCCAGAGTCAACGCTGCTCATGCTCGTTTCCGCGCTGACGGGAAGGGAAGAGGCGCTCCGCTGCTATGAGCACGCGATCAAGGAACGCTACCGTTTCTTCAGCTTCGGAGATGCAATGTTGATTTTATAATATCACAATCGCGCGTTTTGACAATACGATCGATTGCAATACAATTTTAAGAGGAACAGCAGGGAGAACAGCCGCATGGCATACCCGTTTACATTTGAGCTGAAACACGTTTGCAAGCAGAGCGGCGCGCGCTACGGCGTGCTGCATACGCCGCATGGCGACATCGAAACGCCGATCTTCATGCCCGTCGGCACGCAGGCTACGGTCAAGGCGATGACCCCGCGCGACCTTCTGGACGTCGGCGCGAATATCATCCTCGGCAACACGTACCATCTCTATCTCCGTCCCGGGCACAAGCTCGTGGAGGAGGCTGGCGGCCTGCACAAATTCATGCACTGGGATCGGCCGATCCTGACAGACAGCGGCGGATTTCAGGTGTTTTCGCTTGCGAAGATCAACGACATCAAGGAAGACGGCGTGATGTTCCGCTCCCACATCGACGGGAGCAAGCATTTCTTTACGCCAGAATCGGTCATGGAGGTCGAGCAGGCACTGGGCGCGGATATCGCGATGTGCTTTGACGAGTGCGCGCCGTATCCCTCCGACCGGAAGTACACGATCGACGCGATGGAACGCACGCACCGCTGGGCGGAACGCTGCAAGGCAGCGCACACGCGCGAAGATCAGGCGCTGTTTGGCATCGTGCAGGGCGGCATGTTTGCAGACCTTCGCATTCAGAGTGCGAAGACGATCACGGATATGGACTTCCCCGGCTTCGGCATCGGGGGCTTAAGCGTCGGCGAACCGAAACAGATCATGTACGACATGCTCGAAACCATGATGCCCTATATGCCGGAGCACAAGCCGCGCTATTTGATGGGCGTCGGCAGCCCGGACTGCCTGTTGGAAGGCGTGCTGCGCGGGGTCGATATGTTCGACTGCGTGCTGCAGACACGCGCGGGGCGCAACGGCATGGCGCTCACGCGGCGCGGGCGCATGACGCTCAAGAACGCGAAATATGAGCACGACCATACGCCGCTGGAAGAAGGCTGCGACTGCTATTGCTGCCAGAATTTCACGCGCGCGTATGTGCGCCATCTCGTCAAGGAGAAGGAGATTCTCGGCGCGCAGCTGCTGACCATGCACAATCTTCGCTTTTCCCTGCGGTTGATGGAGGATGTCCGTCGCGCGATACAGGAAGACCGTTTCGGCGACTTTGCGCGCGAACTGCTGGAACAGGGCATCTACGATTGATTTATCGGAAGACCGAAGAAGACTGCAAACGAGGCATTAATTTGAAAAACATCGTCTGCACAACCGAACATGAGACAGAAGACCTCGGCAAGCGGCTTGTCCGCGCACTGCCGGTGCCGTCATTTGTCGCGCTCTACGGCGACCTCGGCGCGGGCAAAACCGCGCTGGTGCGCGGCATGGGCGCAGAAACGGGCACGGCTGAGGTGCGCTCGCCGACGTTTACGATCGTGCATGAATACGACTCCAAACCAAAGCTGATACACTTTGACGCATACCGCCTCCACGACGCGGAGGAGCTCTTCGCCATCGGGTTTGAGGATTATCTCGTGCAGGATGCAGTCGTCGTGCTTGAGTGGGCGGAACGCGTACCGGAGGCGCTGCCGCGGGAACGGCTGGAGATTCGCCTCTGCGGCAGTGGGGAAGAACCGCGTGCGCTGGAACTCTGGGCGATCGGAGCGCGGTACGAAAGCGTGGTGAACGCGCTATGATGCTACTCGCTTTAGATACAACGGCAGCAATCGCCTCCGCCGCGCTGTTTCGCGACGG
>PNNR01000039.1 GCA_013824375.1 Clostridiales bacterium
CCGTTTGCTTCAATCTGCGCAACTAACCCTTCAAGCTGCGTTAAAGAAAGGTCGTTGACAAGTTGCTTCAGACGCCATTCAGGAAACTGAAGCAGTCCAGCTTCTTCAATTTCGCTTGCCAACATATTGCGATATAGATTGTCGTTCTTTTCATATGCTCTTGTCAGATAATCCAAATATCTCTGCTTATCCTTTGGGTTATCAAACGTTATTGTTCCATCTGTGATATTGGAGATCATGGTGTCTAACTTCGCCATGTCGCCGAAGAACTGATCGGCGACTTGATAGGCGTCTGAATTTCCATGCAGCAGGTCAGAAATCGAATGATCGCCTTGAAGCAAATCAGTGATTTTATTGCCGATATCGACATTTGGGTTCTTTGAATCCTTTATTCCAGCCACGCCAAATCCGAAGGAAGCAAGCAAAGATTGTTGCTTTTCGTCAAGCATAGCTAAAAAGGTGTTTCTTGTTGTCGGATTCACGCCAAGAGGAATATCATGGTTCTTGGCTCCTACTCGAGCATTGGATATTTGCAGCAACTCTTTTGAGATCCGCTCCACGTCCAATACCGACAAGCCATAATCACGCCTGTTGTTTGAGATATCCTGTATCAAAGCGAGTGTTTCCAAAGATGTTGCCGAGTTTAGAAGCACCATTTGATCTTTAGGAGTGACACCGGCTTTTTGCAATTCTTGTTGTTGCTGCCTGGCTGTTTTGTTATCCCACCCGGTGAAGTTGAAATCTTCCGGCATGTCAGCTAAGATATCAACTGCATCAGAATTCTCTCCCGTTACACCTGGCAAAGCGGTTTCCAATTTCACACGCGGCACGATTTTACCGGTTTTTGGATCGTACCGCACATCTCCGGATGCATAACCTTCCTCGCCGCCATCTGCGAGAAGGAGCGAATTCTTAAGTCGTTGTGCTTCCAGCGGCTTCAGGAAAACTGGGGCTTGTTTTAATGTTTGTGCGGATGTCGATTTTGTGGTCTTGTTTTGATTCTGCGCACTCATCATGGCAGTTACATTCCTTTTGAATGCTGCATACCGGGGATCCATGAAACTATCTTTGTAGTTTCGCATTTCGGTTTCGAAATCACTGGAACTGCCATTTGAACCAGCGGAATCCGAACCATCTTTGGATAGAGATAGCGGGTCTGTTGTTTGATTGTTGTCCTGAAATACCAATTGAGTGGAATTTTGGTAAAAAACAGGATTGACTTTTACTGAAGATAATTTAGGGGCGACCGGTCTTAACGGGTTATGCAGTGCTTTTTGTTTGAACATAAAAATCTCCTTCGGTTTTGTGATACTGTGATCATAACCGCAGGAGATTTGAGAAAATTATCGTAATTTAGGCAAAATTGAATTATAAGAATGTAGAAGCACATTTTTCAATTACCCTTTTATACTCCCTTGCCAAATCCTCCAACCTCATTCGCGCGTTTGCCGCGCTGGGCGAAGGAAGGGTTTCGCAGGGGATATTTGTTTGTGGGAAGACGAGGCGCGTGTAGAGCCGCGCGGACGTCGATCCCGTGCAGAGCACGCGGCGGATGCGGGAGGAGGCGATCAGCGCGGAGATGTCGTTCGGAACGGGGTTTTTGATGGTGGAGTCGGCAGCGCCCGTGATTTCGCAAGACGCAAGCACATCCCATAGCGCGAGGCGATGGCGCAGGATCAGCGCGGTTTTCTCCTCGTTGGTCATCGGAGCGGACTCGCCCAGCGCGAGCGCGAGCGCCGGCCAGAACCGGTTTTGCGGGTGCGCGTAATAAAACGCCTGCTCGCGCGATTTCGGCGAGGGCATCGTGCCGAGAATCAGAATTTCGCTCTCCGGCGAAACGATCGGCGGTATGGTGTGAAGGACGCGCTCCATAAACCAACCTCTTTACGGGTGGATTGTTAAACGTATTGTACTATGGAACCATCAGAAAGCGAAAGAACGCTATCTAGAATGCGTTCGTGATAGTGAAAATTGCCTGATTGTCGAAATTGAAATCTTTATAGTAACGCTTGGTGAAGGGCGAATAGGTGGTAACGGTGATAGAGCGATGTTTCAAATCAAACCGCAGCCAGCGGATCTGACCGAAATCTTCCTTATAGTGTTGATAGTCGTATAACAGTCCATTGACCACCCGATCCGGCGTTCCGTCCCCGTCGTCATCCACCACGTCTGCACGCGCCTTGAGGCTCGTCACATGCCCGCATAGTACGAGCCGGACATTCGGATTCGGCACAACGACTTGCTGAAACACCTGTTTTCCGGTGATGCTGAAGTTTCCGGTCACGGCCAGGTAGTCATGCAGAATCAGAATGGCGGTATGATCCTTATATGTTTTTAGCACCTGATTCATCCAATCCGCATAATGAAGCTCTACGCCAAAGCCAACGCTGACGATGATAAACTTTTCGTCTTTGACTGTAAATGTAGCAAAGGAAGCCTTTCCTCTGTCGATGGTTTGCGAGCGGGGAATGCTGCGAACATCCTCGCGCATGCAGAATTCCAGAAATCCATTTTTCTTTATTTCGTGATTGCCGGCGGCGGCGATGTATGGAATTCTTCCTCTGAACGGTTTGAGCAGATGGTCGTAGGCCTCCCACTGCCACGGTGAAGCGCCATTATCGACGGCATCGCCCGTCTGTACCACAAAGCGGATGCGAAGCAAATCCCGATTCCGGATGATCCATTTACCCATCTTTTCCAGCACATCACCGCGATTTCGGTAGGCAATGTCCTGCGTGTCGGATACCCAAACGATCGTAAAATAGTCACCGTCATCTGCTCTCTCTGTATCGTGCGCCAAAGACTTTGAAGGGAAAAAAGCAACTAACAACAAGAACACGGCGATAAACTGTGAAAAAAGTTTTTTCATATTCGATTTCTTTCGTTATTTGTTGGTGGCTTGCCTAGGCCGCGAATAGGATTTGCCATGGAATATGCATTCGGGTATCAGCACTATAAAGTGATAGGCGTCCAAATATCAATGACGGAAGAAGCACCTATGTATAAAGCGGGTGAATGCAAAACCATTCTTAAAGAGTATACCGGAAGGTTTGTGAAATGAAAAGCAAAATATGGCAAAAATGTGTAAAATGTGGCAGGCTTTCACGGCATAACGACTATGGCCCGCTATGTATGGGATGCCATGCAAACACAGCGGCGGTTGATATTAGCCTGTTGTTCTGCTAAGATGTGAACATGAATAAATGGAAACGGTTTTTTGCTTACTATCGCCCGCACAGAGGGCTTTTAATCCTTGATTTATCATGCGCGGTACTCGTCTCCATGATCGACATCGCGTACCCAATACTCACCCAGTACATACTGCGCACACTGCTGCCGCAGATGGCTGTCGATTCCGCAATGGTGCGTGTGTTTGTGAGTCTCATCGTAGTCGCATTCGGCGCATATGTTGCTCGCGCGTTGTTGCTTTACATTATCAACTACTGGGGACATGTGCTCGGCGTGCGGATGGAAGCGGACATTCGCAGGGATATCTTTTCTCACATACAGGAACTTTCCTTCAGCTTCTACGACAAGGTACGAACGGGCAAACTCATGTCCCGTGTGACAACGGACTTGTTCGACATCACGGAGCTTGCGCATCACGGCCCGGAGGATGTGCTGATCTCCGGCACGACGGTCATCGGCGCGTTTATTGTGATGATGTTTGTTGACTGGCGGCTCGCGCTCGCGCTTTTGTGCATTGTACCTGTTGCAATCTACTATGTGGTGCGGCTACGAATCAAGATGCGCGACGCCTCACTCAAAGTAAAAGAGCGTGTCGCGGAGATCAACGCTGATATCGAATCATCAATCTCCGGTGCACGCGTGGCAAAGGCCTTTACCAATGAAGAGCACGAGCGAAAGAAGTTTGAAAAAGGCAACGCGAAGTTCGTGCGCGCCAAGGATGGATTCTATCGTTATATGGCACTGTTCAGCAGCGGGATGGAGTTCTTTATCGCGATGTTCAACCTCGTGGTATTGGCGCTAGGCGGCTATTTAATCTATAGGAGCAGCCTTGATCCAATTTTGTTGGTCACGTTCTCACTCTACATTGCGGCATTTATTCATCCGATTAAACGGCTCGCCTCATTCGCGGAAGTGTATATCCTCGGTATGGCGGGCTTTTCGCGATTTTGCGAAATCATGGACATCGAGCCGGAGATTAAAGATCGCCCGAACGCCAGAACGCTCGAAAACGTGTGTGGCGATATTTGCTTTCATGACGTTACATTCGCCTATAAGAGCGGTAAAAGCGTGTTGTCACACGTAAACCTCGATATTCCGGAGGGAAAGACTCTCGCGCTCGTTGGACCCAGTGGCGGCGGGAAAACCACGCTGTGCCATCTGATTCCGAGGTTTTATGAGCAGCGCAGCGGTACGATCACCGTCGACGGCGTAGACACGCGGAATGTCACAATGCGCTCGTTGAGGCAAAACGTCGGCATCGTGCAGCAGGACGTGTTTCTCTTTGCTAGCAGTGTCATGGAAAATATCCGCTACGGGCGCATCGACGCCACGGACGAAGAGGTCATCGAAGCGGCAAAGCGCGCACACATTCATGAGGAGATCGTGCAGTTTTCGGATGGTTACGACACGCAGGTTGGCGAACGCGGCATCATGCTCTCCGGTGGGCAAAAGCAGCGCGTTTCCATCGCGAGACTGTTTTTAAAGAATCCGCCGATTCTAATTCTCGACGAGGCGACAAGCGCTCTGGACACCGTCACGGAGCACGACATTCAGCTCTCATTCGAGGAACTGTCGCAAGGGCGGACGACACTGGTAATCGCTCACCGGCTCTCAACGGTCAAACACGCGGACGAAATCGTTGTGCTGGATGAAAATGGCATTCGCGAGCGCGGAACGCACGCAGAGCTTCTGCGGGCGAACGGCCTGTACGCAAAGCTCTATCACGTTTCCATGATTCAATAGTCGTACAGAACAGCAAAAATGCCCGCATGAGAAGCAGGCGGATAGAAAGGCAAACA
The DNA here is from genome assembly GCA_013824375.1 of Clostridiales bacterium. Classification (GTDB taxonomy): domain Bacteria; phylum Bacillota; class Clostridia; order Christensenellales; family CAG-138; genus UBA7703. Next base: position 4,989 of record PNNR01000039.1, read on the forward strand.
CGCTTGAATAAACGTACGCTAACAATCCTATTTGTGATCCTTGCGGTTCTTGCCGCAGTTTGGTTGATCAATGTGTATATTCCGCAGTCGGCGGACACGTTGATGCAGGAACAATCCGAAAGCGGGCTTATGCTGCTTGACAGCGAAGCGCAAACGGAAGATCCTGCCGCAACCGTAACAGGTATCACGGAATCAGACCCGACGGAAAAACCAAATGCCGCCATCGATGAAAAGGGTACGTATACCACAAAAGAGGACGTTAGCCTTTACCTTTATACCTACGGGTATCTGCCGGAGAATTTTATCACCAAGAGCGAGGCGCGCGCGCTCGGCTGGAGCGGCGGCGGGCTGGATGTCTACGACTATGGAAAATGCATCGGCGGAGACCGCTTCGGCAACAATGAGGGACTTCTGCCGGAATCGCGAGGCAGACAATATTATGAATGTGATATTGACACGCTACACCGCGACGATCGTGGCGCAAAACGGATCGTGTTCTCAAACGACGGGTTGATCTACTATACAGAAAACCATTACGATTCGTTCGAACTGCTCTACGGCGAACCATGAAGGGCGGAGGGAGTACGAAGATGAAATATGTAACGAAGATTGCTCTCAATGCAAGAAGAATGAATACACGGGAGCGCGTTCATGCACACATCAAAGAGCGCATGCGTTTGCCTGAGTGGTACGGTAACAACCTAGATGCACTGAACGACTGTCTGGGCAATATCAACAAACCTACCTGGATTATTCTACGTTTTGCACCGGACTTGGAACGGGCACTTGGCGATTACGGCAAAAAACTTAACCGTGTTTTGCTGCAGGCTGCAGAGCAGAACCCGAACCTGCGCGTTACGCTGCGCAGGTGGCTATAAGAAGCTTTTATTCCGAAAAAGATTCGGGTTGCTCTAGCTGCCCGGCAGATCACCAGAACGGATAAAAGATTGGTCTTTTCGGAATGGCGAGCAGGAGAAGGGGGAAGATGTAATTGCAAATAATTTTTACTTTGATGGTATGGCTTGCGATTACGCTTGGCGCGCTGCTTTCACTCGGACTGCTTTTGCTGCTGTTGTTGCATTTGACACGTTCAGTCAACAATCGCAGAGTACAGAAAATGCACGAGAGACTGCTTTGCCTGATTTCCGGCGCGGCGGAAACGGAGCGCATGAAGAATCACATTTATGAAATGGTCAACCCCGAAGGAAAGAACGCTCAGCTTTCCGATATCCGCGGCATCCGCTCCACGCGCGGACTGATTGTCATGGCAGAAACGGCGGAGGAGCTTACTGGCGCGGCGTTGGAAAAGTTGAAGAAAGAAGCTGGCGGCGCATGGTATGGAGAATACATTCGGAAACTCTTTAACGGTGTTGATGAAGAGGCGATCGCACTTGCGGTCAAGCTCATCGGCGCATTACGCCTAGCCAGCTATACGCCGGATGTGGTTACGCAGATATATTGCTGCCGCACAACCACGCAGATGCAGCATGTCGGTATGCTTGCGTTGTGCATGCTTGGCGCAGAACGGGATATCGTCGCACTCTGCCGGGATCATACGATCGCGTCATTGTTGTCATTTCGCACGCTGGAAGAAATATTCTCCGTCTATAAGGGCGATCTCAAACGTCTATGCAGGAAACTCATCACATCCGCCTCCGACCCATACATCCGGCGCACTTGCATCAAAACCATCGGCGAGCAGAAATATTATGATATGGGCGACCTTGTACTGCCGCATCTGATCCACGGGCACATCAACACGCGCATTGACGCCGCACGCACGCTGGGACAAATCTGTTTTGAGACGGCGCATCCACATTTACTCGAGAACGCACAGGATGCAAGATGGGAAATGCGAGCGGTTGTGGCAACTGCGCTTGGCGCGTTCGATATCGTGCGGAATGAAGCAACGCTCGTTAAATTACTTTGCGACAAAGAATGGTGGGTGCGCTACCGCGCGGCGGAAGCACTTGCGAAAACTTCGGACCCCACGGAGCTGATGAAGCGCGTTGAACAGACCGGAGACCGGTTTGCGGCCGAGATGATGTGCTTTGCGCTCGAGCGGCTGCAACTGATGAGAAAGGAGGCGGTATAAATGCAGTGGCTCGAGAGTTTGCGCATTGTTGCACCAGTTGTTTTCACCATTTTTCGATACATGAGTTACGGTTTTATTGCGCTTCTGTTTATTTCAGGAATTGTACGCTTGGCGCTGATTGCGCGCGCGACCGATGCAATCAAAAGGCATGTCCAGTCACTCCGATCTGTAGATTATCGCAGGTTTCAGGATTCCGAGCACCTGATGCCGGTTTCGCTGATTCTGCCTGTAGTATGCGAAACTGAAGGGCTAAAAGCGCAGGTGGAGAACCTGCTGCAGCTTGACTTTAAACAATATGAACTGATTGTCGTGGTAAACAGTGAACACGGGCAAGTCTGGGCGAGTTTGAGCCAGGGCTACAATCTTCTACCGTTTCATCAACCGTTTAAAAAAACACTGGCAGCTTCGCATGTGAGGGCGGTTTACCGCTCTGCAAAGGACGTTCGGCTCGTTGTGCTGGACGTAAAGGACTCAAACCTTGCCGGCGCGCTCAATGCAGGTGTAAATATTTCGTCTTATCCGATCATTGCGCCGGTTTACACCGATTTGCGGCTGACGAAAGACGCGCTCCTAAAGGCGGTTTACGCATTTGTGAGCGACTCAGCATGCGTATTTATGGGGTCGTTTGCGCGAATCGGTGATGCTTCGGTAAGTGAAGCAGGCAAACGCATGCCAATGCTCGCACAGCAGCAGTATCTGGAGCGGCTGCGCATTTTGTACACGAATCGCTCGGGTTATCAATCTTATGGGCTATATTTGCCACTCAGCAATACATTTGCCGCGTTTCTAAAGACCGCAGTGATTGAGGCCGGCGGTTTTTCCCGCAAGGCAAAGGCGGGGGCAGCGGATCTGCTTCTGCGCATCCACGCGCGATTTTACAGAGAAAAGCGCACCTACTGTGCTAGACTGCTTCCAGACGCGATTTGCTACCAGCTGCCTCAGAAGACCATGCGCGGCGCATGCGAACAACTGCGCGAAGGTCTGCGTGACATGAGGAATACCGTTCGCCATAACCGAGAAATTATCAAAACAGTACGCGGAGCGGGATATACGCAGCTTGCGGAACGGATTTGGCCGCTGATAGAAATTCTCGGCATTGCAACAGTTGTCTTTTCTGCGGTGTTAAGCGTGGTTTCCGTGCCGTTTGCGGTGTTCTATTTACTGCTGGGGATTCTGTTCGGCGCAGTGCAGACGTCGCTCGCAATGCTCCTGGAGGAATACGCGTTTCAGCGGCATATGGACACGGGGCTGCTGCTCGGCAGATATGTGATGTCGATTCTGGCACAAATCGGTTATCATCTCCGCATGGCGCTTGTTCGTATTTTCTCTTGACCCCCAAGATTATATGACAATCAAGATAGGGCCGTCGGAGTAAGCCGGCGGCTCATTCGTTTCATCAACGGGTATATATTTTAAGAATTCGAGCAAATTATAAGAAAAGTAGTTGAATGATAGCAGGTGATTCCGCTATACTATATTTGGTGGCATATGGCATAGTTTACTAAAATGCACCAGCGAAACGGATTCTTATTGCAGCAAACGGCAGCGTTATCAAATGGAACACAATTCGCTTTCCGCCTCAAAACAGCATTCAAGAATGAAACGGAATAAGAGGAACGCGAGCATGACGCTGCGATTACAAAAATATCTGGCCGAATCGGGCATCGCTTCACGGCGTGCCAGTGAGGAGCTGATCACCGCGGGCCGCGTACAGGTCAACGGCGAAACGGCAACGCTCGGCATGAGCGTAAACCCAGAAACGGATGTCGTATTCTTTGACGGCAAGCCCGTCAAACAGGAAGAAGAGCTTATCACGGTCATGATTTATAAGCCCAAAGGAGTCGTGAGCACAAGCGACGACCCGCAGGGCAGAACGACCGTTCAAGAATACGTCAAGGATATCCCCGCACGGCTATATAACATTGGACGGCTCGATATCAACTCCGAAGGCCTACTCCTTATGACCAACGACGGGGAACTTGCGCACCGCATGACGCATCCGAAGTTCTCGGTGGAGAAGACGTATTACGCGATTTGCGATGGAAAGCTGCTACCTTCCGAGATCGCCTCGCTCGTCAATGGCGTCTTGCTCGATGACGGCATGACGGCACCCGCGAGGGTAACGCATATCCGCCCGACTAAGACGGGCGACACTTCGTTTCTCATCACAATTCACGAGGGAAAGAACCGCCAGATCAGACGGATGTTGGAAGCGGTGGGGCACAGAACCCTGCGCCTGAAGCGCGAACGGTTCGGGCCGCTGCACCTTGGCGAGCTCAAACCCGGCGAAACAAGAAGGCTTACGCCGGACGAGATGAGATCACTCAAGCGCTTGCTGGGACTCTAGAATCACATTCGGCAGGGTCGAATTCATCAACAAGGGATAGGATAAGGCTAACGCCTTCCTTGATAAATGCAAAACAGCGGAGGTACTTTATATGGACAAGACGATGTTGATCGTCATTGGCGTGTTTGCGGGATTAATCGCCCTGATTATGATTCTCAAAGCAGTGCGCGCAAGACAGGAAAAACTCTACGGCGGAGAAGAAGAAGCGGTTGAGGTTGTCAGCGCACCCGCTATTACAAACCGCGCGGAACTCGCGGCGGTTGCCGCCAGCTGCATCGCCGAAGTGATGGGCAAGGATGTTTCCGGCCTTCGCATCGTTTCGATCAAGCAGGCAGGCTAATCATTTCGTTCAAAACAAGTCGGAACAACAAATTTCACATATAGTAAAATATCGGAGGTAATTATGCGCAATTTTCTCGTTAACGTCAACGGAACCCAGTATGAAGTCGCCGTGGAAGAAATCGACGGCAAAGCAGCACCCGCCGCGAAACCCGCGCAGACCGCGCCCGTTGCAGCAGCGCCCGTAGCGTCCGTTGCAGGCGGTACCAAAGTCACCGCGCCGATGCCCGGCACGATCCTCGGCGTCAGCGTCAAAGAAGGCGAAACCGTCAAGGCTGGCCAGACAATATTTGTTCTCGAAGCCATGAAGATGGAAAGCGACGTCGTCGCACCCGTTGCCGGAACCGTCCGCGGCATCGCAGCCGCGAAAGGCGCATCCGTCTCCGCCGGCGACGTGCTCTGCTCCATCCAATAAGCAAATTCTCCCGTATCGAATCGCCGGCTTTACCGGCGTTTCGTGCGCTCCCTATTCATGACACCACGGTGACGCGCGCGGGCAGATCGATAATCTCCCGCCCTGCGTCGCATAAAGGAGAAACACTAGATGAGCAAATTATTCATTACAGATACGATCCTCCGCGATGCGCATCAGTCTTTGGCTGCGACGCGTATGCGCATAGAGGACATGCTCCCCGCTTGCGAAGTGCTCGATTCCATCGGCTACTGGTCGCTGGAAGTCTGGGGCGGCGCAACGTTTGACGCCTGCCTTCGCTTCCTCAATGAAGATCCCTGGGAACGTCTGAGAAAGCTCCGCAAAGCCCTGCCGAACACCAAGCTGCAGATGCTCTTCCGCGGGCAGAACATCCTCGGTTACAAGCATTATGCAGATGACGTGGTCGAACAGTTCTGTAAAAAGGCCATCGAAAACGGCATTGACGTCATCCGTATCTTCGACGCGGTGAACGATATCCGTAACCTTGAGAGCGCCATCCGCTTTACCAAAAAGTACGGCGGTATCTGCGAGCCGGCCATCAGTTACACGGTTTCCCCCGTGCACAACCACGATTATTTCATTCAGATGGCAAAAGAACTCGAGCAGATGGGTGCGGACACGATCTGCATCAAGGATATGGCGAACCTTCTCTTGCCGTATGACGCATATTCGCTCGTATCGCGCCTGAAGAAGGAAGTCAACGTTCCGATTCATCTGCATACCCACAACACCACCGGCACGGGCGACATGGTCTATCTCATGGCGGCGCAGGCCGGCGTGGATATCGTGGACACCGCGCTGTCTCCCTTTGGCAACGGCACCGCGCAGCCCGCGACTGAGCCGCTGGTCGCCACCCTCAAGGGAACCGACCGCGACACCGGCCTCGATCTGATGAAGCTCTCCGAAGCCGCGAAAATTATGCGTCCCGTTGCGGATCGTATGATCGCGGACGGTACGATCTCCGTCAAGTCTCTTGGCGTGGATACAAATACGCTGCTGTATCAGGTTCCGGGCGGCATGCTTTCTAACCTGATCTCCCAGCTCAAGGAAGCCGGCCAGTCCGACAAGTATTATGAAGTGCTGGAAGAAGTGCCGCGCGTGCGCAAAGACTTCGGTTATCCGCCGCTGGTCACACCCACAAGCCAGATCGTCGGCACGCAGGCTGTGCTGAACGTCATCAACGGCGAGCGTTACAAGGTCTTCACGAAGGAGTCCAAGGCGGTGCTGCGCGGCGAGTACGGCACGCTGCCCGCTCCGGTCAACGAAGAAGTCCGCCGCAAGGCCATCGGCGACGCCGAAGTGATCACCGTCCGTCCCGCGGATCTGCTCAAGCCGGAGCTTGAGAGCTATCGCGAAGAGATCAAGGATCATATCCGTCAGGAAGAAGACGTGCTCAGCTACGCGCTCTTCCCGCAGGTTGCGCTCAAGTTCTTTGAAGCGCGCGAAGCCGCGGAGCGCAAGCCGCAGGAACCGCAGGACGACAGCGTGCGTACGCTGTATGTGGAGGACATTGGCGCATAAC
>PNNR01000002.1 GCA_013824375.1 Clostridiales bacterium
CGTGGATTTCGTCACTGATAACGAGCACGTCGTTGGCAAAACAGAGCTTACCGAGACGCTTGAGTTCGGTTTCTGTGAAGACGCGTCCGGTAGGGTTGTGTGGATTGCAGTGGAAAAACATAGTTGCTTTCGGGCGGCTGAGCTTCTCCGATAGGTCGGCAAAATCGATCTTCCACTGACCTTCTTCACAGATCATGCGGGAATAGACGGGTACGCGGCCCTGTTTAAGCACCGCGTCGTCGAAGGGACGATACGCGGGGGTGAGGAAGCAAACCTCGTCGCCGGGTTTGGTCAGTCGCGCAACTGCCGCGAACAACGCATTGACGATGCCCGCAGAAAAGACAATTTCATCCGCGTCCGGGTTCCAGCCAAACCGACGCTCCATCCAGCGGCAGGTGCTCGCCTTGCACGCGTCGGTGAGGTTTGTGTAGCCGACAATCCTACGGGCGAGCCGCTCCTGCATCGCGGAAATTATCTCCGGCGCGCAGGCAAAATCCATATCCGCCACCCAAAGCGGGATGTGTTCCTTTGGTAAATATGGGTTGATCTTTGCGCCCGCTTCCAGTTTGATGCTGTTGGTTCCGGCGCGGTTGATGATCTCGTCAAAGTCGTATTTCATTACTTGTTGTGTTCTCCTCAAAGCATTGCGAATTCAGTATAGTCAAATCGTGAAAGAATTGCAAAATAGTAGACGAAGTTATTAACGACGATTGCAATGTTTCTGATTGTTGCTATAATGAACGTATCAAACAAGAGGTGATTCGAATGAACAAAAGCGTGTATTCGCTGGTGCTTTCGGACGAAATCGTGCGTGAGATTGACCGTATGGCATATGAGGCAGGCGCGAGCCGGTCGGCGATGATCAACCAGATCCTCGCGGATTTTGTGCGCTACACCACGCCGGAGAAACGCATGCGCGAGGTGTTTTCCGCAATCGAGCAGATGCTGCTCGGCAGCGTGTTCGAGCCGCAGCTGCAGCCGTCGGAATCGATGTTCTCCCTGCGCAGCGCGCTGGACTATAAATACAACCCCAGTGTGCGCTACAGCGTGGAGCTCTATAAAAACGCGCGCCCGCTGCTCGGCGAGCTGCGGGTCTCCGTACGGAGCCAGAACAGTGCGCTCGTGCTCGCGATGCTCCAGTTCTTCAAGCTTTGGACGCGGATTGAGAACACCTACATCGGGCGCGTAGAGTGCGCCATCGAGGACGGACGGTATTTGCGCAAACTCCGCCTGACCGACGACAAGCTCACCAACGAGCAGATCGGCGCGGGCATCGCGGCGTACATCAATCTTTTGGACTCCGCGCTCAAACAGTATTTTGAAACCCTTCATGACCCCGCATTGGCGGTGACGAGCGTTGAGAAACGCTATGTCAACCACATCCACAGCGGCGGCATGATCTTGTAATCAGGAGGTGACGGATATGAACGTCAATCAGTTAACACAAAAAAGCATTGAGGCTGTGCAGAACGCGCAGCAGATCGCCAGTGAGCGAAAAAATACCGAGGTGACGCAGGCGCACATGCTGTACGCCTTGATCGCGCAGCCGGACGGGCTGATCGGCAGCATCCTCACCGCAACAGGTGTCGATGTTCCGCGGCTGAGGCAGGAAGCCGACCGCGAGGTCAATGGGCTTCCGACTTACAGCACGGGTTCCGGTTCCGACCAGATCTACATCTCGCAGGATCTGAATCTGGCCTTCAACGAGGCGGAGAAGCGCGCAAAAGAGATGGGCGACCAGTATACCTCGGTCGAGCATCTGTTTCTTGGCTTACTCAAAAAAGCGAATGAGTCGGTTAAAAAGCTGCTTGCCCGCAACAATGTTACGGAAAAAGCGTTCCTGGAGCAGCTCAAGGAGGTGCGCGGAAACCGTCCCGTGACGACCGACAACCCCGAGAACACCTATGACGTGCTGACCAAATACGGGCAGGATTTGGTGGAGCTTGCGCGCAATCAGAAGCTCGATCCCGTGATCGGCAGAGACGACGAGATCCGCAGCGTGATTCGCATTCTTTCGCGCAAGACGAAGAACAATCCCGTGCTCATCGGCGAGCCGGGCGTCGGCAAAACCGCGATTGCGGAAGGGCTTGCCCTGCGCATCGTGCGCGGAGACGTGCCGGACAATCTGAAAGACCGCAAGGTGTTCGCGCTCGATATGGGCGCGCTGATCGCGGGCGCGAAATTCCGCGGCGAGTTTGAGGAGCGGTTAAAGTCCGTGCTCAACGAGATTAAGGAGAGCGACGGACGCATCATCCTCTTCATCGATGAGCTGCACAACATTGTAGGCGCGGGCAAGACCGAAGGCGCGATGGACGCGGGCAATCTCTTAAAGCCCATGCTCGCGCGCGGAGAGCTGCACTGTATTGGCGCGACCACGCTCGACGAATACCGCCAGTACATTGAAAAAGACGCGGCTTTGGAACGCCGTTTCCAGCCCGTGCTGGTCGAGGAGCCGTCAGTTGAGGATACGATCTCGATCCTGCGCGGCTTGAAAGAGCGTTATGAGGTGTTCCACGGCGTGAAGATTCAGGATGCGGCGCTGATCGCGGCGGCAACCTTGTCGCACCGATATATCTCCGACCGTTTCCTGCCGGACAAGGCGATCGACCTTGTGGACGAAGCCTGCGCGCTGATCAAAACCGAGCTGGACAGCATGCCGACCGAGCTGGACACCGCCAGCCGCAAGATCATGCAGCTCGAAATCGAAGAAGCCGCGCTCAAGAAAGAGACGGACAAGCTTAGCCGCGAGCATTTGGAGGACATCCAGCGCGAGATCGCGGAGTTGCGCGCGAGTTTCAACGAGATGAAGGCCAAGTGGGAAAACGAGAAATCCGCCATCGGCAAGGTGCAACAGCTGCGCGAGGAGATTGAGCGCGCCAATGCGGAGATCGCCAAAGCGGAGAGCGCATATGACCTCAACAAAGCCGCCGAGCTGAAATACGGAAAACTCCCGCAGCTGATCGCCGATCTCGAATGTGAGGAGAAGCTCGCCGAGAGCGGCGCTCATGAGACGACGTATCTCCATGACCGCGTCAGCGAGGAGGAGATCGCCCGCATCGTCGCGCGCTGGACGGGCATTCCTGTGTCGCGCCTGATGGAAGGCGAGCGCGAGAAGCTTCTTCGCCTGCCGGAGATTCTGCATCAGCGGGTGATCGGGCAGGACGAGGCGGTGGATCGCGTCAGCGATGCCATCCTGCGCTCCCGCGCGGGCATTCAGGACCCCAACCGTCCCATCGGCTCGTTCCTGTTCCTTGGTCCTACGGGCGTTGGCAAAACCGAGCTCGCCAAGGCGCTTGCGCAGGCGTTGTTTGACGACGAGAAGAACATGGTACGCATCGACATGTCCGAATACATGGAGAAATTCAGCGTCAGCCGCCTCATTGGTGCGCCTCCTGGATATGTGGGTTACGACGAGGGCGGCCAGCTGACCGAGGCCGTGCGCAGAAAGCCGTATGCCGTCGTACTCTTTGACGAGGTCGAGAAAGCGCACCCAGACGTGCTCAATGTGCTGCTGCAGGTACTGGACGACGGACGCATCACGGACGGGCAGGGCAGGACGGTGGACTTCAAGAACGCCATCCTGATTATGACCAGCAACCTGGGTTCGGATGTAATTCTGGAGGGCATCGACCACGAAGGCTGCATCACCGACGGCACGAGAGACCTTGTGATGCAGATGCTCAAGCAGTCTTTCCGGCCGGAGTTTCTCAACCGCCTGGACGAGATCGTGTTTTACCGCCCGCTGAAAAAAGCTGATTTGATCCAGATCATCGACCTACTGATCGCGGATCTGGGTAAGCGACTCGCCGCCCGACAGCTCAAGGTGAGCGTGACGGACGCCGCAAAGGAACACATCGTCGACGAGGGCAGCGACCCGCTCTATGGCGCGCGCCCGCTCAAGCGGTATATTCAGGGCAAGGTAGAGACGCTGCTCGCGAGAAAAATCATCGCGAGCGACATCGCACCGGATACGACGCTGATCATCGACCGGAATGAAACCGGGCTATTCGTGCGTTAACGCAAGCAACAAAAAAAGCGGCGCTCCTTTTCTGGAGTGCCGCTTTGTTATGCTCCGTGCTTAGAACTCATCCGGAAGTTCAATCTCGGAATAAAGAAGGCTGATGGTTAAATCATCGTAGACGAGGAACTCGTAATAAGCTGTGCCCATGACACTGCTGTTGTAACCGTCCCAATCCGGCGCGTGGACGTAGTAGAGACGAACGGTGGCAATACCCGGAACGACGCCGGCAAACGCGTTCTCCAGCACGCCGCTTGCGCCCATGATCGCATACGTCTCGTCGTCGCGATACGTTTGCCCGATATAGACCTGCCCCGTATCGTTCGCGCTGGATCGCGCAACCCAGGTGTATCCGCTCGCCTGATCGCAGGGGAGCGTGTCCACATATGTGACTTCCGGCTTCTTTCGGCAGCCAAACAGGGAGGTAATCATCAGCGCGATCAACGCGATTAAAATCGTCTTTTTCATGGCAGAACCCTTTCGCAGAAGCGGGCGGTTCCGGTTGTTCATACCGCTCAAAGCGGAGCAAATGTTTGTTGTTTCACTCATCAAGTGTATTATGTCATATAACACACTTGACTTCAACCGTTTCAACCGCATTTCATGAATTCGTCATATATGACAGTTGAAATAGTCAGTTTATGACCGGAAATCGATAAAAATATTGCTTGACGAACGAAAACGCATCATATATAATGCCGCCATAAGCTGTGAAGCGGAGATAACGGACGAAGACGACCTCTTAGAGAGCAGGGGCACTGGTGAAAACCCCGCAGGAAACGATTGTTCAAATGGACCGCTGAGCGCGCAGGGGAAGATAAGTATCCTGCGACGGGTCGTGACCGTTACATCGCGGGGAATGTGTTGGCATTTCCGTAAAGAGCCCGATTCAACATCGGGAAACAAGGTGGCACCGCGAGAGCATCGTCCTTGTTTCGGCGTAAGCGTCGAAACGAGGACGTTTTTTTATGCCACAAAGCAACTAAAAATCAAGAACAGGAAAGGACGAAAGTCCGCGGCCAACGGCGGGCAAGGAATAACACCATGATGACCTACAAAGACTTCACAAACTATGTCAAGCTCTACCCCGACGAAAACGGCCGATTTGGAGAATATGGCGGCGCATATCTGCCGCCGCAGCTCGTACCTGTGTTCAAAGAGATCGACGATGCCTATGAGACCATCTGCCACAGCGCGCAGTTCATCAGCGAACTAAGGCGCATCCGCAAGGAGTTTCAGGGCAGGCCCACGCCCGTATACCACGCAGAACGCCTCAGCCGCCTGCTCGGTAAAACACAGATCTACCTCAAGCGCGAAGACCTTAACCATACCGGCGCGCACAAGCTCAACCATTGCATGGGCGAAGGCCTGCTCGCAAAATTTCTCGGCAAAAAGAAACTGATCGCCGAAACAGGCGCGGGCCAGCACGGCGTGGCACTCGCGACCGCGGCCGCATACTTCGGCCTCGAATGCGACATCTACATGGGAGAAGTGGACATCGCAAAGCAGGCTCCGAACGTCACCCGTATGAAGATGCTCGGCGCGCGTGTCATCCCCGCATCCCACGGACTCAAGACGCTCAAAGAGGCGGTGGACGCCGCGTTTACCGCATACCTCAACGAGTATGAAGACGCGATCTATTGCATCGGTTCCGTTGTGGGTCCGCACCCGTTCCCGAAGATGGTGCGCGATTTCCAGATGGTTGTCGGCATCGAAGCCAAAGAGCAGTTCGTCGATATGACCGGCCTTCTACCGGACGTGGTCTGCGCGAGCGTCGGCGGCGGCTCCAACGCGGCCGGGTTGTTTACGACATTCTATGAGGAACCGGTCGAGATCGTCGGCGTCGAGCCGATGGGACGCGGTACCAGCATCGGCGACAACGCGGCGTCGATCACCTTCGGTAAGAAGGGCGTGATGCACGGATTTGAAAGCCTGATGCTGCAGGACGACAAAGGGGAACCGCTTCCTGTCTACAGTATCGCAAGCGGACTCGATTACCCGTCTGTCGGGCCGGAACACGCGTTTTTACACGACGTCGGCCGCGTGAAATATACGAGCGTAACAGATGAAGAAGCCATGGAAGCATTCTTCTTCCTGAGCCGTTACGAGGGCATCATTCCCGCCATAGAAAGCTCTCACGCACTGGCATATGCTATGCGTTATGCTCGCGAGAGCAGCCGTGGTTCAATCCTCATCAACCTCTCCGGCAGAGGCGACAAGGATATCGATTACGTGTTCGAGCACTATGGATACGGAGAGAAGTTCTTCGCTCAGAAGTAAAAATTTTCACCATATTATGTATCTGACAATACGGGGCTGGCACAACTTCTTGCGTCGGCTCCGTATAAAATTTGCTTGACGGAATGCGAATTATTTTTGTATAATAGCCAAAGGATTTTGCGTCCGATAATGGGTGGGCGGTTGGCGGCTTATTATCGGACTCTTCATTTTTGGCAAAGGGGGAATTCCAGTTACATGTGTGGAATCGTTGGTTACACAGGCGACAAGAATTGCATACCCATATTGATGAATGGCTTGACATCGCTCGCTTATCGCGGATATGACTCCGCCGGCGTTGCGGTTTGGGAAGGTTCTGATTTAACCCTGCGCAAGGCGAAGGGCAAGATCGAAAACCTTAAAAATTTATTGGAAACATCTCCAATCAGTGGATTAAGCGGCATTGGACACACTCGCTGGGCAACGCACGGCGAACCTTCGGATGTAAACGCGCATCCGCATACCGACTCTCACAAGACGCTCGCGATCGTACATAACGGAATCATTGAAAACTATCTTCATATCAAAAGCATGCTCGTGAAAAACGGATGCGTGTTTGTTTCCGAAACCGATACGGAAGTTGTCGCGCAGCTTCTCGGCTACTATTACGACGGCGACCCATTGGAGACGCTCAAGAAGACTGTTCCGATGCTCGAAGGCTCGTTTGCGCTTGCAATTCTATTTGCGGACGAACCGGAAACCATCTATTGCACCTGCAAAGACAGCCCGATGGTTGTCGGCCATGGAAAAAATGAAAGCATCATAGCGTCCGATATTCCCGCAATCCTGGAATACACGCGCGACGTTTATTTTGTACAGGATCGTCAAATCGCTGTGTTAAAAAAGAACGGGCTCGCGTTTTACGACGAGTTCGGCGCAACGATCGAAAAGCCCGTGACACACATCGACTGGGATGTCGAAGCCGCAAAAAAAGGCAACTACGAGCACTTCATGATGAAGGAGATCTGCGAAGAACCGGATGCGTTCCGTAAGACCTTCGATCAGTATGTCAATAAAGACTTCACGCTTAAGTCTGAACGATTCCCATGGGATAAAGCGCGGGCAAAGAGCCTCAAACGACTGACAATCGTCAGCTGCGGAACGGCTTTTCATGCGGGTATGCTCGGTAAAAAATTCATCGAACACATGGCGAAGCTTCGTGTAGACGTGGATATTGCAAGCGAATACCGCTATGGCGATACGCTCATAGAAAATGGAGAAGCGTTTATGGTCATCAGCCAAAGCGGCGAAACCGCGGATACAATTGCCGCTCTCCGGCGTGCAAAAGAACTGGGTTGCGACACTATGGCGGTCTGCAACGTCACCGGCAGCACAATTTCACGCGAGGCGGGGCATGTGCTCTACACTTACGCAGGACCTGAAATTGCCGTCGCTGCGACAAAATCATACTTAACACAGATCATTTTATTGTATTTATGCGCGCTGGATCTTGCACAGAAGCGCGGCGAAATGTCACAAGTACAGATCACCGATCGGCTTAAGGAGATGAGCAAAGTCCCCGCTGCGATGCAGAAGGTGCTCGATAACAAAGAACAGATTCAGTATTTCGCAAGCCGCTCTTTTGCGGTCAAGCATGTGTTCTTTATTGGCCGGGGGTTAGACTATGCCCTCGCGATGGAAGCCGCGCTCAAGCTCAAAGAGATCTCCTACATCCATTCCGAGGCGTATGCTGCGGGCGAACTCAAGCATGGCACGATTGCGCTGATTGAAGAAGGCTCTCTCGTCGTCGCCCTCGCCACCCAGCCGGATCTACAGGCTAAGGTCGCAAGCAATATGGAAGAGGTTCGTGTGCGCGGCGCGCATGTGCTAGCCGTGACCAACGGACCCTGGGATGGAGCCGCAGGCCACTCACATGAACAATGGCAGATTGATCAGATGGATGCGACACTCGCGCCGCTCTGCGCGATCGTTCCTATGCAGTTGCTTGCATATTATCTGGCTGTTCAGAAAGGTTGCACGGTGGATCAACCCCGCAACCTTGCAAAAAGCGTCACGGTGGAATAACCACTCTGTTTCACGCCCCTCTCAAAAAGGGGCGTTGCTTTTGTGATTATCAGATGGCAACGTGGTTCTGTAGAATCAAACATCAGTATAAAATGCCCGCGTTCGGGCTTGCATTCGTGTTTTACAATAATGAATGATAGATTAGCATGTGATTCGGAGGAGATTGTATGGCGAAGTATATTTTTGTAACGGGCGGCGTTGTGTCGGGGCTTGGCAAGGGCATCACGGCGGCATCGCTTGGGCGGTTGCTCAAAGCGCGCGGGCTGAAAGTTGCGGCGCAGAAGCTCGATCCCTATATCAACGTGGATCCGGGTACGATGAGCCCGTTTCAGCACGGCGAAGTGTTCGTCACCGAAGACGGCGCGGAGACCGACCTTGATTTGGGGCACTATGAGAGATTCATCGATGAAGACCTCAACCGCTTCTCGAACCTGACGACCGGCAAGGTTTACTGGAACATCCTGACCAACGAGCGCGCGGGCGCATACCTTGGCGAGACGGTACAGGTGATCCCGCACGTGACCAACGAGATCAAGCGCTTCATCTACAGCGTTGCGGACGCCACGCACGCAGATGTGGTTATCACCGAGATCGGCGGTACCATCGGCGATATCGAGAGCCAGCCGTTCCTCGAAGCCATCCGACAGGTCGGTCACGAAGTCGGACCGAACAATTGCCTCTTTATCCACGTCACGCTGGTGCCGTACCTCTCCGGCTCGGACGAGCATAAATCCAAGCCCACACAACACTCCGTCAAAGAACTCCAATCCTCCGGTATCACCCCGAATATCATCGTCATGCGCGTGGATCGCCCCGTAGACGATGGCCTAAAACGAAAAATCGCGCTGTTCTGCAACGTCAAGCCCGATTGCGTGATTGAAAACCTCACCGTTGATACGCTTTACGAAGCGCCGATTATGCTCGAGCGCAACAACTTCTCTGAAGTTGTTTGCCGCGAATTGCAGTTGGATCTGCCGCAACCGAACCTCAAGGAATGGAACGAAATGCTGGATCGCGTGCGCGGCAGCAAGGAACACGTCAAGATTGGACTAGTGGGCAAGTACGTCAAGCTCCACGACGCATATCTTTCTGTTGCAGAGGCCATGCGCCACGCTGGCTATGAGAACAGCGCGGTGGTTGACATCGAATGGATCGATTCCGAAGCCATCGATGCAAAGAACGTCGCGGAAAAACTCGCAGGTCTCGATGGAATCGTATTGCCCGGCGGATTCGGCGTGCGCGGCGTAGAGGGAATGATCCAGACCGCGAAATACGTGCGTGAGAACAATATCCCGTACCTTGGTCTGTGCCTTGGCATGCAGATAGCGGTCATTGAGTTTGCTAGAAACGTTGCCGGACTATTTGGCGCAAACAGCGGCGAGTTTGACGAGAACAGCCCGCACAAGGTCATCGACTTCATGCCGGATCAGTATGCGACAATTAACAAAGGCGGAACGATGCGTCTGGGCACATATCCATGTAAGGTTATGGCAGGTTCGCTGCTCGAGAAATGCTACGGCCAATCGCTGATCCACGAGCGGCACAGGCACCGCTATGAGTTTAACAACGATTATCGCGAACGCCTTTCCAGCATTGGGCTTGTGCTTTCCGGCATGTCGCCGGATGAACGCATTGTGGAGACGGTTGAACTCGAGAATCATCCTTTCTACATCGGCGTGCAGTACCACCCGGAGTTTAAGAGCCGCCCGAACCGCGCACATCCGTTGTTCAAAGGCTTTATCGCAGCTTCGTTGAAGAACAAGAAATAATCGAGTATAAACAAATAAACAGGCACGTGGCGTAAACCGTGTGCCTGTTTTGATTTGTTGAAGAGTCAGGAGCAGACAGTACAGTTTTGGTTTCTTGCGATCGTAACAAACTCTGTCGTCATAGTTGCTCCGTCAAAAAGCAGCATCCTCCCGTCGGTTGGGTTGGGAAGACCAAGCAAGATATTCGCCGCGCATTGTGCCTCCAGTGACGAGATCGCGGAAACAATCGGCGCAAAACTCGGGATCGCAGTGGAATTCTTCTTGATAGATTCTGTATGAAAACATGCAAGGCAAGCAGTTTTGCCGGGGAGATACGTGTAGACTGAGCCAGTGAGACCGTGGATACCCGCGTCGACAAGCGGTTTTAGAGCCTTAACGCACGCACGGTTTGTGATGAGACGCGAGGCGATGGAATCAACCGCGAGCAGAACTAGATCATAGCGGGAGACCAGCGCAAGCGCGTTGTCATCCGTCAGGAGCACATCGTGTGGCTCTAGCGTCAGCTCAGGTGCGTAAGCGCGGAGCTTTTCGTAAGCGGACTGCACCTTGCGCCTGCCAATGTCGGCTGGCGTGTGCAGAAACTGGCGGTTGAGGTTGTTGAGCGAGACGATGTCACCATCGCAAAAGCCGATTCTGCCGATGCCCATACTGCAAAGATCGTACAGCAGTGTGGAGCCCAAGCCGCCGCAGCCGACGACGAGCACGCTCGCTGCAGCCAGCGTTGCCTGCCCCGCGAAACCGATCTCAGGCAGCAACATCTGCCGCTCATACCGTGAACCGTTCACTTGCTCACTTCGTGCGCAGACACAGTCGATCAGGGCGCGGAACTCCGGTTCGTGCCAGAGTACCGGCACGGGATAGATCGGGTTTGCTTCTTTCATCGCCCATTTGATCATCTGCAGAATGTCCTTTTCCTGAATGAAATCAAAACTGGACTGAATGCGCATATCGGTATTCATACGGCGGATTTCGCGAATGAACGCTTTTGCCTTTTCTTCGTCATCTTTGCCGTTGATGCCGACGGCTTCTGCCAACCGTGCGAGCTTGAAATAGACGGCGGGGCCGAAGTGTTCCATCACGCAGGGGAGAATCACCGCGTTTGCGAGGCCGTGCGGCGTTCCGTAGAGCCCGCCCAACGTATGCGCAACACTGTGGACATAGCCCACGCAAGCGCGCGTGAACGCAGCACCCGCGTAATAGGCCGCGAGTTGCATGTTGTAGCGCGCGGTGATATCGGTGCCATCTTTGTAGACCTTCTCCAGATTCTCGAAGATGAGCTTGACTGCCTTGATGGCGAGCTTATCGGTCGATTTCGGCGCAAATAGATTGGTGTACGCTTCGACTGCATGAGTCAACGCATCCATACCGGTTGTGCTCGTAATATGTGGTGGCAAGCCGATT
>PNNR01000005.1 GCA_013824375.1 Clostridiales bacterium
TGGCAGCTGCCGGAAACGGCAGGGGTACTATCCGATGCGGAAGCTGCCGCGTGGCTTGGCCAGCATGACATCAACCCCGTCGGCGAGCTGCGCTTTTACGAGCGCAAGCACATCTTTACCCATATCGAGTGGCACATGCGCGTCTGCGCGGCCGAGGTCTCGGCGGACGTTTTGCCGGAAGGCTGGACTGTGCTGGATGAGTCCCACGCGCTCCCGACGGCATATCGGGTGTGCTTATAACGAAAGAACTGCAAAAAATAACGGCGTGAGCCGTTATTTTTGAATATTACAGTAGCCGTCTTCCTTCCATCGCCTTGGCAAGCGTGACTTCGTCGGTGTACTCGAGGTTGCCGCCGATGGGGATGCCGTGCGCGATGCGCGAGCAGCTCACACCCATGGGCTTGAGCAGCCGCGCGATGTAAGATGCGGTCGCCTCGCCTTCCACGTCCGGATTGGTCGCGATGATGACTTCCTTCACGCCGCCCGCCTTAACGCGCTCGACGAGCTCGTTGATGCGGATGTCGTTGGGCCCAACGCCGTCCACGGGCGAGAGCACACCGTGCAGCACGTGGTATTTTCCGTGGAACTCACGCGTGCGCTCCATGGCGATGACGTCCTTTGCGTCGCTGACGACACACAGTACGCTTCCGTCGCGGTTGGTGTCCGCGCAGATGCCGCAGGGAGAAACGTCCGTATACGTGCCGCAGATCGGGCAGTCTACGACCTTTTCGCGCGCGGCTAGAATCGCCGCCGCAAGCTCCTGCGCCTGCGCCAGAGGTGTATCGAGGATATGGTAAGCAAGCCGCTGCGCGGTCTTCTGCCCGATGCCGGGCAGGCGCGAAAGCTGGGTCGTCAGCCGGACGATGGGTTCAATGGTGAGCATATTTACAGGCCGAGCCCCAGACCGCCCGTGATTTTGCCGATTTCGTCCTCAACCGTCTTGGTCGCCGTGCGCAGCGCTTCGTTGACCGCGGAGAGCACGAGGTCCTGCAGCATCTCGACGTCGTCGGGATCGACGCACGCGGGATTGATCACGATCGCTTTGACGTCCTTGTTGCCGGTGACGGTGACGCTGACCATGCCGCCGCCACTGCTCGCGGTGAACTCACGTTCGTTGAGCTCCGCCTGCGCGCGCGCCACGTCCTGCTGCATCTTCTGGGCTTTCATCATCAGCTGCTGCATATTGCCGCCGCCCATGCCGCCCATTCCGCCGGGAAATCCGCCTTTTGCCATAAAAAAATGTTCCTCCTGAAGATATCTTCTATTACAATACTCTATATCTCGTTATTCTATCGTGAGTTTGTCCCCGAAAAATGGATTCTTCGTTTTGTGCTTACTCAATCGTGAGTTTGTCCCCGAACAGCGCTTTGGCGAGCTCTTCCGCCTGTCCGCTTG
This sequence comes from Clostridiales bacterium, assembly GCA_013824375.1. GTDB lineage: Bacteria > Bacillota > Clostridia > Christensenellales > CAG-138 > UBA7703. The sequence continues at coordinate 1,396 of PNNR01000005.1, forward strand.
CGGGGGCTTTTTTTGTGGTGGTGATCACGAGTTTTGCGTCGGGTTTGACCTGCTGCAGCGCGCGCTGCGTCGGTTCAAAGTTGATCGGCGCGTTGAGGCTCTTGTGCTTCATCTCCTGCGCATCGGTAAACCCGACCGTCAGCGTGTTGTGTTCAAAATGGAGCGCGACGGCTTCACGCGCGAGCGCCTGCACAAACATGTTGGGAATGTTGGCGATCGCCTCACGCCAAATGCCTGCGGCGTCGCTGGAGCCGCTCGCTTTGCCTGCCGGCTTCGGGGCATGTGCGGCCTTCGCCGGAACGGGGTCGGGTTTCGGCGCGATGTGGACGATCTCCTCCTGCGGGGGAAGAGTATACTCGTCTTCCGGCGACCACTCTTCCGGCGGCGGGGTGAGATCGGCCCAAGGGGCTTCGTTTTCCTTTTGCTCCGGTTTTGCAGGTTTCGATTCTGATTTTTGTGCGGGGCGCGCCGCAGGCGCATCAGCTGTATTTTGTATCGCAGGTTCCGGTGAAACCGGCCGCTTCACGGGAATGCCTTCTTTTAACTGCGCTTCGAGGCGGTCGAGCCGCGCTTCGATGTTCGCAAGCGAAATCGTGTCCTCCGGGCGGCAGATGTGCACCAGCGCGCTTTCTAAGAGCGCGCGCGGAGACGGCAGATAGCGCATATCGTTTTGCGCCGCGATCAGGCGATCCAGCGCAAGCATCAGCCTGGATTCGGACGCGCCCTTCGCCTGCTCGAGATACCGCGTCATCGCGTCCTCGGTGCAGTCCAATAAATCCTCGCACCGCCCGCAGGTTTTACTAAGCAGCAGCGCGCGAAAATGCGCCGCAAGGTCCGCGGCGAACACCGAAAGATCGCGCCCGGCCTGCATGATGCGATCGAGCATCTTGAGAGCTCCCGGCGCGTCGGACGCGAGCAGATACTTCGAGATTTCGAATAAAAACGCGTCCTCCATGCTGCCCAGCACGTCATAGACGTTTTTGGTGGTCACGTCATCACCGCAGAATGCGAGGCATTGATCGGCAAGCGACAGCGCGTCGCGCATGCCGCCCTGCGCCGCGCGGGCGATCAGCGTCAAGCCCCCGTCCTCGATGCGTGCGCTTGCCTGAGCAAGCACGCTTTTGAGCGTGGACTTAATATCTGTGATCGAAAGCCTGTGAAAATCGAACCGCTGGCAGCGGGAGATGATTGTCGCGGGCAGTTTCTGCGGCTCCGTGGTCGCGAGGATGAATAGGATGTGCTCCGGAGGCTCTTCGAGCGTTTTTAACAATGCGTTGAACGCGGGGCCGGAGAGCATGTGCACCTCGTCGATGATGAACACGCGGCGGCGCAGCTTGAGCGGCGCGTACTGTGCGTTTTCGATGAGGTCACGTACGTCGTTGACGCTGTTGTTGCTCGCAGCGTCGATTTCGGTGATATCGGAGGCGCCTTCCGCAGCTGTGATCAGACACGCTTCGCACTTGCCGCAGGGTTCGCCGTCCTCGGGCGAGAGACAGTTGACCGCACGCGCGAGAATGCGCGCCGAGGTGGTCTTGCCCGTGCCGCGCGTGCCGCAGAACAGATAGGCGTGCGCCGGACGATCCGACGACACCTGATGCCTAAGCGTAGTAGTGATGTGCTCCTGCCCGATGACGTCTAAAAAACGGGCGGGGCGATATTGGCGGTAAAGCGCGCGGTAAGCCATGCAGTATTCCTTTTGTGAGATAGATTCGTGCGTCCGAAGGGTTTTACACGCGTGCAAACGCGTTCAGACAAATACATACTTACCCATCATGATACCATATTTCGTAGTCCCGTAAAAGCACCAATCACCGGCAGGATGCGGCAGTTGGTTGCCACGGTTTCCCGCGCATTCGTTCACGCTTTCTTTCGTTGACCTAGATGGATGCTTGGGGTAAAATGGAAGATGTGAAACGTATGAGTAAAAACTTATTATATGCGCCAAAGCGCAGGATGAATCTGGACGCCACGAGCTATGGCCCGCTGATCAAGCTGGTCATCGCACTTGCCGTCCTCGCGGCAATCGTGCTGATCGTCGTGTTTGTCGCTGTTCCGCTGATCTCCGTGCGCGTGAACGCGGGCCCGATCACGGGCGATTCTCCCGCGCAGGAGACGGCGAAACAGACCGCCTCTCCCGTCAACGCGATTTTGACCAACGAGGTCAAGACCGTGCAGTTCGGCGAAGGCTACGGACTGCCCGCCGCGGTGGTCGATCCCAGCGTGTACGGAGACGAGATTCTCTTTGCCACGGGATCCAGCGAAAACGCCACCGACCGGCTGGTTCGCCTGAACCCGACAACGGGCGCGTTTACCAACATCGCGATCACGCGCATCAACGACACGCTCCGCTATCCCGTTGAGAGCGCGGACGTGATCCTCTATGCCGACTGCAAGACCGCGGGCGGCGGCAGCATCGTGCGCCTGAATAAGGCCACGGGCGAAAATACGGTGCTGGCGGAGTTTGCGCGGGAGGTGCCGAAGCTCTCGCTGGAAGCTCCCTATGCCGTTTGGACCGAGCGCACAGCGAGCGCCGCCGCAAAGGTGATGGTCTGCGACGTGACCACGGGCGAACTGCTCACCCTCGCGGTGCTGACCGGTTCCGCCTATGCCGAGAGCGCGCCTTCAATCAAGAGCGGACAGGTGATCTTCGCCGACGCGGATTCGCAAAACCCCGGCAAGAGCCTGATTCGCACCGTGCTACTGGCGGACAACAGCCGCTGGGATTTCGCGGCGGGCAGCTTTGTGCACGATCCCAAGTCCGCGGGCGACCGCTGGGCGTACCTGAGCGGCAATCATGATGTGAGCAGCGACCTGTATATCAGCGTCGGCGGCGGCGCGGCAAAGCGCGTGGCCAGCGGCGTGATCAATTTTGACATTACGCCCACCTGCGTGGTGTTCAGCCGCGACGAGACCGTGTACGCCTATGTGTTTGCAGACGACAAGACCTACGTCATCAGCGAAACGGGTACCAACGCGCAGTTCGTTATGGCGGGCGGAAACTATGCCCTCTGGCGCGATATGACCGACACCACGCAAACCCTCTGGAAATATCTGCGGGTCGTCGGCTGATATGGCGAATAAAGATCGCGTCACCTACATCTGCGGCGAATGCGGCTATGAGTCCGCCAAATGGATGGGCAAGTGCCCGCAATGCGAAAGCTGGAACACCATGAACGAGTTTGCCGCGGTCAAGGTCAAAAGCGCGGCACCGAGCGGCACCGCCGTCTCCCAGAAACTCAGCAAAGTGCAGCCGCTGCCGCTTAAGCGCGTTTCGGCAGGCATGGGCGAACTCGACCGCGTGCTGGGCGGCGGACTGATTCGCGGCATGGTGGTGCTGCTGGGCGGCGACCCGGGCATCGGAAAATCGACACTGCTGCTGCAGGCCGCGGATACGCTAGCCGAGGACGGCGTCGTTTTGTATGTCTCCGGCGAGGAGAGCGCGTCCCAGATCAAGCTGCGCGCAGACCGCCTCGGGATGAAGAACGACATCGACATCCTCTGCGAAACCGACCTCGATCAGATCATCGACGAGGCGAGTGGCACGCGCTGCAGCGTGCTGATCGTGGACTCGATTCAAACCATCATCTCCGAGGAGAGCGCGGGCGCACCCGCAAGCGTCAGCCAGGTGCGCGCGGCAACCGCGCGGCTCACGCGCTATGCAAAGGAGACGGGCGTGATCGTGCTGATCGTGGGTCACGTCACCAAGGACGGAAACATCGCGGGCCCGCGCGTGCTGGAGCACATCGTGGATACCGTGCTTTATTTTGAAGGCGACCGGCACGAAGGCCTGCGCCTGCTGCGCGCGGTCAAGAACCGATTCGGCTCCACCAACGAGGTGGGCGTGTTTGAAATGGGCGACGGCGGCATGCGCGAGGTGGCCGATCCTTCGCGGTTGTTCCTCTCCGGCGAATCCGCGCCCGGCTGCTGCGTCACCTGCGCGATGGAGGGCACCCGCCCGATTCTCGCGGAAGTGCAGTCCCTGCTCACGGACAACGCGTTCGGCAACCCGCGCCGCACGAGCGCGGGCGTGGATACGGGACGATTGAGCCTGCTGCTTGCGGTGTTGGAGAAAAAAGCGCATCTGCGGCTTTCGACCAAAGATGTCTACCTCAACGTCGTCGGCGGATTGAAGCTCGACGAGCGCAGCACCGACCTTGCCGTTGCGCTCTGCGTCGCTTCCGCGATGATGGATCTGCCGCTGCCGCCGCGCACCGCTGCGCTTGGCGAGATAGGGTTGACGGGAGAAGTGCGCGCATTAAGCCGGATCGAGACGCGGCTCAACGAATGCGTACGGCTGGGGTATGACACGGTTCTGCTGCCGAAAGCCGCCAAAGCGCCGAAGATCGAGGGGCTGAAGCTTGTGCCCGTCGCGACCATTGGCGAGGCGATCGCCTATTGCTACGAAAAGAAACCTGTGGTATAATCTGCTTCGCGTCTTTGCGGGAAAATCGCCCGCAACAGCGCGCGTTTTCACGAGAAAACAGCATATCGTATGTGCCCGTAGCTCAGCTGGATAGAGTATCAGACTCCGACTCCGGTGGTTGCAGGCGAGAATTTGACAACTTAAAACTTGTGCCCGTAGCTCAGCTGGATAGAGTATCAGACTCCGACTCTGAGGGTCGAAGGTTCGAATCCTTTCGGGCACGCCAGAAACCCCCTAATTAGGCGACTTTTTAGGGGGTTCCATTTTAGCTCGTTTTTCAAAACGTGCGACAATGCGACAAATCAGAAAAAAGCGTTATTCGGGGTTGAAAAAGAAAGACCTACGAGGGGGTATGCTCGCAGGTCGATTTTTGTTTTTGTCGCATTTTTGACGCATGAGGGAGATATTTATCGGGAACGAGTTCCAACGTGCCTTGGCTGGAGCGGATGAAGTTCTTTGAAGTTTGATTCAAGGTGTTGCGCTTTGCTTAACGAGATGACACAACCGCGTGTTTGTTTAATTGTGGTATAAGTCGCATGCTAAAACGTCATTCTTCATTTGTAGCTATTGATTTTCTTTACGGCGTCAAATCAATTCCTATTCCACGTTGGTGTGGTTGTCTTTCTCGTGGCAGAAGCTTGGTTCGCTGTTGAGCTTCATTTTTTTCAAGGTTGATGCGGTCAGATCATATTCCACGTTGATTTCACTTCTGGGCTTACCGTGGTTGAACAGCGGTCCGACCAATGAGATCAGGTAACGCAACGCTTGCTCTGGTAGAAGATAGTATTTGAGCCCAAAAATCTTATTGATCCAATATATCAATTTTACTTTCTAAAGTAAGAAGATATGGAATTAAAATAGCGAGATATGGAGATATTTTAAATCCATATAAAGTTACTTTCAGTTGAGTCGGTGATATAATAACCATATACTTGACATAGGAGGGTCAGAAAATGGCGATTTACTGTAGATTGTCGACTTTGATGGGCGAGAAGAGATATAAGATACAAGATGTTTTCGAGCAGACCGGATTGTCACGTGCTACAGTTTCCAATCTGTATCACGATAAAATGCAGCGGATAGATTATGAGACATTAGGAAAGCTGTGCAAGCTCTTTGGATGCACCGTAGGGGATATCCTTGAATATGACGATGATATTGAGTCCATTTCATGATTCACTATTTTTGTTATACTGAAATAAACGCGTGAAAGGAGGTGTTTTAAATGTGGTGTAAAAGCTGTTGTCGTGAAACACAGAGCGATGTTTGCGAAATATGCGGAGATGCTACAGTAGATGAAATACCCTCCGAGGTGTATTGGTGCCCACATTGCAAGGTTCCTTTAATTAAGAGCCAGAACAGCGCGGATAAGAACGAATGTCCTTTATGCCATCAAGAGATAAGCTATTTCTGTGCTGATGTCCGTCCGGTGTTTCCCCAAGAGCGACTGCTTGTAGAAATCATGCTGGGGAAACCGCTGGCTTATCTGAAAGCCAGCATTTGGGCTACTGATAACAGATATTATATTGACGGAGAACCAATCACGGTTTCTTTTGGAGCTTACCGAAAGAAAACCCCTGATGAAGTGCGTAATTTACTGGAAAAGTTTGGTCCTCAAAATGACAATTCGTTTTTCGAGCAACATATGCAGCGATTTGTAGAAGCCAACACAACCCGCCTCAACTATGTCAAAGATGAAGCGTTTGAGTTTATAAAAGTTACTGCCAGAACCTATCCGAATGAAAGCGTCGTGCTTTCATTTTCGGGTGGCAAAGACTCCACCGTAACGGCCGACCTGGCCGTTCGGGCATTATCTGACCCGAGCCTAGTACATATTTTCGGTAACACTACGCTGGAATTCCCTTTGACCACAGAGTATATCCAGCGTTTTCATAAGAACAATCCCAAATCTATTTTGAAAACCGCAATCAACAAGGAACAAAACTTCTACAATGTTTGCGAGGATATAGGACCACCTGCAAGAATGCTTAGATGGTGTTGCTCCATGTTTAAAACCGGCCCCATCACGCGGGTACTGAATAGCCTGTACCCCAACCGCAACATCTTGACTTTCTACGGCATACGCAAGTGTGAATCCGTCAGCAGAAGCAAATACAATCGCGTGGAGGATAATGCAGAATCAGTAAAAATTCAAAAACAAAAGGTTGCCTCCCCGATTTTCTTCTGGAAGGATATTGATATATGGCTTTATATTCTGGGAGAAGATATTGACTTTAACGATGCATATCGTCTGGGTTATGATCGCGTTGGCTGTTGGTGCTGCCCGAACAACAATGCAAGAGCACAGTTTTTATCGCAGATTTATATGCCTGATCAGTCTGAAAAGTGGCGTGACTTCTTGATCTCCTTTGCGCGGAGAATTGGCAAGCCGGATGCGGAAGAATATATTGATAGCGGAAAATGGAAAGCTCGGCAGGGTGGTAATGGCGTTGCCGCAGCCGAGGATATAAAAATACGCTTTACGAATTGCACGGCTGAGGATCACGCAAAGGTGTACGAACTTACAAAACCAATGGATGACAGTCTGATTGGAATGTTTGCCCCCTTCGGAAAGATAGCTCCTGAGCTTGGGCGCAAGCTCATCAGCGAAACCATAGTTGTTGATATCAAGACCAATGTTCCCATCCTTTCTATTCAACCTTTCGCACAGGATGGATATGTTTATTCGGTTAAGGTAAAGACAATGAATGTCGAAAAACACGAAGATTTGCAGCGAATGGTGGGTTATCAGATTCGCAAGTTTAATGCTTGCCGTAAATGTCTGAAATGTGAATCGCTGTGCCGTGCCGGAGCGATCTCTATTACCAACGATGCGTATGTAATTAATCCTGATAAGTGTAAACGCTGTAAAATGTGTGTGACCGCCAAATATTTAGACGGTGGCTGCATGATGGTGAAATACCTCAAAACCAAAGAGTGAGGAACGGTGAAATATGCCAAACATGAGATTCAGAGCACATGACACCTTTTTTATAAGAAAAGGCTGGCTGAGCAAAGGTATTAGAAACGTGCAGAACGACCCTGCCGTGTTCATGGGAATCAACGGGAATCCCATGGATATTCTTGGCTTAGGTGCGAACATGGTGAAAGCCCTCCGGTATTGGCTTCAAGCCGTCGGCTTGACGCAAGAACCAAATGTAGGGCGTAGAACGCAAACATTGACGCCGCTAGGAGAAATCATTGCCGAACACGACCCCTATATTGAGGAACTGGGGACCCTGTGGCTGCTTCATTATAAACTGGCGACCAATCAAGCGGACGCAACAGCATGGTATTACTTTTTTAATGAGTTTAGGCTAAATGAGTATACGCGGGAGGACTTCGTTACCCAGCTCTCCAACTACATCCGCCTAAACGGAGAAGAAATCGCTGAGAAGTCTCTAAGAGACGATTACAACTGTATTATCAGTACCTACGTTCCGCGCACAAAATCCAGCCCGGACAAGGTACAGCCGGAAAGTAATATAGATTGTCCGCTCGGAGAGCTTGACCTGATTGATATTGCAAATAAAAAGGCTAGGACCTATAAAAAAGCAACCCCTAAAAAGGACATGATTCATCCATTGATATTGTTGGCTGTGCTCGTAGATCAAGCTCATGGCCAAAAGGAGATTCGTATATCTGCCATACAGAACGATCCATGCAATGCCGGCAGAGTGTTCAACCTTGATATTATCACCCTTACGGCTTTACTCTACAAGATAGAGCTTCTTGGGTATATAAAGGTCGAAAGAACTGCTGGTCTGGACATTGTCAAGATACGGGCTGAACTCGACTTTTTCGGTTGTGTCAGGGAGTATTACCGGACAATCAACAACTAAAGTCTGTTATGGGAGATAAAACTATGCTGAACGAATTTATCAGTGTTGCAGAGGGTTTCCAAACTTCTGTTAACATTGCCTTTGACTTATATGGCGACGAAAAAGCAAAAAGCTTTATACCTACAATATCTGCGATAGATATCATCGAGGATGTGATGCTTAGTACCGCATCCACATCGGCTCGCCGTGCACGTATCCTGATCGGAGCGTATGGACGGGGCAAATCACATATTATTCTTGTGTTGCTTTCACTGTTGTATGAAAAAAACCGGGCGCAGTTTGAAAACCTTCTTACAAAGATGAAGGAAGTCAATCCGGGGCTATATGATTTTGTACTGGAATATCTTCAAAGTGACAAGAAAATACTACCTGTTGTTATAAGCGGAAGTAGCACAAGTCTCACGCAGTCCTTTCTCAACGCCTTACAGCAAGCGCTACACAGCGCAAAACTGGATTCTTTAATGCCGGAGACACACTTCAAAGCGGCGATTACATCCATTGAGAACTGGAAAACGAACTATCCTGACACCTATAAGCGGCTACTTTCAGAGCTGACCGAACCGCTCGATTCTTTCATTTTACGTTTGCAGGAATATGATGTTTCTGCATACGAGCGTTTCACTGAGCTCTATCCTGCGCTAACCTCAGGTAGTGTTTTTAATCCGTTCCTTGGCTTTGATGTGGTCGAACTTTATGAGAAAGTCACCAATAAGCTCTGTGCAAATGGTTATAATGGAACCTTTATCATCTATGACGAATTCAGCAAATATCTGGAATCCAGCATAGCAAACGCCACGATCAGCGACATCAAGCTCTTGCAGGATTTCGCGGAAAAGTGCGATCGTAGTGGAAACAAGCAGATGCACCTCATGCTGATCTGCCACAAGGATATAGCAAATTACATAGATGAGAAGCTGACAAAAGAAAAGGTTGACGGTTGGCGTGGAGTTTCAGGCAGATTTAAGCACATGAACCTGCACAACAACTACTCGCAGATGTATGAAATTATTACTGCTGTAATCACGAAAGACCCGCAAGCGTGGTCTATTTTCTGTCAGGAGCACCGGGACAAGTTTGATGATCTTATCAGAAGATTTACCGCTAACAACCTGCTAAGTACGGAAAACAGCGAAGCAGCAAATGCATCAATTGAAGGGTGCTATCCTCTGCATCCAATTTCAACCTTTATTTTGCCGCGCCTATCCGAAAAGGTTGCGCAGAATGAGCGTACTCTTTTCACGTTCTTGGCGACTAATGATAAGAATACGCTTTCTGCATTTTTGAATTCTGCGGAAGGCGATTTCCCTATGCTTACGCCCGATTTGATTTATGATTATTTTGAACCGCTACTACGGAAAGAGCCATATACTAGCGATACGCATAAGCTCTATAAGCTCACAAGCAGCGTATTGCGAAGGGTTGAATCGGATTCATTGGGAGCCAAAATCATCAAGACGATCTCGCTTATTTACT
>PNNR01000026.1 GCA_013824375.1 Clostridiales bacterium
TCGGCAGGACACCCCTCTCGGAGTGTCCTTAATTCGGGAGCATGCGGCGAAATCTTTACATTCCCTGCGGCTTAGAAATCTGTCACGAAAAGATGGATGATGTCGGTGCGTCCGCTTGCCGTATGCTCCCCAACAATGTATATACTACCAGATAATCATGAACAAGGCATCAACAACGTGTTACGAATTTGAAACGGATTGTGACGGCTGATAACATATGCAGGAACCATTCTCAACAGCCATGTTTGGGCACAGTTATACGGCAGATTGCACAAAAAACGCCGCTTCCCGTGCAGAAAACGGCGGTATATGTTTGTTTGAGACGTTATCCCTGATTCTCTGAAGGGATGTATTCAAAGTTGCTTTGGTTTGCCGCATCGTTCAGTCCTGGATGCTGCTAGGCTTGTGCCAGGTTTTCCACAACCGTCACACCAGCGAGGAGTTGTCCAAGCATCGCCGCCTGCTCAAGGCTGACCTTGGATCCGCGCAGCTCGCCGCCGCTGATGGAGATGCCGGAAAGCTCTCAGCTGGAAAGGTCGACGCCGGCGAACGCGGTTTGAAACAGCTCTGCCCGCGTGAGCAGACACCGTAAAAATACGGTCGAGGACAGCGTGCAGCCGGAGAGCGAACCGCTGGTGAGGTCGCAGTCCGCAAAGCGCACGTGTTTGATCTTGCTGCCGGAGAAGTTTGCATACCGCGCAACGCAGCCAAGGAAAGCCGCGTCGAGCAGGAACGATTCGGCAAGTGTCATGCCCAGCAGCTTACAGTCGGAAAGCTGTGCACGCTGAAGCGTGCCCTTCTGCATCTGCACGTTGGAAAGGTCGCACTGCTCCAGCAAACAGTCGATGAACGCCGCGCGCGGGAGTGTCAGTCCGGATAGCCGGCAGCCGACGAAGCGGCAGCTGCGGAATGTCAGACCCGGATAGGAGCCGCCTTCCAGTAAGAGATTCTCAAACAGCGTATACTCGATGTCCTCCTGCTCGTCGCAGGCATGCGAGAACATCGCCTCGATGTCGTCACAGGGTGTCAGTTGTCCCAGTTGTGGTTGATGTTTCATAAAACGGAGTGTAGCACAGCTTTTGCCTCGCGTACAGCGCAAACCGCAACAAAAAAGCTGCGGAATGGCCGCAACTCTCATTTTTCTGACGCTACTATAACACATTTAGCGGTTTTTTACAAGTCTTGCGCGGGTAGGCATGCTGGGATTATGCTTAACGGGAAGAGGAGGTGCGCTACTATGACTCGGGAAAATGGAACCGGCATAAACTTGATGGTGCGGGAACAGTTCCTGGCGGAACTGCGAACCGTCAATGAGACCTCCTCACGCTATGGCTTAACGCTCAGTGAAAAGGGTATGCAGGAAATCTCGCAGGCGAGAACGCGCGCGCTGTTCGATCAGGGGCGCGTGGAGCTCGGCAAAAGCGCGGTGAAGAGTATCGCGGATGGGTTCTGCGACTCGCCGTATCTCATGCAGGAAGACTATGAAGCAACGCTTCTGGAGCTCGTCGATGCGTTCTACTATTTCAAGAACGCCTGCGAAGACCAGATCACAGATGACGAACTGATCCAGGTGATGCGGGAGCGATATGACGCATACGCCGGCTCGGTGGAAGCGGTGGCCGGCACATCGCTGGAGACGATTTGCCGCGCGCGGCGGTTCGGGCTGGCAGAAGACGCGGCCGTGGAGGATGAAGATGACGAGCGAGACGACGAGTAACGCGCTGCTCGCGCTGGCGCCGGACGCGCCAGACTACAGCGAAAACCCGGAGATCCTCTATCTGCTGTTGGAGGAACGTATTCGCCGGTACACGATGGGAGACAGCACATCGGTACCCGTGGACACTGCGCGGCGGCAGTTGGAGTCGATCCTGTATTGCCTCGATGTGCAGAAAAGAGCGGGCAAAGACGCCCTGCCGGATACCGCGCCGATGACGACGAGATGGCAGTCGGGCGTAGACGCCTCCAAGCGCATTGCAAAGCGCGCAAGGCTCCTGCTGCTGCAGGCGCAGCGCACGCCGCCGCCGCTGACCAACACAGGGTATTGCGACACGCTATCTGCGCTGCCTGCGTTTTTTTTGAACTATGACCCCGACTTCTTCGCGCGGGAAATCCCCTGTTCGTTTGACTATCCGTTGTGCCAGCCAGTTTCCGATGAGTTGTTGGGCGCGGAATACATTCAGGACTATCTGCGCCGTCTGCTCGCGGAAAGCACGTTTCTGCGGATGTTTTCGCCGGAGGCGCTTTTGTCGCTTTACGAAACATACTACATCGACTACGCCGACCTGCTGGTGAATCTCTACCTGCCCGCAGCCGAGATGGCGGTGCTCTGCGCGCTATCGGGCGCGTCCGTGCGCGGGCTTGTGCTCACGCCGGAGCAACTTCTGGCGTTGAACGAAAAGCTTCAGAAGGCAACCGAGTCCGAGGCGCAAGCGCTGATCGACGGGGCCGCGGAGAACACGCTGTTTGAACTGCAGCTCAGCGGAATCTTTCTGCGGGACTATCTGAAAAAAACCGCTCGGGATCTTCTTGTACGGCTACGCGCAGCACGCGATTAAATGAACCGAGGTACTACCATGGAGGGGCGAATATCATCCGCCCTTTTTTTACGCAAAAAATAGCCCGCAGCGTAAAAAACCATATTGCTGCCTCAAATAGTAAATACAAAAAAAAACTGCCCGCGAACGCTCGATGGGGGGAAAGAGCGCTGCGGGCATATGCTGTTGCGTGGCGGCAGTGGAAAGAAGGGGGGGGAGGATACTCCCGCCGCGCAACCATGCGGATTCGCAGGCGGAGGCGCCATGGGAGAGGCGATGCGCCCTGCGAAGTTGCACGCTTGGGATAAGGGAATCTATTCCCGATTGGAAGGAATGCCTGCTCTCTTACCGAAATAGACGCAATGGCGTATGCTCTAACCTTCGTAGCGGAGAGCTTCGATCGGATGCTTGTTGGCAGCCTTATTCGCCGGATACAGCCCGAAAATCAGGCCGATTGCCGAGGCGAACCCTACCGCGAGCAGAACCACGCCAATCGACATTGAGAACGCGATGGTCTTTGCAATCACTGTCACGATCTCCAGAATCAGCCAGGAGAGCGCCAACCCCAAGAGGCATCCCATCAGGCTGACCATGAGCGCCTCAATTAAAAACTGCATCATGATGCTCTTCTTGCCCGCGCCGATGGCTTTGCGAATGCCGATCTCCTTGGTGCGCTCCGTGACGGAAACCAGCATGATGTTCATGATACCGATGCCGCCGACTAATAGCGAAATCGCTGCAATACCGCCCAGCAGCAGTGAGAGCGTGCCCGTGACCGTACTCATCGCATCGGAGATGCTGCTCATGTTCATGAGCCGGAACGCGTCTTCGTCCTGATGGAAGCGCGTAAGCATATAGCTCTCCACCTGGTTTTCGGTTTCGTCCGTGTTTCCGTTGGGCGAAACGGATAACGTCGTTACATATGGCTCGTCTGCCATGCGGGATTCGACCGTAAACGGCGCATAGGCGGAATATCCGCCAATCATAGAGGCAAACAGCGAGGTATCCTCCTCCAGTACGCCAACGACGAGGAAGCTGCGCCCGGCGATGGTGAGCTGTTCGCCCACGACGTCGGCCTTTCCAAAAAGCTCTTCGGCTGTGTTGTACGCGAGTACAGCCACATAAGAGGCATTCTCAATGTCCGCCGTCTTGAGGAAGCGCCCGTACTTGAGATTCAATCCCTGTATATTATAATACGCCGGAGTCGTGCCATACAAGGAGACCGCTACATCCGAATAACCGAATTTTGCGGTGGCGTTCAAGCTGCCGGAAGGGGCTGCCTCGCCGACCGCTTCCAATGACGCGATTTCATCCATGTCTTCCAATCGGATCGGAGACCCTTTGTCGTCGCGTACGTTGACGGTAACCATATCATTGCCGAGGGCGGTAATCTCGCTTGTCACCGCTCCGGTTGCGCCGTTGACGAGCGAAACAAGAACCACGAGTGCCACTACACCGATAATAATGCCGAGCATGGTTAGAAACGAGCGCATCTTGTTGGAGGTAATCGCCTCCCATGCCATCTTGACCGATTGCAGAATCATACGCCCACCTCCGAAACTTTGCCGTCCAGTATGCGGATGCGGCGCTGGGCTTTGCTGGCGATCTGTTCGTTGTGTGTGATGAGCACGATCGTGTCTCCCGCGCGGTGAAGCTCGTGAAACAGCGCGATGATGTCCTCTCCGGTTTTGCTGTCGAGGTTGCCGGTGGGTTCGTCCGCGAGAAGGATCGCGGGGTTGGTTGCTAGTGCGCGGGCGATGGCGACGCGTTGCTGCTGACCGCCGGATAACTCCGCAGGTTTATGGTTGCTGCGATCCGTCAAGCCAACGCGATCCAACGCTTGCTTTGCCTTCTCTTTCCGCTCGTTGAGATGCATGCGTTGATAGATCAAGGGGAGCTCCACGTTGGCAAGCGCACTCATGCGCGAGAGCAGATTGAAGTTCTGAAAAATGAAACCGATCTTTTTGTTACGGATTCGCGCAAGCTCCTCTTCGGAATACTGCTCGATGGATTGCCCGTCAAGGATGTATTCGCCGCTGTCCGCCACATCGAGGCAACCGATGATATTCATCAGCGTGCTCTTGCCGCTGCCGGAAGGACCGATAATGCTCACGAACTCTCCCTCGCGGATAGTCAGGTTCGCGCCGTCCAGTGCGCGCACCTCCTCTCCACCGACCGTATACACCTTCGTGATATCGGTCATAGAAATGATGGGGTTGCCGCTTGCCATGATCAGTTACCCCCAATGGTAGGATATCCGTGTTCTGCTGCATATGCGTTCCTGCGCGCCATCATGGCGGCGAACGGCGCGTTTACGCTTGTGTCAAGATACCATATTTGGTCGCCCGCGACAAGCCCGCTCGTGACCTCCGCGTACATTCCGTCGGAAAGCCCTGTCGTAATGTCACGGCGAACGATCTCGCCAGCCGCGTTCTTGACGTTGATATAGGTGCCGGTCGAATCCTCGATGATTAAATTGATCGGAATCAGAGGCACATTCTCCTTCGATGCGGTGAGGATGACGGCGCTGCCGTTCATACCTTCCAGCAGGCGCGCCTCATAGTTAAGCGTCACCTCGACCGGATAGGTAGTGATGCTGCCGCTCACGGTGCCGATGCGGGATATATGGCTTACAGCCGCGTCGAAGCTCTCGCCGGGATAAGCGTCAAGTGTGACGGTCGCGCGCTGATCAAGCGCGACAGAATCGATGTCTAACTCGTCTGCGTCGATGATGAGCTTCACGGCTCCCCCGGTATGGAGGATAAACGCGTCGGAAAGCAGGTCTCCGGAGGTGTTGGCGGGCACATCGGTATTCTTGCTGATCTTGACCTCCTGAATGGTCGCGTCAACAGGTACGAGCACGCGCGGATCCTGGATGTAGGCTAGAATCTGCGCGTAAAGCGCTGCTTTCTCGGTGCGGTCGGCAAATGCGGTGTTATAGCTCGCGCCAGCCGGGGCGTTCTCCAGCGTAAACATCGCATGGTTGGCGTAGATCAAGGTGTTTTCCTCAATCTTGATATCCGTAATCTCGCCGCCGGCTGCCAATACGGCAACAGGAGCGTGAATATCCAGCGTGCCTTCACCAAGGAGCGTATCTCCGTCGTAGACCTGGGCCTTGCTCATGTAAGGCGTACCTTTGTCTGTCAATGTGACGAGATATCCCGTTGAGGTCTTTTCATAAAGCATGCCTTCGGCCTTGCCGCCGTCCCAGCGGACGGAGACGTTGCCGTAGAGTGAAAGCTGGGCGTCGGTCTCGATGGCGACCATCATCTTCTCGTCGCTGGAGATCAGCGCAAGCGCGCCATACTGGCTGATGACCGTGCGGGTGTCGTCACCGACCGCCGCGGGCAGGTACTTCACGCGTCCGCGAACGGGCGCTTTGACCTGCGTCACATTGCTGCGGGAGGCGATTTGGCGATCCAGCGCGGTCAGTTCGGCGCTGACTTGCGCCGCGGCATCGCGCAGAGAATCGACGTCCAGCGTTGCCAGCACATCGCCCGCCTTTACGACATCTCCGGCCTTCGCAAAGACGCTATTGACAAGCACGCCCGCGGGAAGCTGCAGCGTTTCGCTGTCTGCCGAAGAGAGGCGGCCGCTGCCTGTGATCGTGCGTTCGACCGTGCCGTTTTCAACCGCATAGGAAACGTAAACGGGTTTTGCGGCATTTCGGATCGCGTTGTTGAGCAGGAGCAGGCCGATAACGATGGTGACGACCACCGCGATCAGCACCCAGAGCCAGACTCGTGTCTTTTTTTTCTTCGTTTGCATGGCAGGTATGTTCCTTTCCACATTGCCTCCGGCATAGGTCGGAGCAGGGTTTGGGTTTCCGCGTTTATTGTAACGGGTGAACGTGAACGCGAGAAAAACTATTACAAAATAAATTGTTATCTTCCTGAAAGACGCAGCTATCGAAGCGGTATCTTTACCGTGAACTCCGTGCCTACGCTCTCTTCGCTCGCGCAATTGATCTCTCCACCGTGGAGGGTTACCACTCGTTTTGCGATGGAAAGCCCCAATCCGTTGCCAGACACTGTCCGAGACGTGTCGCTCTGATAAAACTTATCAAAAATGTGCCGCTGCGCTTCCTCGGTGATGCCATAGCCATCGTCGCGAATGACAAAAACCGCGCTATCACCACGCTGCAGCAGGCGGATCTCGATGTTGCCACCCTCTGGCGTGAATTTTACCGCGTTGTCGATGAGATTGAGCCAAACCTGACTGAGCAGCTCTTCGTCGCCTTCGAGAGAAACCTCATCCAGCTCGACAGCGAGCTTTAACCCGCGCTCTTCCCATCGGCTTTCAAACAAAAGGATGCATCTGCGTACTTGTTCTGTGAGATCGAAACGCGCACGTGAGGCGAGGATTGCCTGTTTTTCCACGCGGGAGAGGTTTAAGACATTGGTTGCAAGCTGCGCGAGACGCGAAGATTCGTGAACGATGATATCGAGATACTCCCGCCTCTGCTCCGGCGCGAGATCATCGTGCCTGAGTTCTTCGGCAAACCCTTTGATGGAGACGATGGGCGTCTTGAATTCGTGCGAAAAATTATCGACAAAATCAGAACGCAGCATCTCAATGCCACCCAACTCCTCCGCCATACGGTTGAAGCTGGAAGACAGTTCGACGAACGAGCTAGGTCCAGTCAAGTTCAATCGCGCTGAAAAATCGCCTGCCGCAAGGCGGTTGATCGCATTGATCACGCGGCGCAGAGGCTTAAGCGGGAAACGGCTGATCATAAACGAGACTACGGTGCCGACCACGACACTGATGACGAGCAAAACAAAGATCGGAACCAGCGGCTCCGATCGCGAAAGTTTAGCGATATTCATCGCGTTCGTGCGAATCAACAACACGCCAAGGAGAAAGATCAGCACAGAAGTGATCATCAGGATCAAAAATACCACAGCGGAAAACAACGCGGTTAAACCGAGTTGCAGCCGAATGGTTTTTCGCTCACGTTTCATAGCTTCTTCACCGCCTTATAGCCCAGCCCTCGTACAGAAACCAGATCAAACTCCGGATAGCATTCAAAACGTCTGCGCAGGCGGTTGATATGCACGTTTACCGTTGTGTCGCCGCTTTCGGATTCCATGCCCCAAATCTCGTCCATCAGCTGGATGCGCGTAAAGATCTTATCCGGAAAGGAGAGCAATTTATACAGGAGATAAAACTCTTTTTGCGGGAGGGATTGGTGATCCTCCCCGCGGGTGACGGTCAGCGCGTCATAGTCGAGCTCAACCGCGCCGATGGTGAGCTTGCGCTCGCTGATGATGCGGGACCGCCTCAAGAGCGCCTTAATGCGCAGCAGCATTTCCTCGGTATCTACGGGCTTGGTCATATAGTCATCTGTGCCGACGAGGAAGCCGTGGCGTTTGTCCGTGGGCAGTTGTTTTGCAGTGACCATCAGAATCGGCGTTGTGTTACCTGCGCGGCGCAGCTCGTTCGTAAACGTATAACCGTCCATACCGGGCATCATGATGTCCAGCAGAATCAAATCGACATGGCTTGCGTCCATGACTGCGAGCGCATCCTCTCCGTTGACCGCGACCAATACGGAGTATTCCGCGCGTTCCAGCACGGCTTTCATGAGCTTTCGCGCGTTGGTGTCGTCTTCGACAACGAGAATCTGAAACATGGGCAACCTCAGCAAATGGGTGGTCGTTTTGCGGTGCTGATGCGCCGCGCGGAAAACAGAAAACGGGCACAGCGTTTGTGCATCCTATGGTTTCAGTATAGTCCGAAAGGTGAACGGAAAAGAAACTGCCGGTCAGAAGATGCTCAACCCTGCAGCCCCGCCGCCTGCCGCTCCATGTTCTCGATCACGATATCAAACATATCGCCGAGCGTCGCGCAGTAGGCGAGAATCTCCCACGGCTTGTTGGTGTGGAAGTGGAGCTTGATTAGTGACTCGTCGCCGACGGCGAGGAGGCTGTCGCCTTCAAAGTTCGCGGTGATATAGTCAAAGAGCTCGTCCTCGTTGAGCTGTTCGCCCGCGAGCAGAAGTTGCGTGTCAAATTTAAACTCCAGCATATGCGTTCTCCTTGTACGAGTTTCAGGGATAATTAACTGGTAATTGTTATCATATCACCAATCTCGCGTGTCAGGCAAGAAAAGGCGGGTGTTATTGCGTTTTTTCCGTTATTCGGGCTGCATTGTGCGTTTATCACGGTTTTTCACGCATGTATCATGTAGATTGTAACTATAAAGGATGGTGCAAAATAAAATGGAAATAAAGTTAATGAAACTTAGGCGCTTCAATCTGATAATGGGAGCGTTTCACCTGATTCAAGGCGTGGCAATGCTGTTTCTCGCGACGAGCGTCATTCAGAAGATCGCGGAATTTCAGCCCACGATTACACAGAACTTCCTGACCTTCAACACGGCGACACGGTCGCTGGAACTCACCAGCAACGCGCTGTTTACCCTGCCGTTTGGCATTCTCGTGGCCTCATTCCTGCTCATCTCCGCGCTGGCGCACTTGATCATCTATCTCAGTGAGGAGAAATACTTAGACGGCATCCGCGCGGGCATCAACAAATTCCGCTGGTTTGAATACGCGCTGAGCTCGTCGGTCATGATCGTGCTCATCAGCACACTCTTCGGCATCTACGACATCGCGTCTCTTGTGCTCATATTTGTGGTGAACGCTTCGATGAACCTCTTCGGGCTCGTCATGGAGCAGCTCAACAGCGGCGCGCAGAAGGAAAACGTCAAATGGGGCCCGTTCGTATGGGGTTCCATCGCGGGACTTGCGCCCTGGGCTGCGATCCTTCTCTACATGTTCGGCAACGGTAACTTCGACATGGTTCCCTGGTTCGTCTGGGCGATTGTCGCAACGTACTTTGTGGCGTTCAATACCTTCCCGATCAACATGATTCTGCAATACAAGCGCGTCGGCAAGTGGGCAGACTATGTCCACGGCGAGCGCGGGTATATCATCCTCAGCCTCGTCGCGAAGTCGCTTCTCGCGTGGCTCGTGCTCTTTGGCGCAATGCAGCCGTAAGCGAACCTCGCTGATCATACAAAAACCGCCTCACGGCGGTTTTGTTGTTGCGTTCGCTATTTCTTCTCTTTGTTTCGCTTGTCGCGGATGATGGCCATGTGCTGTTCTTCGATCAGGTTACGCCGTTTTCCTTCGCCCAGTCCACGCAGCCCTGCAACGCTGTCTTGAGGAACACGCGCGGCACCTTGACGAGCGTTTTGCAGGCTTCGTCGGTGAACTGCACCTCAGGGTCGATACGGCATGCGGCATACGTAACCGTGGAAAGATCCGCTTCCTTTGCAGCGGGAATGCGCTCGGCGATCGGGCGGATGAAGCGCGTGTACCAGAAATGCGTGTTGTCACGATAGCCATAATCGACCGGAACACGCGGAAATGTGTTTGCCTTCACACCGCCGACGATGGCGTTGTAGAAGCGCTCCTTCATCAGAATCTTGTCCACCTTGAGGATGAAGTGCACGCCAAACTTGCTGGTGATGCCGTTGAAGTTGCGATACGGCGGCTCCACACCGTCGAGCTGCCCGACCTTCGGGATATCCTCGTAGGCGTTCTCCAGATCGCTCTGCCAGGTGCATTCAAACACCTGATACGCCTCCTTGACCACGAGCGGGCGCGGCGTGTCTCCGCCTGCCTGACCCGCTTCGAGCGTGAAGCTGCATTTGCGCATCTTTTCCTCGCTGGTTTCGCCGGGGAAGCCGAGGCGAACCGCTTCCTTGAAATTCGCGCGGCTGTCCTCGATGAAATTCAGTGCGCATGTACCGCTGCGGAGGATGTTTTGCGCGGTGTTGGAGCTGTTGCGGCATTCCAGCAGCATCGCGTAATAGTCCTTGCCCGCGACGTAGTACGGAAAGCACAGCGAATAGGAGCCGATGGAGGTCTGCCCGGATTCCGTCAGTGTGGAGACGAGCACGGTCGGCATCGGGAAAAAGGCGGATGTCTGGTAAAAGTTATCGACGATGCGAAGATCGCGAAATGAACTCATGCGTTGTACCTTCCTTTGCTTGCTTGTTTTTGCCCTCGTTGTGCATACGAACTCGATTCTACTTGCTTTTTTGCTCGCGCAGTTGCAGCGCGCAGGCGATCATCTTGTCGATGGAAAAGCCGAGCTGCTGCTGCTCGTCTTCGCTCAGGCAGGCGCAGACGCCGGAAAACCAGCTGTCGTAGATGTGCATGCTCGCGCTGACGCTGGTCTTGCCCGTTTCGGTCACGCGGATGATGTTTTTTCTGCGGTTCTGACCGTCCTGCTCGCGCGCGACGAGGCCTTTTGCCTCCATTGCGCTGAGCGCTTTTGCAACGGTGGTTTTGTCGAGCATCAGCGCGTTTGCGATCATGTCCTGCGATACCTGATCGTGAAAGCAGA
>PNNR01000029.1 GCA_013824375.1 Clostridiales bacterium
CCGCGGGTATAGATCGTGCACTCCGGCAGCGCCTCTTTCAGCTTCGCCAGATCGTCCTTGGTGACCAGCTTATTGTTCATCATCCAAAGCATCTTGAGCTGCTTCATGCCCGCCAGAGGCGTGATGTCCGCAAGCGCGGTACGCGTGCAGTTCAGGTGCGTCAGCTTTGTCAGTCCCGTCAGCGGCGCATAGTCGGTGATCGGATTGGTGAAGATCTCAAGAAACTCCAGCTCGGTCAACGACGACAGCGCGGAGATATCTTTTACATCGTTGTTGCCGATGCTGAGCAGGCGCAGTTTGAGCATATTTTTCACGAACGAGATATCCGTGAGCTTATTATTGGAAAGATCAAGATACACCAGATCCGTACAATACTGCAGCCCCGCAACGTCCTCGTCGGTGAGCTTCGTATTGCCTTCTTTGGTGAATACCGCGGCATCGTTCGGGAACAACTTGCGGTTTTGCGTGGTGAATGCGACGATATCCGTCCTCACCTGCCAGGCGCCAACCTGCACCAGCCAGACGAACTTTACCGCCGGGAACTGCCCCTGCAGCTGCAGCATCTGCTCGCTGGTGAGCCCCGTGCCGCTCATATCGCAGAGTGTCAACGCGGGCAGATGGGACAACGCCGCCGCTACTTCCTCCGCGCTCGTGAACGTCTGCCCCTGCAGGTTGACTTCCGTGGTCTCCGGCGTCAGCTGCTGGCCGAACAACTCAAACGAAAACGAGAATGCTATCAGTGGGTAACGTTCCTTGAGCGCATCCATGGTCTCAAACGAAATCTTCTGTCCCCTGAGGTTGCAGCTTGTGAGCTTTTTGAGCGACGCAATCGCGTCGAGCAGCTGCGCTTCGTCCGTGATGGTACCCTGCGTCAGGTCGAGCTCCACCGCGTCGTTGTTGACCTTCACGCCAAACAGGTCGAGCGTACGCGAAAACGCGATGTTGGAATAGCGCGCCTCGAGCGCGGCGCCGTCTTCCGCGCCGATGTTGGTGTTCGTGATATCAACAGAAACCAGCGCGGGCAGATAGTAGAGGTTCTGCATGAGCGTATCTGCGTCCAGCGTTTTTCCGGCGAGATCAAGTGCGGTATCGGTGTTGGTCAGCGTAACGCCGCCGATCTCCACCTGCCAGGCGAACATGATATCCTTCCGCTCGAGGCTCTTGCTCATCAGCGCGTCATAGCACGTGCAGTTCAACGCATCGACGCTGGTCAGGTTCGGAAAATACTTGATCATCTCCAGCTGGACTGCGTCCGTCTCCGCGGGCAGGGTCAGCTGTGTCACCTGATTGTCAAAGCGCTGGTTCGCGATCGGAACGCTCCAGAGGATTGTGCAGTTCGGTAGCGAGCTCTGAACGGAAAGAAACTGCTCAATCGAGACGTCCGCTTTGCGCAGATCGAGCTGTTGCAGGTTTTCGTATTTCAGGAGATCCTCTACGTCGATCTCAGCCGAGTCTTCGATAGTCAGTTCCGTTGCGGATCGATCCTTCAGTAGATCGCAGCCCACAAGCGTCAACGCAAGCGTTAACACGAGAAGCGCCGCGATGGTTTGAAGAAACCGTTTTCCGGTTTTCGCGCGTTTAGTCGACGCGCTGGTAAAGTCTGAAAGTGTCATTTTGTTCTTCGCTCCAGAATTCTTGTGTCTCAATGAGTTGGTATCCATCCTGTGTTAAATCCAGATTTCGGGTGACGACAAACTCCGCGCTCTTCTCTGTAAGATAGTTGCTCTGCGCTTCTTTCAGTTCCGGCAAGTCCACATTGACGCGCGCAAAGAAACGATATGGCGGTATTTCGTCCACCGCAAGGTAAAAGCCGGCATCCGGCATGCCATAGCAGAGGAGTGTAACATTTTTCTCGGTCTTTTTCTCCTGCATGATGTTCGCGAAACGTCTTTGCGGTGTCTCTTCGCGAGGAATGGAGAGCATGTAGCGGTTATCCGAGATCAGCAGCGCAAATCCGATCATCGCGATCGAAATGCCCGTAAACATCGTGCGTTTGAACCAAGGCTTGTCCGCGACGAGATATTCCCTTCGCTCCAGCAGGCGCAAGATAGGAACCATGCCCAATGCCATAAATGGCGTGAGTACCAGTCCGTAATAGCGGTACCCTTGCCCGCCGATATAGATTGCGCAGGCAAGAAGCCCTGCCATAAACAGCACATTGATCTTCTCGATCGGCCTCGCCCGCCCACGCTTTTGCAGCAGAAACCAACCGATTCCAAGCGCGATGAGCAGCGCGATCTGCGGGTTGCGATAGGAGAACGCGCCGACGCTTTTGATGATGACAAAGGCCGTGGTCAGGAAAGAAGATTTGTCCGTCCAAGAATAGTTGAAGATGTTGGAATAGAAGTAATAATAGAAGAAATCTTTTAGCGCGCCGTTAAGCGAAAAGTACACCACAAAGGGAATGCCAGCGGCGAACATCACGAGCAGAAAAAGCCCGCTTGCCGAAAATGCGCGTTTGACATGCTTTGCCATCAGCTGCGAAATAGCGATCACGCCCATCCAGACGACATAGAACGCCAGTAGCGTAAATTTGCCAAACAGCATCACGCCCGCAAACATTGCGTTGCGCGCGATCATGCCGAGCGGAACCGGATCTGGATAAGATTCCTTAAAATAACGCAGCGTGTCGTAGAGCGACCATGCGAACAGCGGCATCATCAGCTCTTCCAGACTCCCGCCGTGCGAAAAACTCAGGCTGCCGAGGATAAACGCCGCAAATACGGGCAACACGATCAGCGCGAACTTCTCGGTATAGAGCGCGACGATGCGATACGCGGCAAAGAGGAAAAACGAGAACGCAATTGTTTCGATCACATATACACCGAAGAACGACGTGCTCGAAATCAGCGACGCGAGCCCAAAGATTAAAAACGCAACGGGGCCTTTTTGATCGTAAAGATCGAGATAGGGCACATAACCATGCATCATCCCCTTGCCGATGGTGAAGTAGATGTTTGCGTCTACCCATTCGTTGAGCGGATACAGCGGCGAGCTCTTCGTGCAAAGAAAGAGAAACACAGCTGCCGTCAAGAAGCAAATGGGAAATATCGTTTTCCAGTCCGCGGCTCTGCGCGTGCGTTCCATCGTGCGCCCTCCCGTAAATCATACTTTGTTTCAGCCGTTTCCAGCCAACTCAAATTAATATTATATCTATTTTCATACATCGGCGCAACCTTTACCGAAGTTAAGCCGCGTGATTGCGTAAAAGGAAAAAAACGGCAAAAATTCCAAAATTCGCTTGACAACTATATCGGCAAGCGATACAATGCTATTACGGTTTCCGATATATCGTATAACGTAATAAATTTGTGTTTGGAGTGAAAACATATGCCGGAGAGTAATGAAAGAGGGGCCTTGACGGAGGCGGTGTTTTACATACTGCTTGCGCTCTACACGCCCATGCACGGCTATCGCATTATGCAGACCGTGCGGGAACTAAGCCAAGGGCGCGTCGATCTCGGCGCGGGCACACTGTATGGCGCGATCAACACCCTGGTGGAGAAAAAATGGATCATGCCCGTTGAAGGCGAACAGGATTCACGCAAGAAGGAATACGCCATCACGTCGCTCGGGAAATCGATCGTGGAGGCGGAGATCAAGCGGTTGGAAAAGCTGCTGGCGACAGGAAAGAACATTGCAGGGGGAAGATCCGTATGAAACACATCGTATACAAAACATTCTGGGATTACGAAAAGGAAGAACAGTGGATTAACAAAATGTCAGCGCAGGGAATGGCATTTACGGACTACTCCTGTCGTCGTTATGTGTTCGTGGATGCGCCGAGCAACCAGTATATATACCGCATCGAGTTACTAGAGCACATGCCTGCACATCCAGAAAGCATCGCCTATCTGCGCTTTTTAGAGGAGAACGGCGTGGAGGTTGTTTCTACCTACATGCGCTGGGTTTATCTTCGAAAGCCTGCGGCGGACGGCTCGTTTGACATCTATACAGATATTGACTCGAAAATAAAACACTATCGTCGGATTAGTTGTTTCTGGACCGTGCTAATGATTATTGAGTTTATAGCAGCGTTTTTTAACATCGGAATCGCAATTTCCAGTTGGCTGGTGAATGAACCTCTTGGAAACTTTTCCTTTAGCAATCTGATCATAGGCTGCGTCACGCTTGCATTTGGCATTCTCTTCCTCGTGTTATGTGTGCCAATTCATAAAAGAATTCGAAAGCTGCATGCTGAGAAAGCGATTCACGAGTAAACGGATAAAATAAATACAAGCTGCCTTCGTGATCCAACGTGATCCGAAAGGCAGCTTTTTACATATTCCCGCATGAATAAAGAAAAACCTCTCTCATTCGGATATGCCGAATAAAAGAGGTGATTTCTCTTGGTAAAATGGCTTAGTTGCCGCGGCTAACCTTGCCGGAACGGAGGCACCGCGTGCAAACGTTCATCTTGGCCGGTCTCCCGTCAACGACGACGTGCACACCCTGGATGTTCGGCGCCCAGCCGCGCTTGGTCTTGCGGTTGGAGTGGCTCACCAGATTGCCGGACATGACACCCTTGTTGCAGACTTCACAGTACTTACCCATGCGAATAGTCCACCTCCTTGATAAAAATCGAACAGAACAATATTACCACGCGTTCTCAAACGATGCAAGCCTTATTTTCCTGTTTTCGCGCGTTTTACGGCTTATTTCCGCCAATGCGACTCCACCACGGGCAAAAAAACAATCGCAGCCTAGCACATCTGCGGAAAGCCGTTTTGCCGCAGCGCTTCATAGACGACGAGCGCCACGCTGTTGCTCAGGTTCAAAGAACGCAGGCCCTCCCGCATGGGAATACGTACGGCGTCCTCGCTCCTGCGCGAGAGAAGCTTTTGCCCCAGCCCCGCCGTCTCTTTGCCGAAAACAAGAAAGTCCCCGTCGCGGTACTCCACCTCGGCATAGTTTCTCGTCGCATGCGTCGAGAGCAGGAAAAACCGCGCCTCGGGATAGGCGATCTCCAGCTCCTCGAAGCTGTCGTGATAGGTGATGTCGAGCTCGTGCCAATAGTCCAGTCCCGCGCGCTTGAGCTGCTTGTCCTCAACCGAGAACCCCAGCGGACGGACAAGGTGGAGCTTTGCCCCTGTGACCGCGCAAGTGCGCGCAATGTTGCCTGTGTTCTGCGGTATCTCCGGCTCGACAAGTACGATGTGAAACACGAAATCCCCTCCAGTATGTATTGCGGTATGTTCAGGAAAATTCCATGAACCACGCATAAAATCATTCGTTTCTACGGTTTTTTCCCGCGATGCGATATGCTTCCAGCATCAATAGCATCTCTTCTCGCACGTCGTCCGGCGCGAGTATCCTCATGCGGCCTGCGAACTGAAACACCCAGCCAAAGAACGGCGGAGAGACGCGTACGGGCGCAAACAACGCAAGCGTGTTCTCGTCCAGCACATCCACAGGGACATCCGCTCCGAACCGATCCAGCATCGTGCCTAACAGCGGTCGATCAAACGCAAGGTGCACCCATCTTTGACGAGCCGGCGCCATTGAGAAGACGGTTCTTGCGTATGCTGCCGCATCGAGCGTCAGGTCTGCGGGCGCAGCGGGCGCATCCAGCACACATATGTTCTCCATTTTATCGAGGCGATAGTGTACAAGCCCTTCATGGGATGGATGGTCGGCAATCAGGTAATAGTGATCTTCTGCATAGATCAACAGACACGGGTTGACGATATAGCATTCACCACCGCGTCTAGGTACAAGCGCCTTTTTCGCGACAAACTGACAATAGACAAAGGAGAGTTTACTACCCTGTTCCAGCGCTGCAAGAATCTGACCGATGTTTTGAAACGCGCGCTCATCCCCAGCTTTGTGCGGGCCAGCGCTCATGTTCTGTCGCCTGAGCCATGCTGCTTCATGCCTGCTTGCGATGGAAGCAAGTTTCTCGATCATCTTTTCCGAGCGTTCGCGGGAGAGCACGCGGCTAGCGCGAATCATGTCCGCAAGCAGACGAAGCTCCGCCCGTTCAAACATACGCGACGCAACATAGTACTCATTCGCTCTGCGCCGCCTGACACGAATATCCAACCCGCTTTCACACAACAGCCCGATATCCGCATACACCGCGCGCCGATCCACGGAATAACCGGAGAGCTCCAGATGGGCGATAATTTCACGCACGGTCACGCTGTGGCGTTCGTCCGTATACTCCAATAAATAGGATCGCAGCAACAGCAGCCGCGCGCGTGCGTCCAACATGGTCGATCAACCTCCGGCAAGCATTGCTGTGGCTATTTCACGCCGGTGACCGCATTGATGTTTGCGAGCTCCTCCGCGGTGAACGCAGGCGCGTGGAGAATGCCGAGGTTCTGGATGATTTGCTCCGGCGATGAAGCGCCGATGAGCACGCTGGTGACCTGCGGGCTTCTCAGTACCCAGCTCAACGCGAGTTCGGACAGGCTCTGTCCGCGCGAACGGGCAATCTCGTTGAGCGCGCGGATCTGGCCGATCTTTTCTTCAGTGAGCTGTTCGCGCCTGAGGAATGGCCCGCCTTTACCGATACGGCTGTTCTCCGGGATGCCGCCGAGATAGCGGTCGGTCAAAAGCCCCTGCGCAAGCGGGCTGAAGCAGATGATGCCGAATCCAACATCTTCCGCCGTGCGCTCCAGCGCGTCCGTCTCAATATGGCGGTCGAAGATCGAGTAGCGCACCTGATTGATCACGAACGGACAGCGCAGATCCTTCAGAATTGCGGCCGCCGTTCGTGCGGTCACGCTGTCGTAATTCGAAAGCCCCGCGTAGAGTGCGCGCCCGCTCTTCACCGCCGTGTCGAGCGCCATCATGCTTTCCTCGAGCGGCGTATTTCTGTCCATACGGTGGTGGTAGAAGATGTCCACATACGGCAGCCCCATACGCTTGAGGCTCTGATCCAGGCTCGCGAGCAGGTATTTCCGGCTGCCCCAGTCTCCGTATGGCCCGGGCCACATCGTGTAGCCCGCCTTGGTGCTGATAATCATCTCATCGCGGTAGGCGGAAAGCTCCTCCCGCAGAATGCGGCCGAAGTTCGTCTCCGCGCTGCCCGCGACAGGCCCATAGTTATTCGCTATGTCAAAATGCGTTACGCCCCGGTCGAATGCCGCAAAGCACATGCTCTTCATATTTTGATAGTCGTCATTCGTGCCGAAGTTATGCCAGAGCCCCAGCGAGAGCAGCGGCAGCTTCAGTCCGCTTTTACCGCTGTTGCGGTAGGACATCTCGCCGTAGCGGTTTTCGTTTGCAATATAGTTCATATCATTACTCCTCCGCAAGAGAGATTTTTGTCTGTCCGTTTTGTATCTGCATGCGGTTGTTTGAACCATTGTACCATAATCACATCGTAATACCCAATATGTGCGCTTCAAGATCTGCCTATCATCCGCTGAGGGCGCATGATACGCCGAACAGAGAAACGTTCATATAAAAATAAGAAAACGTTCATTGACTTTTTCGCCCGAATGCAGGAAAATGAAGAGCGTCGGCGTCTGAAAAAGCACGCGTTTTACCGCAACTCGCCGATATTTTTAAACTATACCGGAGGACGACTTGTGATTACAAAAGTACCCGTTGCCACCATCGAAATGCAGACCGGCAGCATCATCAAAATGGAGCTGTATTACGATATCGCACCCAACACGGTGAAGAACTTCATCGCGCTCGCCAACAAAGGCTTCTATGACGGAACCATCTTCCACCGCGTGGTGAAGGGCTTCGTTATTCAAGGCGGAGACCCGACCGGCACCGGCACCGGTGGACCCGGCTACCGCATCAAGGGTGAGTTTTCTAACAACAAACACCCGAACCACCTCTCCCACGAGCGTGGCGTAGTCAGCATGGCGCGACAGGGCAACCCATACAACCCGCCGGCGGCATATGACACTGCGGGCAGCCAGTTCTTTATTATCCACGCGGACGCGAAGTATCTCGACAAAGACTATGCTGCATTCGGTATGGTAGTCGAGGGCATGGACACTGTAGACGCGATTGCAACCTGCGTCACGGGCGTGCAGAGCAAACCCATCGTGGAGCAGAAGGTCAAAACCATTCGCGTGGAGACCTTCGATGAAGAGATCGGCGAACCGGAGACCATCACCGAGTAAACGCGCGGTTTTGCCTCAATCCCGGCAAAAATTCAGTAATTTTTGTACTCTGCGTTCGATATCTATTGACACAAACGCGTTCATCTGTTAGAATACATAAAAATCTTTATGTATTCCGACTGGCGGCGCGTTTTCTTATTTCGTTGAACCGCTTGCGCCTACGATCAAAAAAATCATGTACAGGAAGTGGTGTTTGTGGCTCATACCGGCATTGCCGACGTGGTGTCGGAGTTGTACAACAACCTCCGGCTTTCGCACTACCGCAACCTATTCGGCCAACTCCGCGAAGAGGCGGGCTGTCTGAGCGCGACCGAGGCGTTCTCCGCGGAGGTCATCTATCTTCTGGATCGCCCGACCATCGGCGAATTCGCGGAATTCATCGGCATCTCCCAGCCAAATGCCTCTTACAAAGTAAACTCGCTCGTTACGAAAGGTTATCTGGAGCGTGTCAGCAGCGACAACGACCACCGCGAGGCGCACCTGCACGTCACCAAAAAGTTCCTCGACTATTACGGTCGCCAGCTGCCGGATATGAAAGGCGCGGTCGCTTTCGCAATCAACAGCTTTACCGATCAGGAGGTGCAGCTGCTGGCAAGCCTCTTTCGAAGGCTGAACCGTCATCTCGCCACACGACCCTGATCCCTGCGCATACCAATTTGCATCTCAATCGCTTCGCCGCCTGCCGAGGGGGACATCGTTGCGGAGCATCATCAATCGATATTTGGGGGTAATTCATGGATTTATTCGAAAAGTGCGGTCGTTTGACCGCGGTCAAAGAAACCCGCGATGCGGGCATCTATCCATATTTCCACGCGCTGGAGTCGCGGCAGGATGTCGAGGTTATGATGGAAGGCAAGCGCCGCATCATGCTTGGCTCCAATAACTATCTGGGGCTCACCACGCATCCGGAAGTTGTCGAGGCAGGTATCAAGGCCATTGAACGCTACGGCTCCGGCTGTTCCGGCTCCCGCTTTCTCAATGGTACACTCCGGATGCATCTTGAGGTCGAGCAGGAGCTCGCGCGCTTCCTGAATAAAGAAGCGGTCGTGACCTTCTCAACTGGCTTTCAGAGCAACCTCGGCATCATCAGCGCGATCGTCGGCAAGGGTGACTATGTCATCTGCGACAAGGAGAACCACGCGAGCATCTACGACGGCTGCCGTCTTTCCTTCGGCACGATGGTGCGCTTCCGCCATGCGGATATGGAGCACCTGCGGCACACGCTGGAGCAAATCCCCGACACCGCGGGCAAGCTCATCGTCACCGACGGCGTATTCAGCATGGGCGGCGATATCGCAAACCTGCCGGAGATCGTCAAGCTCGCCAAGGAGTTCGGCGCGCGCGTCATGGTTGACGATGCGCACGGCCTCGGCGTCATCGGCAAAGGCGGTCGCGGCACCGCGAGCCACTTCGGTCTCGAGGACGAAGTGGATATCTATATGGGCACGTTCAGCAAATCCCTCGCGAGCCTCGGAGGATACATGGCCTCGACCCTCGAAGTGGCGGAGTACGTGCGCCACACCTCCAGGCCTTTCATCTTCTCCGCCTCCATGACACCCGCAAGCTGCGCAAGCGCGCTGGCGGCGCTCAGGGTACTGGAACGCGAACCGGAGCGCGTGAGCCGCCTGCAGGAAATCTGCCGCTATGTGCGAGCAGGACTGACTGATCGCGGAATCCCGCACAAATACACCGCGGATGTACCGATTATCCCGATCTACACCTACGAAACCATCCGCACGCTGACCATCGCGAAGATGCTCTACGACGCCGGCGTCTACGTCAATCCCGTGCTGCCGCCCGCAACACCCGCGTCGGAGTGCCTGCTGCGCACAAGCTATATGGCAACGCTCAAGGAGCCGCTGCTCGACGAAGCGATGGATATCATGGCAACCGTTCTTACGGAGGAAGCAAAATGAAGCGCGTTTGCGTGATCACCGGCGGCAGCAGCGGCATCGGCAAAGCGACCGCGGAACTGCTCGCAAAAAACGGGTTTACCGTCTACGAACTCAGCCGCAACGGCTTGGACGCCGAGGGCATCCGCCATATCACGGCGGACGTCACCGAACCGGAACAGGTGAAAGCCGCAATCGCCAAGGTGCATGCGACAGAAGGACAGATCGACCTTCTGGTCAACAACGCCGGCTTCGGCATCTCCGGCGCGGTCGAATTCACCGACCCCAAGGATGCCGCTGCCCAGCTGAACGTCAACTTCTTCGGCATGCTGCGCTGCATTCAGGCGGTTTTACCCGCGATGCGCGCGCAAAAGAGCGGGCATATCGTAAATATCAGCTCCGTCGCGGCTCCCATCGCGATTCCGTTTCAGGCGTTCTACAGCGCGACGAAGTCCGCGACCAACTCCCTCACCTTAGCGCTCCGCAACGAGGTGAAACCCTTCGGTGTCAAGGTCTGCGCGATTCTGCCGGGTGACATCAAGACGGGCTTTACCGCCGCACGCAAGAAAAGCAGCGCGGGAGCGGATATCTACGGCGAGGCGATCAACCGCGCGGTCTCCGTCATGGAACACGACGAACAAAACGGCATGCCACCCTTGACGATTGCAAAAGCCGTGCTACGCGCAGCAAACGCAAAGAACCCGAAGGCATATTATACCGTCGGGCTTCAATATCAGGTGTTTGTGCTGCTAGCCAAGCTCCTGCCCGCCAGTCTGACCAACGCGCTGGTCGGGATGATCTACAAATAAAAAATGATCAACGCATGAGAAACGCCGCTTTCGCAGGAAGGCGGCGTTTTTG
>PNNR01000004.1 GCA_013824375.1 Clostridiales bacterium
GCCTCCGTAAATTCATATCGCAGGATCGGGTTGCGCGCGGCTCCCACTTCGTCCGGCCGCCCGATGGGCGTGGTCACGGGCGAGAGATGCAGCGCTTCCGGCTCGGTCTTTGCGCGCTTCAGAATCTGCTTCACCGCATCCACCGCCGCATCCAGCGTCTCTTTGCCTTCCGTTTCCGTCGGCTCAAACATCAGCGCTTCGTGCACGATCAGTGGGAAATACATCGTCGGCGGGTGCATGCCCGCGTCGATCAGCGTCTTTGCGACATCCATCGCAGAAACGCCGGTCTCTTTCTTCAACCCTTCGAGCGAGACCACGAACTCGTGCATGCAGAAGCCGTCGTTCGCGGCGGGCAGCTCTTCGCAGAGCAGCGAGCGCATGTAGTTTGCGTTGAGCACGGCGTTTTCGCTCGCGTGCTTCAGCCCGTCGCCGCCGAGCATGGTGATATACGTCAGCGCGCGGAGCACGACTAGGAAGTTGCCGTGGAAGGACTTCATGCGTCCGACCGTGCTCTCGATCTCGGCGTAGGAGAAGGTGCCGTCGGCGTTCCGCGTCGGCAGCTTGTCCGGCAGGAACGGTGTGAGGCATTCCTTGCAGCCGACCGCGCCCGCGCCGGGGCCGCCGCCGCCGTGCGGCGTGGAAAACGTCTTGTGCAGGTTGAGGTGCACAACATCAAAGCCCATGTCGCCGGGACGCGCCGCGCCCATGATGGCGTTCATGTTCGCGCCGTCATAGTAGCACAGACCGCCCGCGCCGTGGACGATGTCCGTGATGGACTCGATGTTCTTATCGAAGATGCCGAGTGTGTTGGGGTTTGTGAGCATCAGGCCCGCAGTATCGGGGCCCGCCGCTGCGCGGAGGGCGTCGAGATCGACCGTTCCGTCCGGCGCGGAAGGAATGTTGACCACCGTTAACCCCGCCATGGTCGCGGTCGCGGGGTTGGTGCCGTGCGCGGAGTCGGGCACGATGATCTTCTTACGCGCGCAATCGCCGTTCTTCTCGTGATAGCGCTTGATCAATAAAAGCCCCAGAAACTCGCCGTGCGCGCCAGCCGCGGGTTGGAACGTCATCTCGTCCATGCCCACGAGTTCGCAGAGCAGTTCCTTTGCGCGGACGAGCATCTCGATTGCGCCCTGCGCGGTGTGCGCGGGCTGGAGCGGATGGATCTCGCGGAAGCCTTCCAGCGAGGCCGCCTGTTCGTTGACCGCGGGGTTGTATTTCATCGTGCAGGAGCCCAGCGGGTAGAACCCGTCGTTCACGCCGTAGACCTGCGTCTCGAGTTCGGAAAAGTGCCGGCTCACGTCGGTTTCGCTCAGCTCCGGCAGGCGCAAGGGCGTTTTGCGCAGGAGCGCTTCGGAAAGAGCGGCCTGCGGTACGGCGGTCTTGGGGATTGTGATGCCCCTTCTTCCGGCTACGCTTCGTTCAAACGAAAGTTTCATGCGATCACCGCCTTTACGGTCTCAATGAGCTTGTCCATCTGGGCTTTCGTGTTGCGCTCCGTGGCGCACCAGAGAATGCCGCCTTCGACGGGCAGTCCGCCGAGGATGCCCGCATCTTCGAGTGCTTTCAGCACTTGATCTGTGTTCGCGGGCGCATTCGTCAGAAACTCGTGGAAGAAGGGAGCGTCCGGATGAACCAGAGCAAAGCCCTTGATCTTGCCGAGCTCGCTTGCAAGATAGTGCGCGTTGTCATAGCACGCGCGGGCGACTTCCGTCATGCCCGCAGATCCCATCGCAGCGCAGTACGCCGCGGCAGTCAGTGCGCAGAGCGCCTGGTTGGAGCAGATGTTGCTGCTGGCTTTTTCTCTGCGGATGTGCTGTTCGCGCGCCTGCAGGGTCAGCACAAAGCAGCGTCTGCCCTGCGCATCCGTGGTTTGACCCACGATTCTGCCCGGAAGCTTTCGCACCATGTCCTTCTTGCACGCCATAAAGCCGAGGTACGGGCCGCCGAAGCTCAACGGAATGCCGAGCGGCTGCCCGTCACCGATGGCGACGTCCGCGCCCATCTCGCCGGGGCTACTGAGCAGCGCCATCGCCGTGGGGTTCATGCTCACAACGAGCTTTGCGCCCGCCGCGTGGACGAGTTCCGCGATTGCGGGTACGTCCTCGATCACGCCGTAGTAATTCGGGGATTGAAGGATCAGGCTCGCGACGCCCGCGTTCAACGCCGTTTTCAGCGCGTCGAGATTGAGCCTGCCGCCCTTGTTCGGCACGATGGCATATTCCGCGTCCGCGCCGAAGCCGTAGGTCTGCACCGTCTCGATGGATTCGGGGTTGAGCCCCGCGGCAAGCAGGGTCAGGCTGCGGTTGCGCTCGCGGCACATGGCGGCGGCTTCCGCCGCTGCGGTCGCGCCGTCGTAGACGGAGGCGTTGCCAGCATCCATGCCGGCGAGCTCGCAGAGCATGGTCTGGTATTCGAAGATCGTCTGCAAAATGCCCTGGCTGATCTCCGGTTGATAGGGCGTGTATGCGGTAACGAACGCTTCCTTTGCGGCAACGCGGCTTACCACAGCGGGCACATAGTGCCAGTAGGCGCCCGCGCCGCGGAAGATCGCGTCAAACACGCGGTTCTTCTTCGCAAGTTGTTTCATCTGCTCAAGCGCTTCAAATTCCGAAACGCCTTTCGGCAGGTCATCGACGGCCTCCGCCGCGCGCTTTCGCAGGTCGGCGGGGATATCCGTGTAGAGTTCTTCGATCTTTCTTACGCCGACGGCGTCCATCATCTCGCGCCGCTGCGCATCGGTTGACGGCAGAAAATTGCCCAAGGCAATCCCTCCTTATAATTCAAATTCGGTTGATGTGCGCCTTTGTGTTTCCGACAGCGCACAAAGAGAAACAGCCTCCCTGCGGGAGGCTATGCGAGTCGCTTACGCGTTGGCGCAGAAGGCTTCGTAGGAGCTCGCGTCCATGAGCTCGGCAAATCCGGTGGCGTCGTTCACTTCAACCAGCCATGCGCCGTAGGGATCGGCGTTGATGGATTCCGGCGTGGAAGTCAGCGCTTCGTTCGTCGCGGTGACGGTGCCGGAGACGGGGCTTAACACTTCCGACACGGCTTTGACGCTCTCGACATCGCCCAGCGACGCTTCCGCTGTGATCTTGTCGCCCGGCTGCGGCAGGTCGATGAACACGATATCACCCAGCGCGTTTTGGGCAAAGTCGCTGAGGCCCACGCGATAGGTTCCGTTGCCGAGGTCGAGGAGCCACTCATGGGAGCTGGTGTACTTGCGATCGTTTTGCAGTGTCATACAATTTTCCTCCAAATCAATAATAAGTAGAAGTTTTCTGCGCGGAGCCAATCCCCGCGCCCGAACAAACCCGTTCTCCCCGGTTGGAGAATAAAAAACAGGACGCGCGAACCAAGTCGCGCGCCCCGTATTTGAACCTGAAAGATTCTTCCACAACCCTCATCCTCTGCTTGATTGCGAAATTGCCTCGTCGGTGCCGGAATATAATCCAGCTTTCCGAAGCTTCGTCGGGTACCGGTCCTTTTGCCTGAGAGTTTCTTGCGCAATCCCCTTCGGCTCTACTTCGATGTAGTCTCTCCCGATGCCGTCATCCGAATATTTTATTTTACGTGGTAAGTGTATCGTATTCCGGCAAGGGATGTCAATTGAATTCGATTGATTCACGGCAGTTTGTCATTTTCTCCAAATCGGTCAAGTAAAAGACCTCCGGTTATATCGGAGGCCTTGCTTGTCGCCGAATACTATTATTTCGCCTTCTTATTGAAGATCTCGCGCCTGAACAGAATCACGTTCATCGCGACAAACAGCACGACCAGCGCGGCGAGAGTGATCCAGGTGTTGGTTAGATTCGTCGTCGCGGGATCGGCTGTGAGCCCGATGGGTGCGATACCCAACAGCAGCAGCATCGGGAAGCCGAACACAATCGCCCAAAGCTGCTGATAGACGAGGTTGCTGGCGGCCGGCGTTTTAAACAGCGGGTCGATCTCGCGCAGCAGTATCACGCCCGTGCTCGCGGTTCCTGTTAACATACCGTAGAGAGAGAGGAACGCCTCCGCCTGATATTCAGGATAGATGCGCTTGCTGATGATGTCCAGCTGGATATACGTCGCGACCGCGCCGACAACGCAGATGATGCTCAACGGAACGATGAACTCCCGGCGCGAGAACGCCGAAAGATTGATCGCAGCGATGGATGCAACCACCATCAGGTCAAACATCACACCGGAGATGCGCGCGAGCATGAAGTTGTTGAGGTACTGCCTGCGCCCGCGGTCGGTCAGGCCTTTGAGCACGTTGCGCACGAGGATTGCCATCACTGTGCCGATCAGGAAGTTGAAACCCCAGATGAGCGGCTTGACGGTGCTGGTAAAAAAGCCGCCTAGTTTGTCCAGCCCGAGAGTGACGAGATACATCGCGCCGAACGCCGCCATATAGGTAAACACAACGAGCCCGATCTGTACGGTGAGTTTGTCCAACGATTCGGAGAGCGGAATCTCGCCCTTCTCCGTGATGGACTCGGCAGAGAGGTTTTCCATCTCGTCTGCATTTTCAAGCAGGGATTTGATCAATCCCTTCTTCTTCATCCGCTGCAGATAGAACACGCCGCCGAGGCCCGCCGAGACAAAGCCCATCGCCGCGACGGTGAGACCGAAGCTCCCGCCGTACTGGAACGGCGCATAGGCGGTCGCGGTTTCGTAAACGTGCCCCCAGTTATACGCCTGCCCGGGGCCCTGGCCGTATCCCATCGGCAGCAGCAAGCCGGAAACCGGCCAATTGCCGATCATGTAGAATAGGCCGACCGTAATCGCGAGGCCCAGAATACCCTGCAAAAGATAAGAAGAGACGGTGGTCACGCCCGCGTCGAAGATCGCGACATTGGATTTCTTGTTTTTCTCGCGCTTATTGGAACGCAACGCCATTGCGACAAACCCGAGGCCGAGGCCGTGATAGGTCAGCGTTTCCATAGTAACCTTGCTAAACAGCGTGCTGCCTGTGATCTTTTCATACGCGATGTTGGCAAAGAGGATCAGAAATCCGCCCAAGACGGAGCTTGGAATCAACGACTGCCGAAGCGGCTTAATGAGCCTGCGCAGCATGTTCGCGGTCAGCATGCCAACCAGCAGAATGGTCAGTTCGATCATCAGCGACCAAACGCCCGGATCCCAGAAATTGTGCCCTGTCGTCATGTTCATAGCTCCTTTGCTGATGTATATGCTGTTTTTAAGTCTGGCTTCACGTAGATATGGCTCTGCAAAATATTTTATTCATCATAACACGCCCGCGCTACTCAAGCAAACTGCGCCCTCATGTTTCTTATCTGCGCTTGATTTGCGCATAAACGGGTCACATAGTATTTGTCTGCAATTCATTCACTATGCTTTGCTTCGACCAATGATAACAGCGCTATTGCTGTCGCAGAGCAGTCATAAAGGCGCGCCCGTTTTACCGGGCGCGCCTTGTTACAGTGATTTGACCAATTGTTACTGCTTTTTACTGAGCCGCTTATTCTTCGGGCAGGTAAGCAGAGGGAGCGGCTTCTACGCCTTTCGCCCAACCGATCCAGTTGGTGACGAAGAACGCCAGCGTACCGACCGCACAGCCGAAGACCACCGGCAGTACGCCAAAGTAGAAGGTTCCTTTGCCGAGGATCTGCCATACGACGACGCCGATGGTGCCGGCGATGATGGAGATGATGCCGGAAGCCTTGATGGCGCGCGGTACCACCAAGCCTAAGCCGTAGGCCGCGAAGGGTCCGGCGCAGCGGATGGCGAACGCAAACGTATTCAGCGTCACGATGTCGATGCCGAAGAAGGTGATGCACATTGCAACCAGGCAGGCGATGACGTTGCTCAGGCGTGTTGCGAAGATGATCGACTTTTCGGACATCTCTTTTTTATGTATGAACTTGCGGTAGATGTCGTTGATGAAGATCGAGGACATGCACAGCAGGTTCGAGTCCGCGCTGGACATGGTCGCCGAGATGATCGCGGCAGAGA
Organism: Clostridiales bacterium; assembly: GCA_013824375.1. Taxonomy (GTDB): domain Bacteria; phylum Bacillota; class Clostridia; order Christensenellales; family CAG-138; genus UBA7703. Next base: position 5,962 of record PNNR01000004.1, read on the forward strand.
TGATGCCCGTGACGATCGGCGGCGCGTAGAAGTTCGTGACATCCATCATCGCCGTCTTGGCGGTGATGTTCGGGATCTGATCCTGGAGCGCGAACGCGGCAAGGCCGAGCAGCGCCGGGAAGATGGACATTGCAGCCATCAGCACTGCGGAGAGAAGCGCCGAACCTTTGGCGGTCTTTTCATCCTTGGCGGATGCAAAGCGGCTTACCATTTCAGGGCCGGAGAGGAATGTGCAGAAGTAGTTGAAGATGTAGCCGATGATGGTGACCCAGCCGATCGCCGTGAAGCTCAGCTTCGCAGCGGGCAGTTTCGCCGCGATGGCAGCCCAGCCGCCCGCGCTTGAGAGCACGATAGGCGTGGCGATCGAAAGACCGACGAGGATGATCAGGAATTGAACAAGGTCGGTGATCTGGTCGGCGATCATGCCGCCGAGCGTCGTGTAGATAATGGTGACCGCGCCGGCGGCGAGCAGGCAGACGTTCAGCGGAATGCCGGTCAGCGTCGAAATGACGGCGCCGGAGGCCATGATCTGCGAGCTGGTCAGGCAGAAGAGAGCGACGATATTCAGAACTGCGGTAATCGTGCTTGTCACATTACCGAAGCGGCGCCCGACGACTTCGGGAATCGTAACCGAGAGTGTTTTGCGGATTTTCGGCGCAAAGAACGCCAGCGGGATCATGGCGATGGATGCAGCGAGCACATACCAGCTCGCGCTCATGCCCCAGTCTCCAAACGCTTTTGCCGCAAGGCCGGTTGTGCTGCCGCCGCCAATGTTGTTGGCCGAGAGCGAGAACGCAACCATGAACAAGCCCATACGGCGGCCTGCAATCATGTAGTCCTTGCTGTCTTTGATCTTTGTTTTGCCGACGACATAGCCGACAACCAACATACCGATGAGATAGGCAACAACGATGACCAATGCAATTAAATTCATATTCCACCCCAACGAATTTAAATTTCGCACTTCTGCGATACGATGATTGTATCTGAACTCATCGTCCAAAATCAACAAAAAATTTTTCACTCTGTTAAAAATTTTGTCACATTGTAACGCCATCGTTGCATTCGATTGTGCGTGAGCCGGAATCGCGGAAGCTTAATTCGTCTAATGGTTCGTATATTGCGTAAAAACGCCTTATATAAGCCATTTCTAATGATTTGTAATTGCATTCGGCGTTATCATGTGTTATTATTTTTTGATACTGGCGAATTATGCCAATTTCGCAGCAAGATTTATTGATATACAGTTGGAGGAGCACATGGCAACCTTTGAAAAACTCGAGAACAACCGCGTTAAACTGACGATTTCCGTTTCGCCTGAAGCGTTCGGCGCAGCCGTACAGAAAGCATACCAGAAAACCGCAAACCGCTTCAACGTGCCGGGCTTCCGCAAGGGCAAGGCCCCGCGCAAAGTCATCGAAAGCATGTATGGCGAAAGCGCCTTCTACGAAGAAGCGTTCGACCTCGTCTGGGGCGACGCGTACGACGCAGCGCTGGCGGAACACAAGCTCACCGCCGTGGATAAGCCCTCGCTGGATATCAGCACCATCGGCCTCGAAGGCGTCGTCTTCACCGCTGAAGTGCAGCTTAAACCCGAGGTTACCCTCGGCGCATACAAGAAGCTTGAAGTGCCGGAACCCGACTTCGCCGTCCGCGACGAAGAGGTCATGGCCGAAATCGAGAAGGAGCGCGAAAAGAATGCTCGCTTCATCGAAGTCGACCGCGCCGTGGAAAACGGCGACCGCGTGATTCTGGACTACTCTGGCAGCGTGAATGGTGAAAAGTTTGAGGGCGGCACGGCGGAAGACCAGCTGCTCGTCATCGGCTCCGGCACGTTCATCCCCGGTTTTGAAGAACAGCTCATCGGCCTCAAAGCCGGCGAGGAGAAGGACATCAACGTCAAGTTCCCGGAGGAGTATTCCGCTCCCCTCGCCGGAAAAGACGCCGTGTTCGCCGTCAAGATCAAGGCCGTGCAGATCAAAGAACTGCCCGCGCTGGACGACGAGTTTGCAAAGGACATTTCGGACTTTGACACGCTCGACGCGCTGAAGGCGGACAAAAAAGCCAAGATGGCCGAAAAAGCCGCGAAAAACCGCCAGACCGCGATTGAAAACATTGCGCTTCAGAAAGCCGCGGACAACGCTATCATCGATATCCCCGCCGTGATGGTCGACCGCCAGATCAACCACATGCTGCGCGACATCGCGTATCAGCTGAGCATGAGCGGGCTTTCGCTGGAAGACTATGTGAAATACACCGGCACCGACATGAACGGCCTCAAGGAAAGCTATCGCACCGAGGCGGCCGCACGCGTGAAGATGCAGCTCGTCATCGAAGCCATCGGCGAAAAAGAGGGCGTTGCCTGCACCGAGGAAGACCTCAAGGCCATCATCGCAGAATACGCGGAAGGCAGCGGCAAGAGCGCGGAAGATTTCGAAAAGACGCTCAAGGACGAAGACCGCGAATATCTCAGCGACAATGTGCTCGCGAGAAAAGCGGTCAAGATCGTCACCGACAGCGCCGTTCTCGTCAAGGACGACGCCGAGAAGAAGCCCGCGAAGAAAGCCGCCAAGAAGGCAGACGACGCAGCCGAAGCAGAAAAGCCTGCTAAAAAGACAGCAAAGAAAGCCGAACCGAAAGAGTAACGCGCGAAGGCTTTTCCAATAGTGACACCCATTTCCCCGCAGAAGGAGGGAACGAACATGAATCTCATCCCAATGGTCATCGAGCAGACCAGTCACGGCGAACGCAGCTATGATATCTACAGCCGCCTGCTCAAAGACCGCATCATCTTCATCGGCGGCCCGATCGACGACGACATCGCAAACAGCGTCGTCGCGCAGTTGCTCTTCCTGGAAGGCGACGACCCCGATAAAGACATCAACCTCTATATCAACTCGCCCGGCGGTTCCGTGAGCGCGGGGCTCGCCATCTATGATACGATGCAGTATATTAAGTGTGAGGTATCCACGATCTGCATCGGGCTCGCGGCCTCCATGGGCGCGTTTTTGCTCGCGGCGGGCGCGAAAGGCAAGCGAAAAGCGCTGCCCAACGCCGAGATCATGATCCATCAGGTCAGCGGCGGCGCACACGGGCAGGCCACGGACATCAACATCCAGGCCGAGCAGATTCTCAAGCTCAAAAAGCGGCTCAACGAAATCCTCGCGGAGCGCACCGGCCAGAGCGTCGAGCGCGTCACGCGGGACACCGAGCGGGACAATTACATGAGCGCCGAGGAGGCGCGCGCATACGGACTGATCGACGAGGTCTTTCCCCCGCGCAGATAACCCGGAAAGGGGTAGTTTATGACAAAAGTTGAAAACCCGTCCGCCGTGCGCTGTTCCTTTTGCGGTAAGGCGCAGGAGGACGTTCACCGCATCATCGCGGGTCCCGGCGTAAACATTTGCAACGAATGCGTCGAGCTTTGCCGCGAAATCATCGAGGAGGATGTTGAGGCCGAACCAATCGACCTGGCGAACATCCCCAAACCGCAGGAGATCGTTTCTTCGCTCAACCAGTACGTGATCGGTCAGGACATGGCAAAGCGCGCGCTGGCGGTCGCGGTATATAACCACTACAAGCGCATCCATACGCCCGCGAAGAAGGATGACGAGGTCGAACTGCAGAAGAGCAACATCATCATGCTAGGGCCCACGGGCAGCGGCAAGACGATGCTCGCGCAGACGCTCGCCCGCATCCTCAACGTGCCGTTCGCCGTCGCGGACGCGACCAGCCTCACCGAAGCGGGTTACGTCGGCGAGGATGTGGAAAACATACTGCTCAAGCTCATCCAAGCTGCGGACTACGACGTGGAGAAGGCCAGCAAGGGCATCATCTACATCGACGAGATCGACAAGATCGCCAGAAAAGGCGAAAACGTCTCCATCACGCGCGATGTCTCCGGCGAAGGCGTGCAGCAGGCGCTCCTGAAGATTCTCGAAGGCACCGTCGCCTCCGTTCCGCCGCAGGGCGGCCGGAAACACCCGCATCAGGAGTTCATCCAGATCGACACGACGAACATCCTGTTCGTCTGCGGCGGCGCGTTCTCCGGCATCGACAAGATCATTGAAAAGCGCATCGGCCACAAGATTCTGGGCTTCGGTGCCGAGATCACGAGCAACGTGCAAAAGGACATCGGCGAGACGCTCAAGAGCATCCTGCCGGAAGACCTCCTCAAGTTCGGATTGATTCCGGAGTTTGTGGGCCGTATGCCGATCATCGTCACGCTTGAAAACCTCGACGAGGACGCGCTGATGCGCATCCTCACCGAACCCAAGAACGCGCTGACCAAGCAGTATCAACGACTGTTCGAGATGGACGGCGTCGAGCTGAGTTTCGACGAGGAAGCCCTCAAGGCCGTCGCAAAGAAAGCCATCGAGCGCAAGACCGGCGCGCGCGGACTTCGTGCCATCCTTGAGGACGTGATGCTGGACATCATGTTCGATCTGCCTTCGCGTAGTGATATCGGCTACTGCCGCATCACCAAGGACGTCATCGACAAGATATGCCCGCCGCTGCTCGTCGAGAACACTGGCGAGAAGAAAGCCGCGAAGAAGCCCAAGCAGTCAGCATAACGGGAAGCACAAAAGAGCGGAACCATCCGGTTCCGCTCTTTTTTTGCGCTGTTTCTAGCGTATTTTCTTGCAGTTATTGCCTGTGGCAATGCATATACAACTGGATTTACCACAAGTGGTAGACATGGATATGCACCCGGCGCATCGGTTTGTGATTTACCCCGCAGGGTAATATGTGCTGCGGGCGCAAAATCCTCTT
>PNNR01000014.1 GCA_013824375.1 Clostridiales bacterium
GTTTGACCCCCGATTTATAGGAATCCGTATCGTATCAAAGTAGTGTATGGAGAAATCCTGCGGAATCATTCAATAAGGAGATCATACAGCATGAAGGAAGATCGAAAGAATCAGCGCGCGGCAATCCGCGGACGCACGAAGCGATATCTCGTTGCCGTGATCGCGGTGATACTTGTGCTCGCGTTCAGCACGACAGCCCTTGCGGCCAAGGGCAACGGCGGCTCAACGCTACAGGCAAACGGGACCGATGCGCAGAGCGGAGCCACGCAGCAACCCCCGCCGGGCAACAGCGGAAACAACAATGGCAACGGCAACCAGACCAACAACCGAAACAAAGCGAAGATTGGCGCACCCAATCTCGATAAGATTGTGAAAGCCATCGCCGCGCTGACGGACGAAACCCTCAAGGCGGACCTGACCGCGCTCTTGACCGCGTATGAAGATGCCTGGGCCGCGAAACAGGATGCGGTTGCGGCGAACGAAACGGATTTGCTTGCAGCATTGACGGAAGCGATCACGACGGCGAAAGCAACGCTGGATGCCGCGCTCTCCGATGCGGGCGTCTCTTTGGACAAGGTCTACGGCGTGCCGGTGGAGGCGCTGGATGGTTCCGCGCATCAGAATCGCCGCCCGGTACTGGATGCGGACAAGGTTTTAGCCGCGATCGCCACCCTGCCGGACACCAACGCGGACAAGGCGACCTTGACGGGGCTGCTGAACGAATATCAATTGGCGCTTGCAGCGCAAACCGCTTCGCAATTCGCCTCGTTGAGCGAACAGGCAAGACTGGAACTGGCATACGCGGTGCGGCAGGCGGAAGAAGCGCTGTTGCTTGCCTCGCGTGAGGCGGGCATCATCGGCGGCAACGGCCGCGGACAATTCATCAGCGGGTATGCGTTTGGCGATGCGGAGCTGGATGTCACATCCATCCTCGCGAGCATCGCGGCCTTGGACGACACCGACGAGAACAAGGCCAAGCTGACCGCGCTGATGGAGGCGTACAGCCTTGCACTGGCAGCGGAAACAGATGCCGACAAGACCGCGCTGAGTGAAGCGGAGCTCGACGCGCTGCACGATGCCACAGAGTCGGCAGAAGAGGCGCTGATCGAAGCTCTTGAGCTTGCCGGCATCGACGTACCAAAGCTACAGGATGGTTCGCAACCGCGCGATACAGCCCCGACCTACGTGGACGACGACGATGATGAAGACGAGTATGAGCCGGAAGGCGACGACGATTAAGTGATTCTCGTGGCATAGCGACCGGAATCTACAGAAGTCACTCTTTGAATCATCGCCCAAGCATGATACGATAGCACCGTGGGGAGCACTGTCTCCCCGCGGTGCAAACGAAAACATGCGGGCCAAACCGCAGGAAACGGACTGCTCAAACAGCATGGGCTTTGGCGAATCCGCGCTGGCTCTCCGCGCAAAGACGGACGAGCGGGCGCGCGAAGAACTCATCTCCCGCCAGGAAAAGAACATTCTTCGAATCGTCTCTTTGGCAAAGCACGGTTTTGCGACAAAGAGCGATGACGAATGGGCGATCGCTTTGTGCGCTTTCTCGCACGCGATCGATACCTACAGCCCGACAAAAGGCGCGTTCGTACCCTACGCTGAAACGCTGATGAAACGGAGCCTGATCGACGAGCATCGCGCAAAGGCGCGGCGCGCACAGGAAATGCCCGTTTCCCCGAGTGCGTTTGAGGGCGAACCGGACGAAGGCGAACCAAACCCCGTGCTCGCGACTGTGATCGAACAGAGCGTCCGCGCCGCGGACACCACCTTGCCGGATGAGATCCTTGCGGCAAACGCCGCGCTCAAGCGCTTCGGGTTTGGGTTTTACGAGTTGGCCGACTGTTCGCCCGGGCGTGGCAAAACCAAAGAAGCATGCCTTTCGGCGGCGGAAGCGGTGCTCAAAAATCCTCTTGCGCTAGAACAGCTCATGCGCACGCGGCAACTGCCGATGAAATGGCTCGCGGAGCAGAGCGCGCTGCCGAAAAAACTACTGGAACGATATCGAAAATACATCATAGCAACGATTGTCATCTGCGCGGGAGAATTTCCCGCGCTGCAGGGATACATTCGCGGGGGGCGAAATCCATCATGAAACAGGAGCAAACAGGCGCGGTCATCGTCGAAGTGCGCGGAAACAAAGCCGTGGCGCTGACCGAACAGGGCGAGTTCATTCGCGTACATAACGAGGGGTATACCGTCGGGCAGCAAGCTCTGCTGATTCCGCAGCCTGAGGTTGCTCTGCCCGTGCGCAGGCGCATGCGCGTGACCGCGTATGCTGCAATGACGGCAGGTTTTCTGCTGCTGTTGTTCGGCGGATTCAAGGGTTATACGATGCCCGTCGGCGTGGTCAGCCTTGATGTGAACCCTTCCATCGAATACACGATCAACGCCTTTGACCGTGTGCTGGATATCTCCGCCGTCAACGACGACGCGGGATTGATACTCGCCGGCATGGATGAAAACGCGCTGCTCTACCGTCCGATAGACGAAGCGGTGGACGTGACGATCCTAACGCTGCGTGAAAACGGCTATCTCTCCGATGCTACGGAGAACGACGTGGTGATCTCCGCATCCTCTTTCGATTTACGGCATACGGAGCGGATTGCCGAACGGCTCGGCGTTCGTGTGAGGCAGCACGGCGACCTGACTGTTTATTCCGTGGCGGTCTCCAATGGAGAAGTCGAATACGCACACGCACGCGGTACAAGCGCGGGCAAGTTTTACATCATCGAAGAGCTGGAAGACTCGTGGGCTGCCCCGGAATCGTTTGACTCCGACGACTGGATTGCGCGTCCTATTCGCGAGATCATCCTTGAGACAAAGACGCAGCGCGAAAGCAGAGACGATGACGGTGATGACGAGGATCGGGAATGGTCTGCCAATCAGCCTTTCAAAACCCCAACAGGCCAGCAGAGCACAAACCCGGAAGGGAACCAGCAATACCAGAATCAACAGAACGGTTCCTTCGAACAGGAGTCGGAATCGGACGATGAACCGGAACAGGAAGAGCCGAATCATAAATAAAAATTCATCGCAATTCGCACACTTTAGCCAGCAAACAGGCTCTTCTGCTCAACACAACGAGTGAAAAGAGTCTGTTTTCTTGTATTTCGACTGTTAATGGCGTATACTAACGGGCGAATATAATTTTTTCGGGAGCAGAACAACAGGCATGATCAAGACATTTCTATCGATGCTGAAGCAGGAATTTTCCGGCTACAGCGCAAAATCGTTTTCCAAGGACCTCATGGCGGGCATCACGGTTGCGGCGGTTGCGCTGCCGCTCGCGCTTGCGTTCGGCGTCAGCAGCGGAGCGGATGCGGCGGCTGGGTTGATCACCGCGATTATCGCAGGTCTAGTGATCGGCTCTCTTTCCGGCGCGTTTTATCAGATTTCGGGCCCCACCGGCGCCATGGCGGCGATCCTGATCTCCATCGTGGCAAAATATCAGATGCAGGGCGTGTTTCTCGCGACGCTGATGGCTGGCGTGTTCCTGCTGCTCGCAGGTGTGCTGCGCCTTGGCAAACTCACTAGATTTATTCCGGCTCCGGTTATTACGGGCTTTACCTCCGGCATTTCGATTCTCATCGCGGCGGGACAGCTCGACAACTTCTTTGGCGTCAAGTCGGCGGGTGAGGATGTCATAGAGCGAATCGGCAGCTATTTTTCACTCGGTTTTCATCCGAATCTGTACGCGGTCTGCATCGGCATCTTTGTAATTATGTTTATGATCGTGTATCCGAAAAAGTGGAATGCGGTCGTACCCGGCTCGCTGATTGCGATCATTCTGGCGACGGTTGCATCTTCGCTTTTAAATTTTGACATTGCGAGCGTGGGCGAAATCCCCAAGACGCTGCTGCCTGCAGAGCGGTTGAACCTCAACGATATCGATATGCATACGTTGCTCAGGCTCGCCTCTCCCGCGTTCAGCATCGCAATGCTTGGCATGATCGAGAGTTTGCTCTGTGCCTCCAGCGCGTCCCGTATGACGGGTACGTCGTTCAACAGCGATCAGGAACTCGTTGCGCAGGGCATCGGCAATATCGTGTTGCCATTCTTTGGCGGCATACCGGCGACGGCAGCCATCGCGCGCACAAGCGTTGCGGTCAAGAGCGGCGCGGTCACGCGGCTCACGGGCATCGTCCATGCGCTGGTACTTGTGGTTTCAATGTTCCTGTTAGCGCCCGTAATGTCATCTATCCCGCTTGCAGCGCTCGCGGGCGTGTTGATGGTTACGGCGTTTCGTATGAACGAATGGCCCGCAATCCGCTATATGTTCTCTAAGAAGTTCAAAGGTGCGATGCTTAAGTACTTCGTTACAATGGCGGCGACAGTGATTTTCGATCTGACCACCGCTATCGCGCTGGGCGTACTCGTGGCGTTGCTGCTGCTCGTCAGCAAACTCTCCAAACTGGAGATCAATATTGAAGCGGTGGATGCAAACAGGCTTTCCGCCGACGGCGAGGAGATTTGCCGCCGCTTTGGCAGCGCGCGTGTGGTCTACATCGCAGGCGCGATGATCTTTGCCAACACTTCCGCGGTCGAGGGGATCCCTGCCGCGATTCCAGCAGACTGCGACGCGGTGTTCTTCTCCATGCGCGGGGTATCGTATCTGGATGTCTCCTGCGCGCAGGCATTCGAGAGCGTGGTTCTCTCGCTCAAAAAGCGCGGCATCCGCGTCGGTTGCTGCGGGCTTTCGACCGAAACCCGCCGCACGATGGAGCGCAGCGGCATCCTCTCCCTCATCGGAGAGGAAAATGTACACTGGAGCATTGATCGCGCGCTCACACAGGACTGCGGCTGCACATTTGTAGACGCGTAATAACAGACAAAATGAGGAGCGAGGCGGTAACGCCCCGCTTTTTTCGTTCCTGGAATATTTTTATGGAAAGTTGGATGGCAGGCATGATACGATAGAAATAGTAAAATGACAACTTCATATCGGAACAACCAATGACGAACCGCGGGTCAAACTCAACGACGAATCCATTGCGAACCAAATGAAACCAAGAAGGTTTCGCCGCTGAATTGGACTGTTGCAACCCGTGCCGATATCCCGTCAAATCAGAAGGAGGGATACCATGACCAGGCTGTCACGCGATTGCCGAGCTGCTCCGAATAAAATCTCGGATATTACTGTCAGGACAATAAAAAAATCACATTTGAAACGAACGCTGTATTCCGTGCGAACCCGCGAAGGTCGAGATGGCTATCTGATATTAGCATTCACATCAATGCTGCTCATCGTTTTCGGCCTCACTCAAAACGCGCCGGAAGAGATTTTTACGGGCTTTTTACGCATCATACCATCCTCCAACATCCTGATCACAGACTATATCTCCCTCGGTGGCACCGGAGCCGCGTTTGCCAACGCCGGGCTTCTGATGCTGCTCTCCGTCGTGCTGCTTCTTGCGCAGCGCGCGCCGTTTCGCGGAATCACCGTGGTAGGCGTGTTTCTGATGGGCAGCTTCGGCCTGTTTGGCAAGAACATCTACAACGTCTGGCCGATCATGTTTGGCACATGGCTCTATGCGCGATTGAAGCGCGAGCCTTTTCGAGAGCATATCTATACAGCGCTGTTTGCCACGAGTCTTGGGCCGATCGTGACCGAGTTTGCGTTTGTGCTGCATCTGCCGGAACGCATAGGCGCGCCGCTTGGACTCCTCGTCGGCGTGTGCGTCGGCCTCGTCACGCCGCCGCTCGCCGCGCACCTAAAAAATGTACACAAGGGGTTCAGCCTCTATAACGTCGGTTTTACCGCTGGCATCATCGGCACGGTGTTCGTCTCGCTCCTGAAATCCTACGGCTATCAAACCGGGTTCAATCTCATTTGGAGTGAAGGAAACGACGCGCTCTTTGGCGGTTTTATGGTTCTGCTGTTCTCTTTCTTTGTACTCACCGGGATTTGTCTTGGGCCGCATCCGTTTGCGGGGTTACGCGCTATCTTCCATGAGACGGGGCAGTCTCTCGAGGACTTTGTGGCGCTTTCCGGTTTTGGCGCGGCTTTGCTCAACATGGGGCTCAACGGATTCGCCGCAACGGGGTATGTGCTTATCGTCGGCGGTCCGCTCAATGGTCCGACGATAGGAGGGATACTGACCATAGCTGGCTTCGGTGCGTGCGGAAAGCACGTCAGAAACACGATTCCCGTTTTGCTGGGTGTCGTGCTGGGCAGCTTAACTAAGGTTTGGAACATCAACGATCCTGCTGTATTGCTCGCGGCGCTGTTTGGCACGAGCCTTGCGCCGATTGCGGGACATTACGGCTGGGCCTGGGGCGTTGTCGCAGGATTTTTAAACTCTTCTGTCGCACTCTCCTCCGGTGTCATGCACGGGGGGATGAATCTCTACAACACCGGTTTTTCTGCGGGCATCGTCGCGGCATTTCTTGTGCCGCTGATGGAAACGTTGCCCAAGCGCGTCAAACGATCTGTGCCGGAGCCGAATGAGCCGCAAACGCCTGATCGGCAGTGAAATCGGAGAGTTTATGCTTTTATGAGCATTCGCAGATGCGCAGAGAAAACAAAAGGATATTGCGTTCGCTCCGGTTGACGATATAACATAAATAGAGATAAAATGTTATTATATATATTATTTATTAGATCATAAAACATTTTCTCCGCTCTGATAAATCAATTAAAGTTGGTCTTCCAGATGAGGCTTGTTGATCGAGTACGTGCGCAATTAAATACGTTTCGCTCTCGCCACCCTTTAAGCGAGATGAGACCCGCTATCAATCTGCTGATCTTTCAGCTGATCTTCGTCGTGTTGCTGTTGGCGACGATTATCCTATGTTTTTTTGTGGATCAAGGCGGCAGATTGCAATTCTATTTACTTCTGCTCGGCGGATTGATGGTCGTGGTTCTGCTTGCGCTGATACTGAATTTTCGCGGAAAATTTCGTGCGTCTACTTGGATGACTGCGATTTGCATGGTGTTAGGCCCATGGATATCAATTTTATTCGACCCGGCTGTTGTCGCCGGCGATTTTGTGCCGCTGATTTATGTTGCACTGTCCATTCAGCTTTGCTCGATTCTACTGCAGGAACGCGTCACAATTCTTGTTTCCGCCATTCAGCTATGTGCCACGATCGCCTTTGTTTTGCTAAATCCGGCGCTTCATATGATTAACTGGCCAAGCCTGATCACGTTCATAGTATTCACCGCGATCATTGGCGTGCTCTACGGCTTCTCCAGTAAGCGGCAGATGGCGGAAATTGAGAAACAGCGCAATCGGCTATTGAGGGAAGAGGATAAGCTCCGCGCGTTGACTGTGCGAGATCCTCTGACGGGGTTGTATAATCGCCGTTACATGGAGGAGACGCTTGACCGCGAGATTCAGCGTGCGATCCGCAAGCAGCAACCGCTCGCCGTGATTATGGCGGATATTGACGGGTTTAAGAATATCAACGACACGATCGGCCATGTACTGGGCGACAAAGCACTCGTGAAAGTGTCTGCGTTTTTGATCAAGAACACGCGTGCATCCGACGTAGTCTGCCGCTTCGGAGGAGATGAGTTTTGTCTGATTCTGCCTGATTGCCATTTGGAAGAGGGTTTTCGGCGTGCCGAAGCGCTTCGTCTTGGTGTCGAATCGCTCCACGCAGATGGCAGCGACGGAATTGAGCGATTTACCGTCTCCTTCGGCGTTTCCGTCATGCCGGACGATGGTATGACGAGGGAGGCGCTCTTGGGAGCTGCGGACAGCGCTCTGTATTCTGCCAAGCGGGCAGGAAGAAACCGCGTCAGCGGCACACAAAACCGTCCGTAACGCAGGTGTCCGCGAGACACTGGTTTGCGGTTTGCAGCATGTGCATGAATATGAGTTTCGGTAATCATCAACGCGCCGGATATCGGGCGCGCTTTCTTTTTATTTCGCGCGCGGTGTGTTTATGGTAAAATAACCATGCGCCGAGAGATTGGTCTTCCGGCAAAGATATACGCCGGACACGCTGGTTCTTCCGGCGCGGCAACGACAGGAGCGAACATGGAAACAGAGATTCAACTGCTTGCAAAAGAGTTTGGCAAAAACGAAACACACGTCAAAAACGTCGTCGACCTGATCGACGAGGGATACACGATCCCGTTCATCGCGCGTTACCGCAAGGAGATGCACGGCACGATGGACGATACCACCCTGCGCGATCTTTCAGACCGCCTGACATACCTGCGGAATCTCGCCGAACGGCGCGAGGAGATCAAGAAATCCATCGCTTCTCAGGATAAACTGACTGACGAGCTTTCTAAACAGATCGACGAGGCGAAAACCCTCGCTGTGCTGGAGGATTTATACCGCCCATACAAGCAAAAGCGCCGCACCCGCGCGACCATCGCCAAAGAGAAGGGTCTCGAGCCGCTTGCGACGAAGATTCTCATACAGGGCATCGGCCTGCCCGCGCCGGAAGCGCTTGCGCAGTCGTTCATCGACCCGGAGAAGGGCGTCAATACAATCGAAGAAGCGCTTGCGGGAGCCTCCGATATCATCGCGGAATCGATCTCCGATGACGCGGGTATCCGCCAGAAGCTGCGCGACGTGATCGCGAAAAACGCAAAGCTCGGTTCCGTTGCCGCAAAGGAGGAGGACTCCGTCTATCGCCTCTATTATCAGTTCGATCAGCCAATGAGCCGACTGCAGAGCCACCAGATCCTCGCGATCAACCGCGGCGAGAAGGAAGGCTTCCTCAAGGTCAACCTCGACCTCGACCGCGAGCTCGCGCTCGGCACCGTCAAGCGTTCGGTCGTGAAGACGAACACGCCGTCGGGCAAGTTCGTCGAAGCCGCGGCGGAGGACGCATACGACCGCCTGATCTATCCTTCGGTGGAGCGCGAAACGAGAAACGCGCTGACCGATCTTGCCAACGAGGGCGCGATCCACAACTTTGCGCTGAACCTCAAGCCGCTTTTGATGCAGCCGCCCGTGAAAGGGCATGTCACGATGGGTCTCGACCCCGGCTATCGCAATGGCTGCAAGGTCGCGGTGGTCAGCGACACGGGCAAGGTGCTCGACACCACCGTGGTCTACCCGACGTTCGGCGAGCGGCAGAAGGAAGAATCGATCGAGAAGCTCGAACAGCTTGTGAAGAAGCACATGGTTGAGCATATCGCCATCGGCAACGGCACCGCTTCCCGCGAGACGGAGCAGATGACTGTGGAGCTCATCGCGCGCAACCGCGGCGTGAGCTATATGATCGTCAACGAGGCGGGCGCCTCCGTCTACTCCGCGAGCAAGCTTGCGGCGGAGGAGTTTCCGCAGTACGACGTCAATCTGCGCTCCGCTGTCTCCATCGCAAGAAGATTGCAAGATCCGCTCGCGGAACTGGTCAAGATCGATCCTAAAGCCATCGGCGTGGGACAATATCAGCATGACATGCCGCAAAAAAGGCTGAGTGAAACGCTCGAAGGCGTGGTCGAGGACTGCGTCAACGCGGTCGGCGTGGACGTCAACACCGCATCGCCGTCGCTGCTCAAGCAGGTTGCGGGCCTCAACGAGACGCTCGCGAAGAATATCGTCGTTTACCGCGAGGAGAACGGCGCGTTCTCGGGCAGAAAGCAGCTCATGAAGGTGCCCAAGATGGGACCAAAGGCATTTGAGCAGTGTGCGGGCTTTCTGCGCGTGCCGGAGAGCAAGCTCGTGTTCGACAACACGGGCGTGCATCCTGAAAGTTATGCCGCCGCCGAAAAGCTGTTGAATCTCACGGGTTACACGCTCAAGGATGTCACCGCGGGCAAGATCACGGAGCTGCCGGAGCGCGTCAGGCAGGCGGGCGAAAGCAAACTCGCCGCCGAGTGCGGCGTGGGCTTGCCGACGCTCAGGGACGTGGTCAAGGAGCTTGTCAAGCCCGGGCGCGACCCGCGCGACGAGCTGCCAAAGCCGGTCTTGCGTACGGACGTGCTGGACATCAAGGACATCGTGCCGGGCATGATCCTCACGGGAACTGTGCGAAACGTGATCGACTTCGGCGTGTTCGTCGATATCGGCGTGCATCAGGACGGGCTTGTGCACATCTCGGAGCTCGTCAACCGCTTCATCAAGCACCCAAGCGAGGTCGTATCCATCGGCGACGTGGTCAAAGTTTTGGTGCTCGGCGTAGACGTTGCGAAAAAACGGATTTCACTTTCGATGAAGCAGGTACAGGGCTCATAACGCTTCAAGCAGGAGGGCGTATGCGTTTCATTAATCTGGGGATGCAAAACGGCGCACCGGCCGAACTGGTTCTCAACACACTGGATGAAAAAGACCGCGCAGCGGTCTATACAAGAGTATTCTTACCCCCGCAAAGGCTGATCCTCCTCGGCGGCGGGCATGTCTCGCAGCCGCTGAGCCGCTATGCCGCCGATCTGGAGTTTGA
>PNNR01000021.1 GCA_013824375.1 Clostridiales bacterium
GTAATCGCCGCGATGGATACACCCGAAGCGCTCAAGCGCGTCTACGGCAAGCGCGAGGTACGCGTGGTCTACCGCGAAGGCGAGGAGGAGCGCGAGCGCGCGATTGCGTTGGACGACAAGGCCGCGCTTTCCGCAATGCTCACCACGGCGGACGTGGTCAAGCTGCATTCGCAGGAGGCGACGCTGGAGGAGATCTTCCTGCGCGTCACCGGAAAGGAGCTTACGGCGTGAAAAGCATTTTTTCCACTTGCGCACAGGACAGCAAACGTCTTTTGGCCAATGCGCTGTTCTGGGTGCTGACCGCGACGCTTCTCGTCATCGTGCTGGTGGTCGATCTCGCGCTGCCGAAGGAGCTCGCCTCCGGTGGCGTCACGCCGCTGACCTGGAACGCGCCCGCGGATGCCGCATTCGGCACGCCCGCGCAGAGCGAGGATGCGCTGCGGGAGGCCGTTCGGAAAGGAGATGCGGTCGGATTTGTGTTTGACGAAGACGGGTTGACCATCGTGCACCCGGGCTTTTCCGAGAAGAGCCTGAACATCTATATGCTGGAGCTCATGCGCGGCGGGTTCACTCCCGTTGAGGTTGTCTCTTTGGATGAACAGGCGAAGGAGATTCCGTTCAATCTGCGTCTGACGCCGATCTTCATCGCGTTTGAGGCGCTGTTGGTCGGCTTCATCCTCGGCGGCGCGCTGATGCTCGCGGAAAAGCAGGACGGAACCGTCCGTGCGCTGCGCGTATCTCCGTTTCCTGTTTCGAGCTACATCATCGCAAAGACGCTGTTGTTTTCGCTGATCGGCACGCTCTATGCCTCGCTGATCTGCCTTTTCACCGTGGGTTTCTCCATCAACTGGGGATTGTTCCTGCCGTTGTCGTTCTTCGGCACGGCGGTATTCACGATGATCGGCCTTGCGTATACCTCGCCGTTTCGCGATATGAGCGGGTGGTTTTTTTCGATGATAGCATTGTTGAGCATCAACATGCTACCTGTGATCAGTTATACGTCTCCCGCGTTTACGCCGTTCTGGATGCGTTTGATTCCGTCCTACCCGATGCTGATGGTCTACCGCGCGGCGATGTTCGGCGGCTCGATTGACTGGGTCTATACCGTCGTCGCGCTCGGCGCATGGGGCATCGTATCGTATCTGCTTGCGAGAATTTTCGTCGCGAGAAAACACCTGAAAGGAGCGGGCGTATGAAAGGATTTTTTGCATCCGTCGCAAGAGAGTTCAAGCTCATCTTCCGAAACGGCATTTCGGCCTTTATGGTTGCGTCGCCCGCCATCCTTGCGTTTGTGTTCATCCTCATCTTCGGTGCTGTGAATGCTCAAGAGCTGCAGCTTGCTGTGGATTCCACCGTTTCTGCCGCGCAGGAAGAGAAACTGCTGCGCATTGCGGATGTCGAACGGTTTGACGATACTTCCGCGCTTGAAGCCCGCGTACGGGAGACAGACACCGTCGCAGGCGTTGTGATGGAGGATGGCGCGGTGCGCGTGCTCGTGGAGGGCAACGAAGGAGAATCGTTCCAGCAGGTGACTGGTGCGATCGTCGGCCTCACACTCGGAACAACCGGCGAACTCATGCCGTATCAAAGCGAAATCGTCGCGGCAAAGGGCACGATGGCGTATACTGTAACCATGATCTCGATGCTGCTTATGTCGCTGTTCATCGGCGGCGCGACGGTCGGGCTCTCGATTGTGGATGAACGCGAAGGCGGCGCGATTCGCGCCGTGACGGTAAGCCCGATGCGGCTTTCCGGATATGTCGCGACAAAGCTGTTTCCGGCGTTGCTGCTGGGGCTCTTTGGCGTGGCGGCTGCGGGGTTCATCATCGGCAAAGCCGCGCTTGTGCCGCAATATCTGCTGCTCGCGGTTTGCAGCGTGCTCGTTTCGGGCATGATGACGTTTGCCATCGGCGCGTTTGCGAACAATCAGATTGCGGCAATCGGCGTGCTCAAGCTGCTGGTACCAATCGGCATGATGCTGCCGGTTTCCGCGATGTTTGTGCCGCAGCAATGGCAATTCTTCTATTACATCATTCCGATATACTGGCAATATCGCGCGCTGAGCGCGATCCTTTCCGAGTCGTCCGCGCTTGGTACATGCTGTTGACGCTGCTGGTCAGCGCGCCGTGGTTCCTTGCGATCCTCGGAATGTTTTCGAAAAAAACGAACTTTCGGAAAGGGAGGTGAATTCTGTGGCTTGGTACTGGTGGGTATTGATCGTGGTCGGTGTTGCGCTGATCGTATGGCTGAAGATTCTGTTTGTGCCGAAGTTCATGAAAAAGATGAGCGAAAAACGGACGCAGCGCGAGCGCAATGAGGAGGAAGATTGATGGCCAATGCGCCAAAGTTCAAGTGGCTGGAATCCGGCGGGGTCAACCCGCTGGATGAGTCGCCCGCGCTCTATGAAGCGGCACTTTCCGCGTTTGCGGAGCATACGTTTCAGGAGGCGTCACTCAACGATATCCTGAAAGCCGCGGGCATGAACAAGGGCAGTTTCTACTATCGCTTTCGCGATAAAATGGAGTTATACCTTTCCCTTCTGTATCGCGTAGGGCTTGAGAAGATGCAGCTCTTTGAGGAACACAGCATCTCACGCAACTCGAATGGATTCTTTGATGAATTTCGCAAAATGGCACACATCGGGTTGTTACTCGCGAAGAAAGATCCGCGCTTCATGCCGTTTTCAAGGCGGATTTTGCAGGAGGACCCCATCATTCGGGAGAGGATCGTGGCAAGTTTCGGCTCTATGCGAAGCTCACTTTTAAGCGATATGGTCGAGCGCGCAAAAGCCACCGGCGAGTTTCGGAAAGAACTGCACACGGGAACCGCGGTGTTTGTCATTGAAGCACTGCTCAACAATCTGGATTCGCTGTTCCCCGAGGACTGGAGTGACGAACATATCATAAGCGCAGTTGATCAACTGCTGGATGTGATCCGGCTCGGCATCGGTGGAAGCGAAGCGTAGCATCAAAAAAAGGCCGCGAGGCCTTTTTCAATTACGTATAAAGAGCGTTCCTTACTGGTTTCGGCTTCGCTTTCCCGCCTTGCTCCGCGCGGTAGGGCAAATGCGGAATGGATAGGTCATTCTGCTTCAATTAAGGGTTTCTCATAAATCCTATACGTCTTCGTCCGCTGCATTCCAAGCCGCTCGAGCGCATTCTTGATATGGAGATTGTCCTCGAGGATGTAGTTTGCCTCCATGCGGATATTCTTCGGGCGCAGGTTTTGATAAAGATGAATGTACATCAGCGCGTCCAGCGCGCGCTTGTGCCACGCGGGATCGACCGCGAGGCCGAAGAGGCGGTAGTCGCGCAGCTTCTTGACCCCCAGCAGCAGCCGGGCCCAACCGAACGGCAGAAGATTGCCGTTGATCTTTTTGAGCAGGATGTTGATATCCGGAAACCCCAGACAGAAGCCGACCGGCTTGCCCTCGTGCTCCACCATCCAGACCGCGTCGGGATCGACGATGAGCTTGAGCTTTTTGAGCATATCCTCCATCACGGGCAGCTCCAGCGGCACATAACCCCAGTTATCCGCAAGCGCAGTGTTGGAAATCTCCCAGATGGCGCGCGCGTCGTCGCGCAGGCGCTTCATGTCGAGCCTACGGATCGTAATGCCCGGATACCGCGCGAGGAACCGCTCGGCAAAGTCCTCGTGCCGCTTGGGTATCTCATACCCCTTGGCCATGTCCGCTTCGTAAACCAACAGATCCTTGACCTTCTCATATCCGGTCGTGGTGAAGAAATCGTGATAGTACGCGGGGTTCCAAGGCGAAAGATAGACAGGCGACGTATCGTTGCCTTCCAGCACAAAGCCCCAGTTCTCCGCGACGGGGTTAATCGGCCCGCGAATCGCGTCCATGCCGCGCGCGGCCAGCCACCCCTCCGCCGCGCGAACGAGCAACGAGGCCGCTTCCGCGTTGTCGATGCACTCAAACGCGCCGAAAAAGCCGATCTTTGACTGATAGTAGTGGTTGAACGTATAATCGATATATGCAATCATCCGACCTACGGGTTTTTCCGTGTCATCCAATAACAAAAACAACTTAAAGTCTGAATTGCGCAGGATCGGATTCGCTTTTTTTGTATATGCGCTTGCCTCTTCCAACCAGATCGGCGGCACGTAGCAGGGATGATTTCCGAACAGTTTTTCCGGCACGCGAACAAAATCGCGCATCTGCCGATTGTTTTTCACCGCGATGACCCGCATATTTATTTCCCCCGAAAATGGATGATTCGCTAGAAACGACAGTCTTGAGGGCAGTATATCAAGCCATCCGGCAAAACACAATGCGAATGCGTGGCATGGAAAGAAATTCGAGCAACCCGGTGATATGGAATGACCGCTGAACAATCCGACGACTGTATATAATATGCGCTTTGCGAGCTGCTATTCAAAATATTTTGCAAGTTCCCTTTTTTTTTCCGCATCAGACGGATATAATCAACTTATTGAGTCAAGTATTAAACACATGATAATAAATCGCGTTCGCTATGCGGCGCCTTTAGGAGAGGAACACATGTTTCAGCGCACGCGGAATTACGCAAAAGATTACGAGCGCATAGGCAGCACGGTTCGATATAGAGGAAAGCACTATCGGTTCACAATAGAGCAGCCCGCGCAGAAACGGTGCAAGGTTGCTTATGCCGTATCGTTGGCAGTTGCGTTGGGTCTGTTTATCGCTATCGGGTTTTCCGGTTCTCCGGCGCTCGGCGCACACGGCGGCGCGGGCGGCGGAGCGACTCCCCTCTATGTGGTTCTGCCGTATGTCCTGCTGCTGTTGCCGCTGGGGTTAGGCCTTGCTCGCGCGGCACTGCTTGTCTTTAAATCCCGTGCGCTGGAGTATGCGGAGTATGATAAGTATCTGGTACAGCAGAAGGGGGTATTGCTTTCGGCACTCATTCTGGACGGCGCTCTGCTGATCAGCATGATCACGTTTTTGCTCATTGGATCCACAGAAGCGTCGGCACAGTGGG
The DNA here is from genome assembly GCA_013824375.1 of Clostridiales bacterium. GTDB lineage: Bacteria > Bacillota > Clostridia > Christensenellales > CAG-138 > UBA7703. The sequence goes on from PNNR01000021.1 coordinate 4,977, forward strand.
TAGCAATTCTCGAAACCCTGCTCTGCGGCACTTGTATATTTTTCTCTTTTCGACAATATCATGCATTATTCACGTCTGTAGCCATTGACGAAGCTACAAGTGTCCGATATGATATATGATAATAGCTACTAAAAGCTATCTCTTTCTTTATGCATCCAACAAAATAACTAAGGAGGAAGTACGATGAACAAGAAGACCAGCAAAGTCCTGGCGGCGCTGTTGGCACTGATCATGTGCCTTGGCGTAATGACGGCATGCCAGCCGAAGACGACCACGCCCGAACCGACGGAAGAGGCCACTACGGCTCCGGCCGAAACGGCAGAGGTAAGCACGGTCCCGCTCGTGGTAGCGGAGGGCGAATTCTCTGAGAAGTTTTCCCCATTCTTTGCGGACACGGTGTACGACGTCAACGTCGAAGGCATGACGCAGCTCGCCATGTTGACAACTGACCGTGTGGGCGGCATCGTTTACAACGCCATCGAGGGCGAAACGATTTCGTACAACGGAACGGACTACACCTATACCGGACCTTGCGACGTCTCCGTCAAATATGACGAAGCGGCTGATGTTACCACCTACACCATCAAGCTCAAAGAGGGCATCCTGTTCTCTGACGGCGTTGAGATGACTGCGGATGACATCATCTTCACGTACTATGTGTTTGCCGACCCGTCCTATGTCGGCTCCACGACTCTTAGCTCCTACAACATCATCGGTCTGAAGAACTATCAGACGCAGACCTCCGATGAAGTTTACACCAAGTATGACGCGCTGTTTGACACCATCCTCGCAGCAGGCCCCGACCACGTTTGGGCTGCCACCGATGCCTGGACCCAGGAACAGCAGACCGCGCTTTGGGACGGCATTACCGCTGAGTGGAAAGCCGACCTGCAGGCGATCTCCGACTATGTCATTGCGAATTATCTCGTGGATGACTATGTGCCCGGCGTGTTCAAAGACAAAAAAGCTGTGGACGTGACGGAAGATATGTACATCGCCTACTCGCTTGCGATGTGGAACTTTGCCAAGGTCAACGATGACTTCACCCTGACCGGCAACGGCACAGGCACGGTCTATGATCTCACCGTGGCAATGCCCACCGTCGATGACCTGTACAACGAAGCATATGCCATCTATGGCGGCGATCCCGCTGCGTACTGGGCAGTTGAAAACGGCGGCAGCGTGGATGGCACCGACGTCGTCGGCACCGTGAAGTCGGGCTTTATCTCCACGCAGGGCTCTCAGGACCCGGCGATGGCGGGCGGCGTACCGAATATTACCGGCATCTCCAAGATCGACAACTACACCGTTGAAGTGAAAACCAATGGCTATGAAGCGCCCGCGGTTTACTCCATCTGCGGTCTGGAAGTCGCACCGATGCACTATTACGGCGATAAAGCACAGTATGACTACGAAAAGAACATGTTCGGCCACCCGTTCGGCGATCTGTCTCTGGCGCAGGCCAAGACGACTCAGCCTATGGGCGCTGGCCCCTACAAATTCGTGAAGTACGAAAATCGTATCGTCTACTTCGAGGCGAACGAGAACTACTTCAAGGGCGAACCTGTTACCAAGTTTATGCAGTTCAAAGAGACGATCGACTCCGAAATCGTTGCTGGTATCGCAGCCGGCACCGTTGACGTTGGCGATATGAACGGCTCCAAGAAGAACTACGAAGAAATCGCCGGCTACAACGCCAACGGCGAAATCTCCGGCGACGTGGTTCACACCACCAAGGTCGATAACCTCGGCTATGGCTATATCGGCATGAACGCGGACACCGTCCTCGTTGGTTCCGATCCGGCGAGCGCAGAGTCCAAAGCCCTGCGTAAGGCGATTGCCACCGTGCTGGCCGTCTACCGCGATGCGGCGTATGACAGCTACTACGGCGAAGCTGCCTCCGTCATCAACTACCCGATCTCCAACACCTCCTGGGCGGCACCGCAGCCGACCGACGAAGGTTACAAAGTTGCGTTCTCCACCGATGTGGAAGGCAACCCGATCTACACCTCTGCGATGACGACCGATGAGAAGTATGCAGCGGCGATTCAGGCAGCCGTCGGCTACTTCAAAGCAGCTGGCTATACCTTTGACGACGCGACCGGCATGCTGACCGCGGCTCCTGAAGGCGCGAAGCTGAGCTATGAAGCGGTCATCGGCGGCGACGGCATTGGCGACCATCCCTCGTTCGCGGTTCTTACGGACGCGTCCGCGGCCTTGGCCACCATCGGCTTTGAACTCAAGATCAACGACCTCACCGACACCTCTGTCCTCTGGGATATGCTCGACGCCGGTTCTCAGGAACTCTGGTGCGCAGCCTGGCAGGCAACCATCGATCCGGATATGTATCAGGTCTATCACAGCACCGGTATCATTGGCAGAGGCGGCTCCGATTCCAACCACTACCACATTGACGACGCGACGCTGGATCAGCTGATCGTCGACGCCCGCAAGAGCGATGATCAGTCCTACCGCAAGGCGATCTATCGCCAAGCGCTGGATCTTGTCGCCGACTGGGCGGTTGAGATCCCGGCCTATCAACGCCAGAACAGCACGGTGTTCTCCGCGGCTCGTGTTGACATCAACACCATCACGCCGGACGTCACCACTTTCTGGGGTTGGCTGAAGGAAGTCGAAAAAGTCGCAATGCAGTAAACTGCATAAAAAACCAAAAACGAACTTTGCGCCCGTTGCGAAATTGCGGCGGGCGCAAAGTTCCTGTCGTTATTGAGGGGTGGCCATGACAAAATTTATTGTTCGAAGGCTCATTTTAGGTGCGTTCATCGTGTTCTTTGGTGCTCTGGTGGCCTACGCGGTCATCCGCAGCCTGCCAACCTCGTTTGTAGAACGCATGGCGCGCCAACTCAGCGCGCTTCCTGGTGCAAAGAGCTATAGCGAGCTGATTGAACAGCTCAACAAAATGTACGGCCTCGACGGATCGATACTTGAAGGATTCTTCAAATGGTTCGGGTATGCGATTCGCGGAGAGTTCGGTTATTCATGGAAGTTTAACCAACCCGTTGTTGAAAAATTCAACAGCGTCATTTGGTATTCCGTGATCATCAATATTTTTACGTTTGTATTGCAGGCTGTGATCTGCATCCCGCTTGGCATACTCGCCGCGCGTAAGCAGTACAGCGCGACGGACTACACTGTCACCGTCGTCGCGCTGATGGGCATCTCGCTGCCCACGTTCTTTCTTGCGACGCTGTTGAAATATATCTTCTCCATCAAGCTCGGCTGGTTCGATCTATACGGCATTGTCGGGCGAATGCATGAACAGATGACAACCTGGCAGCAGGTGCTCGATATCGCGCACCATCTTGTGCTGCCTGTGGTCACGTTGATGATTCTCTCCATCGGAGGACTGATGCGCTATACGCGTACCAACATGCTCGAGGTGCTCAACGCGGACTATATCCGCACCGCGCGCGCTAAGGGCCTCTCCGAGCGGGTGGTTATCAACAAACACGCGTTCCGTAACACCTTGATCCCGTTGATCTCGTATGCGAGCTATCTGCTGCCGAGCATGTTCGGCGGCTCGATGATCACGGAGACGCTGTTTCAGATTCCGGGTATCGGCTACATCTCCTACCAGGCGATTACACAGGGCGATATTCCGTTCACGATGTTCTATATTGTGTTTATCGAAGTTCTGACGCAGGCCAGCCTGATCATCGCGGACATTTCGTACGCGGTGGCGGATCCGCGCGTCCGGGCAAACTGAAAGGAGGCGCGGCATGGAAACAAGAAACACGGAAACAAAAAACAAGAAATCATTCGGCACACAGAAACTGGACGACGAGCGCCGCGTCCGCGTATTATCTCCGGGCATGCTGGTCTTCAAGCGCTTTGTGCGTAACAAGCTCGCGATAACCGGACTCATCATTCTCGTGCTGATGTTTGCGTTCTCTTTTCTGGGCGGCATCATTTCACCCTACAGCCAGAGCCAGGTGTTCAAACATGACGAAGAGATCATGAAGGAATATGCGACCTGCATGTTGAGTACGGACTTCCGCTATACAGTACGCCAGGGAGCGGAGTTCCCCGAGGCTGCGCGTGCGACGGCCGTGCTCGCGATCTCCAAAGGAGACGCTTCCTTCACCTATGGTGATAAAACGTATTCCCTCGTCAAGGAAGGCGATGAATTCTATACCTTTGGCGACGCGCTGATGATTGCAAAGACGCGCACATTGGCGGGAAAATTCTCAGTCGATACATTGCCGGAAACGGAGTTTACCGCTTCGTCGGAGTTCGTTGCCGCAGCAGAAGCCGCGGTTGCTTCTCGCGCCGTACAGTTTGAAGCGGACGGCACGATTTATACGCTCGTCAACGAGGGCAAGAGCAGCTCAATCTATCATGTGGAGCCAATCGCGCTTGCCAGCAAGCTTGTGTTTGATCCGTATGAAGAATCTCAGACCGCGCTGACCTCAAGCTTCCCGTTCCGTTATGCGGTTGAACTCGCGCGCGTCAAAGGCGAGACGGAGTTCACGCTGGAAGACGTAACCTACACCATCTCCGGTGAAGCAAATGACCTCACCGTGTCGCTCAAAGACGGCAGTCCGATCTGCGCCGTGACCGACATTCTCGTTTCACCAAACGCGAGCGACATCTTCCTGACTGCGGAGTTCAAATCGGTCATTCGCGAGGCGATACGAGCAAAAGAGACGAAGTTTATCTATGCGGACGAGACGGGCGAAGACGTGGACTACCGTATTGATCGTGTCAACACGACCTATACCGTGCGCACCCTGAAAGAATCCCGCGTGATCACGATGTTCGATTTCCCGACCGCGAAACACCTTCTGGGCACGGACAGCAACGGCATGGATGTCATGACGCGGCTCATGTACGGCGGACGCATCTCGCTGATGGTCGGCTTTGTCGTCGTGATTCTCGAGACGCTGATCGGCGTCATCCTCGGCGGTATCTCCGGCTACTTCGGCGGCTGGGTGGATACGGCAATCATGCGTTTTGTCGATCTGTTCAACTGCATCCCGTTCTATCCGATCGTTATGATCATCGGTACCGTCATGGACAAGATGGAGATCGATCCGATCAAGCGAATATTTATCCTCATGGCGGTGCTGGGCATATTGGG
>PNNR01000019.1 GCA_013824375.1 Clostridiales bacterium
AACGCGATCGCCATGGCGTACACCGCACCTTCAATGAGCCAGACGTTCACGCCCAGGCGAGAGAGGATGACCGCAACCGCGTCGACCAGCAGGTGCAGCAGGATCGCGAGCGGGAAGAACCAGAACTTCTTGCCGTTTTTCGCCGCGAACCAGACCAGAACGGACAGCGACATATGAATCGCGACCGCGCCGATGCGCTCCACCGCGCCGACGAGGAACATCCAGAACGGCATGCCCATCAGCTGCTGCGCCGCGTCCAGCCCGCCGAACGGCGAGGGCTGTCCCGCATTCATCTGCAGCGAGAAGATGACGTTGATGATCATCGTCACGCTCAGGAGAATGACCGCCTCGATCCCGCCGTGGCCTGCGCCGTACATGAGACCGTTGTAGTTGTTGGCGCGTTTTTTGCGCAGCACGGTCTTGAAGGCGAGGAAACGCCCGGTCTCTTCAAACAAACCAGCCATGAATCCGCCGAAGATGCCGAGCAGCCAGATATTGTTTGAAACCGTCAGCCAGAAGGACGTCTTCATCAGAACCGAGTACGCGAGCTGCTCCAGCACAAGCGCGAAGAGCACAAACGTAACGCAGCCGGTCCAGAACGGAAGGTGGTTCGCGCCCTTCTTGCGTAAGATAATGTACAGCGCCACCGGAATGGCTAGTCCGATCAGCGCGGAGAGCGCCATCGCGTTGATGCTCAGCGAAGGTATGAGTTTTTCCATTGTAATTCCCCCAGATGTCTTTCTTCTTTCTTTTATCGTTTGACAGTTATTCCGTTTTCCCGTAGGTTTCGACGCACCAGCCGCGGCTATTGCATTTGGTGCAGGTTAGTTTCCGCGTCTTGGGTGTATGCATCGCCCAGAACATATCGCGCAGCGCGGGTCGAAACCGCACGCCGCACTCAGGGCAGATATACAACGTGTTTTTATAATACAACTGTGTGATGAAAATTCCAACCCCAATCACAAACGGCCAAATCACGGCAAACGGCCACCAGACGCCGGTGGTGATCCAATAGATCACGGTAGCCCATTGCAAGCCGGACATGACCATCGCCAGCGCGAGTATGGTCAGGTGCAGTTTGTTGAGCTTCTTTTTCTCTTCCATCATCCGATCCATATCCGCAATCGACTCAATCGTGATCATGTGCCCTGTACGGATGGTCTCGCGGACGGTGTCCACCGCGCGTTTCTGCCGCTCCAGCGCGCCCTGCTCGTCGGAGATGCGCCGCTCCTGCTCTTCTAATAATAGCAGAAGCACGCTTTCGGGTTTTTCGCTCGCGAGTACCCCCTGTATCGAATCCAGCGTTAGTCCGAGCGTTTTGAGCGCACAGATCATACGCATCTTTCTAAGATCGCCTTCCGAATAAAGCCGCCGCCCGCCTTCGCTTAGTTCGGTTGGATGCAGCAACCCCTTTGCGTCGTAAAACTGCACCGTGCGCACGGTAATTCCGCAAAGCCGAGCGAGTTCCCCGTTGAATAATCAGCCATTTTTTCAACCTCCGAGGCACAGTATAGCAAGTGACGTTGCGTCATGAGCAAGCATATTTGATCAATATATTATCTGATTGCGTTGCTGCTGTAAATCACCGCCCGCCGATCTTGTCCGCGATCACGGCCGCGAGGGCGCGCGTTTACGGGTGAATCGCTTTTCACTTTGCTTTTCTTCTGAACACGTATCCTTTTAAGAAATGAATTTTCTTTGTTATTCAAGAATATATTTTTGGATTTTCTTTTCGGAATGAATTTGATTTTCGACGGAATTCCTGCATGATTACGCGCTTTTTGCGTCTTTCGGCGCCATGTTTCTGCCGTAATGGTTTGAAATTGAAACGCAACGGAAACACGACATATCTGCAATTTGCGTCTATTATAAAACACAGAAGAGCAGCGATAATCCGCTAGCTCACCGAAAGGATCAATTATGATAATGTTTCGTTATTTCCCCGGCAGGATGCTGTGCGGCGGCCTCTTCGGCATGATCCTCGCCGCGCTCGCCGTCGTCGGCATCGTGCTTCTGATCGTCGCGCTCGCAAGCCGCAAAAATAATATTCCCGCCTCTTCCGCCGTACAGGGCGCGGCGCCCGCGGCGCAGGATCGCTTCCTCGCCATGCTCAACGAGCAGCGGGCAGCCTCCGGTATGGGCCTTGCTGAATATGAGGAGCGCAGGCTGGTTCTCGAAGGCGGGCGCGCAGACAACCACGCAAACACCGAAATCGTCTCCCTCAAGGAGCGCTATGCCCGCGGCGAATTGCCCACGAGCGCCTACGTAGAAGCGCGCAACAAGCTCCTCGGCCTCGGTTAACCCAAAAAAGTGCGAAAATCGCACGTTTTGCGGGCGGGCGGCATCCCGCCCGTTTCCCGTTTTGGGCGCCGAACTCCGTCCGCAGGCGAAACCCGAAAAAATATTTTGCAAGATCGCGATCAACTGGCGTCAATATTTAATTGAAAACGATTGTTTCCGCGCACGGCGCATGCTATATTGAACTCAGGTTTCAAAAAATCATCGGGAGGGATGAAGCATGCTCACCTACGGCGGACGGGAAGCGACCCCGGCGGAGCGGTCAGCCGCAGTCGACTTTATTACCCGCTTTTCCCAGCAGCCGGAAACGCTGCGATTCCCCGAGGTTGCCGTGCTCGAAACGGATAGCTTCGGTCGCGTGATGGTGTTTTTGCGCGTACTGCACGCGGATGGTCTTGAGGAACCTCTGTTAATCATCTTCAAGGAGATTCGCCAGGACGGAGGATATCTCGCCGGGCCAAAGTCAATATTACGCGTGCGCGCCGCTTCCTTTTATGCCGGAGTCGAGCATCACAAGACGAGAAACAGTTGGGAATGCCCGCCTGGTGCGGAGCCGGACTTTGGCGGTTAAAACGCAGGATTTTTTAAGCGTTCATGCAAAATCCAGTATTTTATTAATAAAATATCGATCTTGACATTTGACGAAAAAAGCTGGATTCTAGCAACGTACCAATTTCGTTTTCAGGGTGGACACCATGATGAAAGCGGCAGGCTTGATCACCGTTGCGGGGCAGTCGCTCAGGATGCATGCGTTTAAGCCGCTACTGCCGATCGACGGAACCCCCATGATAGCCCTCACGGCCGACGTGTTCTCCAGAGCGGGAATCACGGAACTTGTTTGTTGTGGTCGGAAAACGTGGCGAGGAGATCATATCCGCGCTGGACGGGTACAACGCACACTTTCTTTGGAACAACGCCTTCGAGGAGACGGAGATGTTCGTCTCCTTTACCATCGGACTCAACGCGATCCGCCGCAAGGGCGGATTCGACGCTTGTTTCCTGCTCCCGGGCGATATGCCCGCCGTCGAGCCGGATGTGCTGAAGAATCTGATGCGCGAAATGGAAGCGGGCGGTTGGGATGTCGTATTTCCCAGCACGGGAACAAAGCGCCTGCATCCGCCGCTGATCCACGCAAGATTATTCGATGCTCTGATCGCCTACCCGGGCGAAGACGGGCTGCGCGGCGCGTTCCGCGAGCTGAACGCAAAGATCGGCTACGTGGTTACGCAGAACGCAGGCTGCAAGTTAGATGTTGATACGCCCGAGGATTACGAGCGCGTGCAGCGATATCTGGAGAAGAAACACACCAGGGAGGATGGAGCATGAGCACCGTTGCCGTCATCCTCGCCGCGGGCGAACCCCGGCAGATGAGCCACTTTCAGCCGATGCTCAAGCTCAACGGCAAAAGCGTCATCCGCCGCCAGATCGAGGTCTTTCACACCGCAGGCGTCAGCGATATTCTGGTCGTCACCGGCTACCACGCGGGCATGCTGGAACGGCATCTTTCGGGTGTGACTGTCCGGTTCGTGAAGAACGAAGAATTCGCAACCACAGACATGATGGCTTCCGTTCAGTGTGCGCTGCGCGCATTGCCGCAGGACTGCGATCGCGCGCTGATCACACCGGGCGACGTGCCGTATCTCAACGCGGAGACCACCAAAGAGCTTCTGCGCTCTACAAAGACCGTCGCGATTCCGAGTTTTCGCGGCAGCGCGGGACACCCCGCCATGATCCGCAAAAGCTGCTTCGCTTCCTTAATGAGTTATGCGGGTGACCGCGGATTGCGCGGCGCACTTGCACAATGGAAGCGCGAGACGGAGTTTGTGCCGACCGACGAAAACGGCATGCTCATCGACATCAACACCGAACTGGACTACCAGCGTGAACAGCGCGAGCAAACGCGGGTCAACCCCGTACTGACAGCAATGCTGACCATATCGCTGGGCGAAACCGGTCTCGATGAACGGGGCATACGCCTGCTGGAATGCATCGAGCAGGAACAATCGCTCCAACGCGGCGCGGCAAGAGCGCAGCTCTCCTACAGCAACGCGTGGCTGACCCTCAACCGCATGGAAGAGGCGTTGGGTTGCAGGCTCGTGGAACGCAAGCTGGGAGGAGCAACCGGCGGCGGCAGCAGTCTCACACAGGAAGGTCTCAACTGGGTCGCGCGATATCGCCGCCTCGAACGGGAGCTTTCCGCGGCACTGCTGGAGATTCAACACAGGGAATTCAACTAAGGCACGTCTGTTTGCACGAAAGAATCGAAAAACAACCGACTTATCCGTCAAGATTATTATACTGTTAGACTGATCTATTGCACGTATCTTTGTTCCTACTTCAACGAAACCAAGAACAAGCAGAAAAAAAGAATAAGTGTTTTGGCCATTCCCCCGCAGGGGTTTATATACTTCATCATTTGTAATTGCAAAAGATGAAAGGTTTGCACAGGGCCATTCCCCCGCAGGGGTTTTTATACTTCATTCAGAAATGAGAGGAGAACCGTTCTTGAGAGATTTTGTGTATCTTGCTCCTGAAACACTGGAGGAAGCCGCCGCGCTCAAACTGGAGCACGACGACAAGGCGATCTTTATGGCAGGCGCGACGGACGTCATCATCCGCCTGCGCGACCATTTGATCGCGCCGGATTTCGTGATCGACCTGAAAAATGTTCCCGACATCGGTGGCATCACGTTCTCCGAGACCGAAGGTCTGCACATCGGCGCGCTCGCGACCATGACGCAGATTGCAACCAACGAGCATGTGAAGCGGCACTACCCCTATCTTGCCGAAGCCGCAGCCTATGTCGGCGGACGGCAGATTCGAAACCGCGCCACCTGCGTCGGCAACATCGTCAACGCTTCTCCGCTCGCGGACACGGCAACCCCGCTGTATGTCCACAACGCGGTCGTGGAGATCTTCGGTCTGCCCGGAAGACGCGAAGTGCCGATTCAGGAGTTCATCCTCTTTGTGCGCAAGGTTGCGCTCAAGCCCGGCGAACTCGTCACGGGTATTCGCGTGCCGTATCTGCCGGACGCGCAAGGCGTGTTCCGCAAGGTTGCGCGCCGCAACGAAGTGGACCTTTCCACCGTCTGCGGCACGGTGCTCAAAACCGGCAACGAATACCGCATCGCGATGGGTTCCGTTGCGCCAACACCGCTGCGTCTACCCAAGACCGAAGCGCTGCTCAAGGGCAAGCCGCTGACCGATGCTTTGATCGCCGAGGCGGCAGCGCTCGCGGCAACCGAAGTCAGCCCCATCGACGACGTACGCGCAGACCGGCAGTACCGGCTGGATATCGTTTCGTACCTCGTGCGCGACGGGCTCACGAAACTGCGCTAAGGAGGAAACCAGCATGGATTATTGTGTCAAATTCTGCGTCAACGGCGAGCCGGTTGAACTAACCGTCTCCGGAAACGAGACGCTGCTGCACGTGCTGCGTGAAAAACTCGGCTACACGGGCACCAAAGAAGGCTGCGGAGCCGGCGAATGCGGCGCCTGCACCATCATCATGGACGGACAGGCGATCAACGCCTGCCTCGTTCTCGCGCCTGAAGTTAACGGCAAGGTCATCACCACCGTAGAAGGCCTGGCGACCGGCGACGAGCTCAGCCCGCTGCAGGAGTCGTTCATCGACCACGCGGCGTTGCAATGCGGTTTCTGCACCCCCGGCATGCTCATGAGTGCCGAGGCGATGCTCCGCGAAAACCCCACCCCTACCCGCGAAGAGATCAACCGCAACATGTCCGGCAATCTCTGCCGCTGCACGGGATATAAAAAGATCGTAGAAGCCATTGAAGATGTGGTTGCAAAGGGGGTATATCAGAAATGAATGTCGTAGGACAATCCGTCGAACGCCTTGATGCGATCAAAAAAGTCACCGGCACCGCCGTATTTGCGGACGACATCCAGTTCTCCCGCCCGCTCTACGCGCAGGTGGTGCGCTCTCCCCACGCGCACGCGAACATCCTCTCTATCGACCTCACCGCGGCGAAAGCCCTCCCGGGCGTGCGCAGCGTCATCACGGGCGAGTGTTATAAAAAACGCGCCGGCCTGTATCTGGAGGACAAGAACTTCATCGCGGTCGGCAAGACGCGCTATCGCGGCGAGCCCGTCGCGGCTGTCGCCGCCGACTCGCCGGAGATCGCCCGCCGCGCCTGCGAACTCGTCAAGGTGGAATACGAAGTGCTGCCCGCCGTCACCGACTCTCTCGAGGGCATGAAGCCGGACGCACCCATCATCCACCCCGACCTCGGCTCCTACAAGGTGCTGCCGATCTTCTACCCGAAGCCCGGCACGAACATCTCCCACCACTATGTGCTAAGAAAAGGCGACGCGGACAAAGCGTTTGAAGAAGCGGATCGCGTATTCGACAACAGCTTCTATATTCCGCACGTCCAGCATGTGCCGATCGAGCCGCATGCCTGCACCGCGCAGTACATGCCGGACGGCGACCTGACCATCTGGGCGGCGTGCCAGAGCCCCTTTGCCGTGCGCCGCGCACTGGCGGAGACGTTCGACTTCCCGCTCAACAAGATTCGCGTTATCTCAAAGGCCGTCGGCGGCGGATTCGGCTGCAAAGCCGGCACCACGCTCGAAGGCATCGTCATCCCGCTCGCAATGCTCAACCCCGGACGCCCGGTCAAGATGACCTACACGCGTGAGGACGAGTTCCAGAACGCCTATGTGCGCCAGGGCCTGCACATCAACATCAAGACCGCCGTTCGCAAAGACGGCAAGATCATCGGTTCGAAAAACGTGCTCGCCTGGGACGGCGGCGCGTATACAGAATACGGCGTGAATATCGTCAAAGCCGCGGGCTGGGGCTGCGTGGGTCCGTATGATATCGAAAACATCGCGACCGACAGCTACTGCGTCTACACAAACCATCCGGTCGGCGGCCCGTACCGCGGATTCGGTATGTGCGAAATCCACTTCGGCATCGAGCAAAACATAGACATGATCGCGCATGAAATGGGTATCGACCCGCTCGAAATGCGCAGACTCAACGGCATCCGCGAAGGCGGCAAGAGCGCGACGGGACAGACGATCGACGTCGCCGGCTATCAGGAGTGCCTTGAGCGCGCGGCAGAGCTCATGGAGCTGGATAAGCCCAGCGCACCTTCCGGCAGCCCGACAAAGCTAAGGGGCAAGGGCATCGCGGGCGGCTGGAAAGCCCCGTCGATGCCGACGGACGTCGCCTCCTCCGTCATCATCCGCATGAACGAGGACGGCACGTTTATGCTGCTGGCTTCCTGCCACGATATCGGGCAGGGTTCGGATACCGTCATGGCGCAGATCGCGGCGGAGACGCTGACGGTCCCGGTCGAAAAGATCAGCGTGCGCACGGGCGACACCGACCACACCCCGTATGAATGGCAGACCGTCGCTTCCCGCTCGACCTATTGCGCGGGCAATGCCACCAAGCTTGCCGCGGAGGACATCCGCAACAAGATTCTGGAGCTTGCGCAGATCAAGATGGGCACATGGAAGAACGATCTGTATCTCGAAGGCGGCTTCGTCTGCCGCAAGTTCTATCCGGATCAAAAGGTGCCGATTGCCGCTTTCGCGTTGGGCCTCACCCTGCCGGATCAGAGCGGTATCGGAGGACCGATGATCGGCGTTGGTTCGTTCGTGGTGCCGAACAACATCGCAGCCGACAAGAAGACCGGCCTTTCGCCCAAGCCCGTCGCGTTCTGGAGCATGGGCGTCAACGGCGCTGAGGTCGAGGTCGACATCGAAACCGGCAAGGTCAAGGTGCTCAAGATGGTCTCCGTCTTCGACGCGGGCAAGGTCATCAACCCCGCGATGTATGAAGGCCAGGCGGAAGGCGCGATGGTGCAGGCGATGGGTACCGCGCTGTATGAAGAGCTCAAGCTCAAGGATGGCCGCGTGATGAACCCGAGCTTTGTGGACTACAAGATCCCCGCGTTTGAGGATATGCCGGAGATGATCGTCGAGGCCATCGAAAAGCCCGAACCCACCGGCCCCTACGGCGCGCGCGGCATCGGCGAAATCACGATGGTGCCGGGAGCCCCGGCGATCGCCAACGCGGTTGCCAACGCCATCGGCGTAAGGTTCCTGCGTATGCCGCTGACGCCGGACGTGGTGCTCGCGGCGCTGCGGGAGAAAAAAGCGAACGAAACAAAGTAACTCAAATTCAACTGGCAGGCTGTCCGCACATGCGGATGGCCTGTTTTTTTAGGAATATTTATCACAAACACCGATATATCCCATTTTCTTTGCTTAAAACAGTTGCTTCTTAGGCAATTTTCTTCTATGATAGACGAATTGCTGCAAAAGCATGCTTGAACTGGAGGATTTCCTCAAAGATAGAGCGTTTGCCGCCTTAGCTGTGATTAGAAGGAACGAAAAACATCGATGAAATCCGCGTCCCACCATGCCATGGGGCATCTATTGTACAAAGCGCTGACCTCGCAGGGAATTAAACTCGACCGCGAACTGTTCGTTTCAGGCAATATGCTACCGGACTACTTGCCGGAGCTGATTTTAAACCCGCACTTTACGCAAAAATGTCAACGCGAGATTCATGTTTTCAGCGAAGCGCTCGCGGGGCAGCCGGTAACGACGGGCGAAACGCTTCCGCCGGAGTATTCGCTGCGCCTCGGTATCCTTTGCCATTACCTGACGGACTATTTCACATTCGCCCACACACCGGAGTTTCGTCTGGGGCTGAAAGAGCACGGCGCGTATGAACGGCGGCTCAACGATTACTTTCGCGATCACTATACGATGGAAGACAGCGTGCTGGCGAACCATGTTTTCACCAATTGTGACAGCGCCCGCGATGTGGTTTCCGAAGTTTCCCGCATGAAGCGTGAATACTACATGCAGGAAGATTCGCTTTCGCGAGACGTTCGTTTTGCTTTCAGCGCCTGCCTCGGTGCGATCACGCGCCTTGTGGCGGTATCCGAAGCACGGGAAGATCACACGCGCGCACCGCGCAGGTTCGCTCCGTTTGCCGCCGAAAAGTACGCTTTCCGAGACGCAGCCTTCCGCAGACGCATCACCCCGCGTAGAGGCTGGTGCCCGGAACCCGTCTGCGTTTAACATTGCTCTTTCCTTCGGCGCGAAAGCGCCATATCGAACCGCCCTGCAACTATCGCAGGGCGGTTTATTCATTTTATCATCTCAAGATTGCCCCAATCAGCGGCATCAATGTGAATAATATGCATACCACTGCATATTATTCAGCTTTCTTGCGCAACGAAGTGATTTTTAACAAATAAATCCTCACTTATTTTAAAAATAATACTTGACTATTTATGCTATTTTTATTAATATATATGCAATTCATCAATTGGAGGCAAGTGCTATGTCGAATATCAAGAAGATCGTTTTAGCCTATTCCGGTGGGCTGGATACATCCGTCATCATCCCCTGGCTCAAGGAAAACTACCCCGGCTGCGAAGTCATTGCCGTGGCCGGCGACGTCGGCCAGGGCATGGGCGAACTGGACGGGCTTGAACAGAAAGCGCTCAAGACGGGAGCCAGCAAGCTCTACGTCGAAGACCTTACCCGTGAGTTTGTGGACGATTTCATCGTGCCGACGCTCAAAGCGGGCGCCATCTACGAGGAATACCTGCTCGGCACGGCGTTTGCCCGCCCCGTGATCGCCCAGCGCATC
>PNNR01000011.1 GCA_013824375.1 Clostridiales bacterium
AGCCGCCTGCATATCCGGCAGCAGGAACGGATCGAGCAAGTCGCTCTCCCGCGGGCTGAGAAAACGCCGCGCCTCTTCGATGGAAGAAACGCCGCGCCGAATCATCGCCCGCGCGATGAGCGGCGAACAGCTTAACGCAGCAGCGATTGTTTCAACGAGTACTACGTCGCAGTGGACGGGTTCCCGCGCGTTCAGTCGGTTGTTCATCGTTCACTCAAATAGATGCCGATGGCGCATTCGATGCGCTTCTGCATCAGTTTGCAGCTGATCTCATGCGGCGTTTCCAGCGCGCCGCCGTAGAGTACAGCGTTTGCCATACATCCGCCGCTGCAATAATATTTCGCCCAGCAGTTGCGGCATGTGCCCTTCGTGCAGACGTTGCAGCCGAGGAATGCTTCCTGCAGGTCGGTTCTCAGCGCGCGATTATCCAGCGTGCCGAGCTTGTATCCCTGCATGCCCACAAACTGATGGCAGGGATAGATATCCCCTTCCGGCGTGACCGCAACGTACTCCGTGCCCGCGCCGCATCCGTTGATGCGCTTTCGGAGGCAGGGACCGCCGTCCGGATCAAACATAAAATGGAAGAAGTTAAACCACGTGTCATGGCTCTTGCGTGCTTCGATGTAGTAGTCGGCAAGCGCGTCATACTCCGCATTGATCCGCTCAATGTGCTCCGGTAAGAGGCTGTACGGGCTGTCGTCCGGAAGCACGGCGGGCTCAATTGAAACCTGGTCAAACCCGAATCCGGTGAGCGCCTTGACGTCCTCCAGAAAATCGAGATTTTCACGCGTGAATGTTCCGCGAATGTAGTATTCCTTGTTTCCGCGTCCCGCAACGAGCTTTTTTGCGTTGTTGAGGATGATGTCAAACGAGCCTTTTCCATTGACGGTCGGTCGCAGCGCGTCGTGAATCTCCTTGCGTCCGTCGAGGCTGATAACCACGTTGTGCATCTCTCGGTTGATGAAGTCGATCTTCTCGTCGTCGAGCGCCACGCAGTTGGTGGTGATCGTAAAATGGATGATCTTGTTGAACTTCTTCTCTAGTTCACGGCCGTAAGCCACGAGCTGCTTGCACACGTCCCAGTTCATCAGCGGTTCGCCGCCAAAGAGGTCTACCTCAAGATGCTGTCGCGTGCCGCTTCGTTCCATGAGAAAATCGAGCGCGCGCTTGCCGGTCTCATAGGACATCAGCATGCGTTCGCCGTGAAAATCCCCCGTGGCCGCAAAGCAATACCGGCAGCGGAGGTTACAGTCGTGCGCCACGTGCAGGCACATGGATTTGATCGCGCTGCCGCCTAGGATTTCGGGAGCTGTGGGCGTTTCGGTCTCGAATGCGCCGGAGGATTTCAGCTCCTCCAAATCGGCGAGCACTTCCGAAACGGTTTCGGCATCGACGCCTGCGGCATACGGGTCCAGCCCGCGCTCCAGCGCGTTGACGACGGCAAATGCTGCGTCGTCAACGGTATGAATCGCACCGCTCTCAACATCGAGCAGCACGTTGCGGTTTTGAAATTTAAACGAATGGATCAAGGGTGTTCTCCTCGTGACAGGATTTTTTAGAGACAAAAAAAGGCCGAAATTGGCCTTTCTTTGCGGATCGGCTGATCAAAGATAGCCTACGATTACTTTTCTTCCTTCGCGCACTTCTGGTTGGCGACCGTGCAGGAGGTTTTGCATGCCGACTGGCAGCTCGCCTGGCATTCGCCACACGCGGTGTTTTTGCCCGCTTTGATGCAGGGCTTCTGGACGGTTTCAATATGCTTCATAGCTGAATTCCTCCGAAACGATATCTCTCTTTGGGGATTATACACGATTTACGCGTTCAGCGCAAGCTCGGCTGTGTCGCGGGCAATGGTCATCTCTTCGTCCGTCGGGATCACGTAAACGTGCACTTTGCTCGTAGGTTTGGTGATTTCCAAATCGGTTGCGCGCGGGCAGGAAAGGTTGAATTCCCAATCCATGTCCATGCCGAGATACTCAAGTCCCTGCAGGATCATCTCGCGGATATACGCGTCGTTTTCCGCGACGCCCGCGGTCATGACGATCGCGTCAACGCCGCCGAGTGTCGCTGCATAGGCGCCGATGTACTGGCGGACTTTATAGCAGAACATCTTGCGGGCGAGCGCTGCGCGCTCGTTGCCCTGCTTGGTCGCGGCGGCGAGATCGCGGAAATCGCTGCTCACGCCGGAGACGCCGAGCATGCCGCTTTTCTTATTCATATACGCGTCGATCTCCTGCGTGTTCATGCCGGTTCTGCCCATCAGGTATGGGATGATCGCGGGATCGATGCTGCCGCAACGGGTGCCCATCGGCACGCCTTCGAGCGGCGTAAGTCCCATGGAGGTATCCATGCACTTGCCGCCTTTGACGGCGGAGAGGCTGGAACCGTTGCCGAGGTGGCACGTGATCACGCGGGTTTCTTCCTTCTTCATGCCAAGAGCGACAAGTTTTTTGACGGCCTGTCCGGAGACATAACGGTGTGATGTGCCGTGGAAACCATAGCGGCGTACTTTGTATTCAGTATATGCTTCATAAGGAAGCGCGTACATATATGCTTCCGCTGGCATCGTCTGCCCCCATGCGGTATCGAACACGGCTACCATCGGGACACCGGGCATGGCTGCCATACAACCGCGGATGCCCATCAAGTTTGCGGGGTTGTGAAGAGGCCCAAGCGGGATGCACTCTTCAATTGCTTCGAGCACATGATCGTCGATCAAGACAGGAGCAGAATACTTTTCGCCGCCGTGCAAGACGCGGTGCCCCACCGCACGGATGCTGCTCATATCCGAGATTACGCCGATTTCTTTGTCTGTCAGTACGTCGAGCACGAGTTTGATCGCGTCCTCGTGCGTCTTCATGGGGCTTTCTTTTTCGAAGCTTTCGCCGTTTGCGGGCTTATAGCTGAGAACCGATTTCGCGATGCCAATACGTTCGCAGATGCCCTTTGCAATAATCTGTTCCTGGTCGATGTCGATGAGTTGATACTTCAGCGAAGAGCTTCCTGCATTGATTACGAGAATGTTGGTCATGTAAATAGGTTCTCCTTACAGTTTCTGTGCTTGAACGGCGGTTATTGCGACGACGGATACGATATCCTCCACGCTGCAACCGCGAGAGAGGTCGTTGATGGGAAATTTAAACCCCTGACAAATGGGTCCAATGGCTTCCGCGCCAGCGATACGCTGCACCAACTTATAGCCGATGTTGCCAGCCTGCAAATCCGGGAAGATCATCACGTTTGCTTTGCCTGCGACGGAACTGCCGGGGCTCTTGAGCTGACCGACCTTTGGAACAAGCGCGGCATCCGCCTGCAGCTCGCCGTCTACGTTCAGCTCCGGAGCAAGTTCGTGAACGAGCCGGGTAGCCTCAATCACTTTATCGACAAGCTCGTGCTTCGCGCTGCCTTTGGTGGAAAATGAAAGCATCGCGACACGTGGCTCCATGCCACAGAGAGACTTTGCGGTGCGCGGATGAAATCGCGATCGCCGCGAGCTGTTCTGCCGTGGGGTTCGGGTTGACTGCGCAATCGCCGAACACCATCAAGCCGTCGTCGCCATAGGCTTTGTTTTGTAACTCCATAATGAAGCAGCTGGATACGACCGAGATGCCTTTTGCCATCTTGATGATCTGGAGTCCCGGACGGAGCGTATCGCTGGTCGTGCTGATCGCGCCCGCGACCATGCCGTCCCCGCGCCCTTTCTTAATCATCATTGCGGCGAAGAATTTGGTATCCTTCATCATCTTCTCCGCGCTTTCAGGCGTTATGCCCTTGTCTTTACGCATCTCGTAATACTCCGCAACATAAGCCGAAAATTCGGAATCTTTTTCCGGATCGACAAGAGAAACGCCGTCGAGTGATACGTTGAATTTCGCGGCTGTTGCCTGAATTTCATCCGTGTTCCCGAGCAGCGTTACTTCGGCGATTCCTTCTGCTTTGATCAAAGCCACCGCTTGTACGGTGCGTTCCTCCGAGCCTTCCGGCAGCAGAATGTGTTTCTTGTGCATTTTGGCTTTTACCTTGATCGTATCCATCAAAGCCATGATCGTATCTGTGCCTCCGTTTTAGTCATTCATGCAGATAAGAATTGAACATTTTTATGTTCAATTCTACCATTTTTCTTACATTTTGTTCTCAACCGATTGAGTATACCACAATCATTTCCAAAATGGTATACTTGCTATACGAAAAATTAGTGTTTCAGCGGAGAAATTCGATTATGCGCGTCGTGGGAATTATCGCGGAGTACAATCCGCTGCACAACGGACATATCTACCATCTGGAACGCGCGAGAGCGCTTTCCAGTGCGGATTACTGCGTCGTCGTGCTCTCCGGCAACTTCGTACAGCGCGGAGAAGCCGCCTGCACGGATAAATTTTCCCGCGCGACTTGGGCGCTACGCGCCGGCGCAGACCTCGTACTGGAGCTGCCGAGCATGTATGCGATTGCTCCCGCAGAGCGTTTTGCCGCTGGCGGAGTTCGAACGCTCAATGCCACCGGCGTTGTCACCGACCTTGCGTTCGGTTGCGAAGCACCGGATCTGAAGACATTGTATCAAATTTCGGACATCATCGCCACCGAACCGCCCGCCTTGCAGGAGGCGATCAAGCGGCATCTTTCCATGGGCAAGAGTTATCCACGTGCACGTTTTGACGCGCTCGGCGAATACGGAGTCCCGAAGAATATGCTTGCCGCCATCGCACAGCCGAATAATATCCTTGCCGTTGAGTACCTCAATGCCATTCGACAATTCGCCAATGGCATTGAGCCACTGCCTATCGAGCGCATCGGCACGGGTTATCACAGCGAAGAAATCGTCGGCGAATTCGCGAGCGCGACGGCAATCCGAAAGGCGATTATCGAAGGCCGGCACGAGATTCTCTCGACCATGCCGAACTTTGTCGGCGGTCCGCTGTTGTACGACGATCAGTTCATTATCCCGCAGGAGGCGCTCAGCGATGTGATGCTCTACGCCATCCGGCGCATGTCGCCCGCAGAGATTGCTATGTTGCCGGATGTCACGGAAGGATTCGAAAACGTGCTCTACCGTGCTGTGCGTGAATCTCGAACGCTCTCCGAGTTTTACGAAAAGATCAAGACCAAACGCTATACTCTCGCACGTTGCAAACGCATTGTTGCCTGCGCGCTGCTTGGTATCACGGCAGATCAGGTTCGCCGCATGGTGCAAAGCCGCGAGGGAAGTTATCTGAAAGTGTTGGGGTTCCGGCGGCAGGCGCGCGCGCTCATCAGCGAGATCGCGAAAAACAGAACCGCGCCGCTGATCCTCCGCAACAGCGATCTGGATGACTGCCCTGCCTTCGTTCGGCAGAATGTTGAAACAGATATGCTCAGCACGGATATCCTAAGATACGTAACCACGCAGGAAATCAAGCACGATCTTAGCGGAACAGTTATTCTATAAATACTATCATCTATTATAACTTTCAAAATTGTTATAAAATAACACAAGCGCGATGATTTTCATCTTTCGCGCCTGTTTTCTATTCAGTATATAACATGATTCATACATTTTACCATGTTGTGTTTCTGATTACGTTTCTTTGATTAACTTCATGATCGCGGGTAACGCTTCCAGCGTCACGCGACGGCCTTCGTCGATCGTAGCGCTTGCTTGATCGGTTTGGAACCTTCCATTGACGAACAGCACCTCAGGTACAAGCATGATGTCCGCCTCTTCCCTGCGGTATTTCGTAAGTTCCCATTGCATAATCGAAATCGTATGGTTCAGCATAGAATATGCGCCAAAGTCCGAGACATCTTTCCGATCACCATGATAGCCAACGTCCACGCCGATGACGACATCCATGCCGTGATCGCGCAACGTCTTGCAAGGGACACGCTCCAGAACACCGCCATCGATGTATGTCTTGCCGTTGAGCTGTACAGGCTCGAAAAACGCGGGCATGGACATGCTCGCGCGGATGCTCTCGTGCAGAGGTCCTTCCTCCAATACGTCCAACTTTCCCATTTCCGCATCCACAACGACGCAGCAGAACGGGATCTTTGTTTCCGCGAAGGATTTATTGTGTGTGAGGACGCGAACAAGCTCCTGCAGCCGTTCGCCTTTGAGCAGACCGCCGGTAAGTGGGAGTTTCACGTCCAGATAATCATAGAGGTTGATGGATTTGATGAATTTCTCAAGCATATACAGATCGGTACCGACACTGTAGATGCCGCCAATAATCGCGCCCATGCTGCTGCCGGAGATCATGTCAATCTGAATTCCTTCTTTTTCGAGCGCTTGTAACACGCCGATGTGCGCAAATCCCTTTGCGCTGCCCGCGCCAAGCGCGAGACCAACTTTCTTTCTCATGCTTTTCTTCCTTGATTTTTGAATAACCAATATGATCAGTAGTTTATTAAAACGAGCCGGAAGGAAAATCTCCGGCTCGTTAATTCTGTTGAATAAGGCTTATACTTCCTCGTCGTCGGATTCGATGAACTCGATCAGGCGCTTACGTGGCTTCTTCTCCTTCGGTTCCTTTGCTGCGGTCTTGGGAGCGGGTTCAATCCAATCGTCTTCGTCCTCATCTTCGTCCTCGTCATCCTCGGCTTCCAAGAGACGGGAGAAAAGTCCTTTCTTTTTCGGCGGCGCTTCTTCCACGTGGGAATCACGGCGACGCGGCTTCTCGATCTCTTCAGCAGGCATGGGTCGGCTCACGGGACGCGCAAACTGGCGCGTTGCGGTGGGGTCTTCTTCCACGGCGTAACGATCCGCCACCGGGTGCTGCTGGCGCGGCTGACGCGCAGGTTCTGCAAAGGAAGGCTCCTGGTAGCGCGGCTCGGCATAGACGGGCTCCGCATAGCGCGGTTCCGCTGCGAGCGCGGGTTGAGAGGGCATATACTGCGCCTGCGCCGCATACTGCGGTTCGGGCGTACGCGCGGGAGCAGGCGCGGGCATTTCGTCCACGCCGAGTTCCTTGCGGTTGACTTCGATCATTTGATGATACTCGGCGAGGTAGCGCTGTAAATCCACGAGGATTTCATCGGCATATTTACGCGCGCCGTTGTAGATCGCAGTAGCATTCTCTTCCGCTTCGGCGGCGATGCCGCTCGCGCGGGTGAACGCTTCTTTATATACTTCGCTTTCGCCGACGCGATGGTCAAACTCTGCCTGTGCATCCGCGCGAATGCTATCCGCCTGCGCCTGCACCTGGCTGAGAATAGTATCCGCTTCCTGATGCGCCTGTTCGACGATCTCGATTGCGTTTTCTTTCGCGTCCGCAATGGTGTTCTCTGCCTCGGAGAGGATGCCGGTCGCTCTGCGGATATCTTCTGGAATAACGACCTTGAGGTCTTCAAGCAGATCTAACAGGCGGTCAACTTCAACAACGCGCTTGTTTCCACCGCCAAATTTTGAGCGGGGGCTTTCCTCCAGCTCCTGTTTGATGCGGTTTATAATGCTGAAAATCTTCATTGTTTGTGCGCTGCTCATGGTTTTTTTAACCTTTCTACAATGATATTCTGAATACTGTCCGGTACAAGTCCACTGATGTTTCCGCCCATGGAACCGATTTCCCGAATGACACTGGAGCTAAGGAAGGAATGCTCCGGCCTTGCCATGAAGTAAACGGTGTCTACATCCGGTGCGAGATGGAGATTGAGCGCATTGATCTGAAACTCATACTCAAAATCCATGGTCGCCCGCAGTCCGCGGATAACGTAGTCTGCGCCGATCGCGTGCGCATAGTCAACCAGCAACCCGTCAAAGTGCGTCACTACGACGTTTTTCATGCCTTCCGCGTCCACCATACGCTGGATCAAATCCACACGCTCTTCGACGGAGAAAACCGGGTGTTTAGAAGCGTTATTCAAAACGCTGACATACACGCGGTCAAACATCGCGATCGCCCGTTCCAGCACATCGTGGTGTCCGATGGTAAACGGGTCAAAACTACCGGGGTACACGCATGTTCGCATGTTCGCCTGGCCTTTCCCGAAACGCGCCTTAGTCCTGCTGCGCTTCGCTGTCTGCTCGCTTAAAAACCGAAACGGCGCAGCTGCCGTAACGTCTTGTTTGCGTCAGCTTTGCCAAGGATGTCGTCAACTGCGGCGGAAGTTTCTCCGCATGTTCAAGAATTACGCGGCCTCCGTCACTTAAAAGACCGAGCTCAAAAATCTGTTCTGCGGCTTTCTGCGCGGTGCCATCTTTATATGGCGCGTCGAGAAAAACGAAGTCAAACCGTTCTCCCGCGCGCGCAAGATCGTTCAGGCACGCCGCATAATCCTTGCAGGTCACCTGCACGACGCCGTCCAGCGCAAGCATCTTCGCGTTTCTGCGGATCTGCTCCGCGCAGTCGCGGTTGTGGTCGTTGCAGATGACTTTATTGGCCCCGCGCGACGTCGCCTCAAAGCCGAGGTTGCCGGAGCCGGAAAAGAGGTCGAGAACGCAGCTGCCGGGAATATCAAACTGGATCGAGCCGAAAATCGCCTCTTTCACGCGATCGAGCGTCGGGCGCGTGTCCATGCCCTTCGGCGCTTCGAAACGGCGCCCTCGCGCCGTACCCGCGATTATTCTCACGCGATCCTCCAATACTGTTCTCTCGGATTCTGCGGTTTTCCAACGGCGCTTCTCCCGCAAAACCACACACTTTCCCATATAAAGCTACTATAGTATAGCACCGAGGCACATTCCGCACAAGAAAAAATCCGATCCTACGGCATTTGTTGCATATTTCTCACGATTCAATTGATCGATCAAATCATCAGAACGAAGGCAATATCGGTCCGATACCCGCCTGTACAAACAGGTCGTAAGGGTTCACATATTTGCCCTCCGGCGTGACCACTCCAAGATGTAGGTGGTACGCTGCGCTGTTGCCTGTGCTGCCGACGATGCCAATCTGCTGGCCTTGCTTGACCGAATCCCCTTCCTTGACAAACGAGGAGAGCTCAAACATATGGTAGTAATGATAGGTATAGCCATACGGGTCTTCGATCATCACATAATAGCCCGGTATCGGCAAATAACCCACATACTTCACCACGCCGTCGGTCACGGATAGAATCGGCGTCTTCACGCGGCGCTTGATATCCGTGCCCATGTGCAGGCGCGTCCTGCGCGAACGCGGATCATACCAGCCGTTTTTAATCAGCCCGCCCTTGACGGGATGGATGATCGTTTTAACGTAGTCCTCCGGGAATTTGTAGTCCGAAAGCGGAGCTATGCTGCCATCGTCGAGATAGACGGTTTTAAAGTAGTCGAGCGCCATCACCGCCTCGACCAGCTGGTCGTGCGTGCCCGCTCCCGCAAGGGTTTCAAACGTCGGGTTCGGCCATGTGAGTGTAACGCCCGTATAGGCATTGCCCTCCCGCTCGACAGATATTGAGGATGCAACCACATCCGTCATGCGTTCGCCGTAGATGTAATAGAGCGCGGCGCACTCGCGCCAACCGAGTCGCATCTGTTGTTGCCCTTCCGCCGAGAGCGGAATCTGAGCCGCGCGCAAGTCGCGGCTGATGCTGCGCACGCAATCCGCGGAGGCAAGCTGCATGGCGTTATTGATTGCCTCCGCCAGCGCGATAAACGCAGCGACGTTCTGCGCATAGCTGTCGTAAACCGCGGGTTCAAACGCGACTAGCGTGGCGTTCCATGCCTGCCAGTTCGGCTGCATCTGCGTTTTCATGAGGCGGGAAGCCGCCGAAAACACATCGTAGACCAGATTGTTCTTGGATGTCGCGGTGTTCTTGCTCGTGCGGGAGATGAAGCCCGCTTCCCAGCGAAGCATCTCCGCCGCATACGCCGCGGAATCGCCGTAGATCGTGTTTGCGCCAGTGCAGGCTTCACCAAGGATTGCAACCGCCTGTGACGGCTCCGGCGTTGGCGTGGGTTTCGGCTGCGGCGCGCTTGCGGCAAGCGACACGCGAACAGAAGCTGTCGATGCTAGAATTAGCACCGACAGCAAAA
>PNNR01000071.1 GCA_013824375.1 Clostridiales bacterium
TTCTCCGGTAACGCACAGTATGTCCGGCGTGATGTGGTGTTGCACCACGGCTCGCTGCTGTTTGACACCGATCTTGAGGCGCTCGTACGCGCGCTGAATGTCGGCGATGAGAAGATCATTTCAAAAGGAATTCAGTCCGTTCGGCAGCGCGTCACGAACATCGCGGACTATCTGCCCGAGAAGATGACGAGCCTTGCGTTTCGGGATGTGATGCTCTCCTATCTGTTGCGGGATATGGATACCTATACGCTGACGGAGCGGGATATCCGGCGCATACTGGAGATTCGCGCGGAAATCTTTGATCAGTGGGAGTGGAATTTCGGCAAAGACCCGAAATTCAATGTCACACGCGAAGGCCGTTTTGCGGGTGGAAAGCTGAACGCGCAGATATTCGTTGAAAACGGGCATATCAATGATATTCAGTTTTTCGGTGATTTTTTCGCAAAAGAAGGGCTTGAGCAAATGCAAACTTCTCTTATCGGCTGTCGATATGAACCTTCTGAAATTCGGGCCGCACTCGAAAAACTGCACGCGCAGGATTTCTTTTATCAGATCACGCAGGACGAGCTGTTCTCCTGCATCATTTAAGCAATCTGCCGAAGATCAAAAACGGGTGCCGTTGTCAACAGCACCCGTTTTGTTTATGATACGCACCATGTGCCTTTTATGATTTTACGAGAGCTTGCAGAGCTCTTTGGCGATCTTTGCCGCAACGCGAGCGTTGTTGTAGGCCAGTTGCACGTTGGAGGCAAAGGACACGCCCTTTGTGATCTCCTTGATCTTTGCCAGCAGGAACGGCGTAATCTCCTTGCCGCGCACTCCCTTTTCGTCCGCCTCGGCAAGCGCCTTGTTGATCACGGCCTCCATCTCGTCAAAATCGAGCGCATACTGTTCCGGAATCGGATTGCCGATCAGCACGCCGCCTTCTAGATTCAGCTCCCACTTGGTCTTGATGATGGCTGCGATCTCCGCCTCGTCGTTAGCGGCATAGTCCACGCCGTAGCCGCTCTTACGGCAATAGAACGCAGGAAAATCTGCCGTGCCGTTGCCGAGCACGGGCACGCCCATGGTTTCGAGGTACTCCAGCGTGCGCCCGATATCGAGAATCTGTTTTGCTCCTGCGCAAACCACCGCAACGGGCGTCTGCCTGAGTTCCTGCAGGTCGGCGGAGACATCCATCGTCACCTCGCCACCGCGGTGCACGCCGCCGATGCCGCCGGTCGCGAACACCTTGACGCCTGCCATTGCGGCGCAGATCATCGTGGTTGCGACGGTGGTCGCGCCGTTCTTCTTCATCGCAAGATAGGTCGCCATGTCTCGGCGGCTGACTTTTCCGACGTTTTCCGCCTTACACATGGTTTGCAGCTCTTCGGGGCTCAGGCCGACCTTGATGCGTCCGCCGATCAGCGCCGTCGTCGCGGGGATCGCACCCTCCGCACGCACAACCTTTTCCACTTCCGCGGCGAAGCCGACATTTTCGGGATAGGGCATGCCGTGGCTTAAAATCGTACTTTCGAGTGCGACCACGGGTTTATTGTGATCGAGTGCCTCTTGAATCTCCGGCAATACATCCAAATAGTCTTTCATCTGCATAATTTTCGCTCCTTTCGGGCGCTAACCGCCCTTACAGTCGATATCGATTCCGGTTTTCCCGGACGAGCGCGTCGCTCATCTCCGGGTTGATCGTCGTCATGCTTTGTATCGCAGTGATGCCGGATGCAAGTGCATAGTCCAGCATCTCCTCCACCGTTTGTCCGTTTACCAGCGCATGGATGAATCCCGCCATGAACGCGTCGCCCGCTCCCGTCGCGTTAACCATCTGCGAAACGGGCCTTAATGCACGGAACAAACGATTCCCCATGCTATCCGCATAGTAGCACCCCTTCTCCCCTCTGCTGACCGCAATGCGCCGCACGCCGCGGTGAAGCAGAGCATCGCATGCGCGCTCAATCTGCACTTCCGTTTCTGTTGGCAAGCCAGAGAGGATGCTTAGTTCCATCTCGTTGGGCTTAATCGCGTAAAACTTACCTGCGATCGGCTCCATCTGCCGCGCGTATGCAGTCGATACGGGATCGATCAGCACAGGCGTATTTCCCGCCGCTGCGGAAACCAGATGGTCGAGCAAATTGATCGGCAGGCACGCATCGCAAACAATCGCTTCCGCGCTCTGCAGCAGCTTGGCGTTCTCGTCCAGGTACGCGGTATGCAAATCTTCGATGATACGCATATCGGACATGCCGAGGAGCATATCGCCCCGCTCGTCAAGAATCGCGATGTAACTGGAGGACACTGCGCCGCGCTTGATCAGAATGTGCGACATGTCGATTCCGGCAGCCGTACTGTCCCGCACGATCTTTTCGCCGTAAAGGTCGTCTCCCGCAGCGGAAAGCAACGCGACGGGAACACCCTGCCGCGCGAGGTTCTCGAGGATATTGCGCGTCACCCCACCGACGGATGCCGCCATAAACCCGGGGTTACTGTCGCGCATGACGATCGCCTTGCGGCTCTGTCCGTGAACATCCACATTGGCTGCGCCAACGCCGACGACTTTGGGACACATCTGCTCGCTCATGCACATAACCTCCGTGTTTGATGTTCTCCTGTCCAATGTGCATTGTCTATTGTATCAGGAGTCGTGTCACGTTCCTCAGTATACTCGCACAAAAGCGATTTTTCAACCCATTCAGAGAGCTATCACGCTCTTCGGCAATTGAATAAATTCCTTCAGCATCGTGTAATATCTATTCTCCGTATATGTAAAACAGTTGCGTTTTTTACCCATCTCGTTTAGAATAGACGCAATTATGCCGTCGCATATTTGGCGGTGTGCATCAATCTGGAGGTTATATGGGTGCCTTTGAAGGCTATTATCTTTACTGTGATCTAGACGGAACTCTCCTTGACGATGAGAAACGCGTATCCATTGAAAACCGCTCTGCAATTGAAACTTTTGTGCGAGAGGGTGGTAGCTTCGGCGTCGCGACCGGTCGCGCACCTTCCATCATCGGAGCAATTGAGCGTGATCTTCCGGTTAATGCGCCGTGCATCCTGTTAAATGGAGCCGGGCTATATGATCTTTCCGAAAAGTATTTTCTCGCCACACACCCGATCGACCGATCTTTGATGGAGCGAATCGCTCGTCGTGCCATTGAAATAAAGGACAATGCCTGTGTACAGGTTTTCACGGATCGTTCCATATTTGAAGTAAACCCGAATCAGCGGGATGATCCTCAAACCGCGATAGAGAGCATTCCGGTCGTAAGCCGCAGTATCGACGAGATTCTCGAACCCGCACTTAAGCTTTTGATTACACACAACTCACAGAATCTAACCGAGATTCAGGCCGAGATGATGAAAGAACCCTATTTAGATCGGGTCTCGGTGTTTCGCACGTCGGATTGGTATCTGGAGTTCGTCACCGCTGGGGTCAACAAAGGCGCTGCACTGGAAGATGTCCGCTCAAGGTGTGGAAATGTAAAAAAAATCCTCGCCATCGGCGACTACAACAACGATTTGGAGATGGTGGCGCAGGCCGATATCGGCGGCGCACCCACAAACGCGATCAATGACGTAAAAGCCGCGGCGGAGATCGTTCTGGATGTCAGCAACAACCAAAGCTGCGTAGCGCATTTCTTAAGGCAGACATTGGGCATCTGATCAACTAAAATCTTAAGCAAAAAAGAGCCGCTGCGTGAACCGCAACGGCTTTTGTCTTGAATCTTCCTTAATCATAATATTGTTGCCTGCGCTGCTTTGCCCTCGCGCGGCGTTTGCGCTCATATCGACGCTTGCGTTCCGATAGTATGAACGTCACGATCAGTGCCACGAGCAGCACCGCCAGAAGCACGAATGTCAGTGTCAGCGTGTCCGCCGCACTCCAGTCCTTGCGACCTTTATCTATCAGCGGCGTATCATCTGGCGAGGTGGGTACGATCGCGGTTTGCTCTGGTTGCGGCGCTGCTTCGCCTGAGCCAGTGCTCACTGCGAAATCGGCGATGAGATCCGCTTTGCAGATGACGTCTTCTCCAAGCTTATATTCTACGATGCCCATGCTTTGACCCGCGGCAATCGGCGCTTGCGCGTCGGTTGTCAGCACAACGTTTGCCGTGATCGATCCTGCGCTTGCTTTGATGTTGTTGATCTTTCCGCTGGTTGAACGGATGGTTAAACTATCGATCTGTGCGGTCATGGCCAGCTGGCCGTCCTTGAGATCCGCTTCGTTTGCGTTGACCACGCCAGTTGTAAATATTTTTTGCAAGCCGAGCTCTGCTGCAGTCACGCTTTGGTAGCCGGTAGCAAACACTTCTTCAAAAATTGCGGCCGCATTGACAAACCGCGCGAGGTTCGTGGTCACGGTGTCTCCGCCGTACATCTCCGCCTTGTCGCCGAACATGGTAATGATCACGCGCGCGCCGTCTTTTTCTGCGGCAACCACGAAGCATTTCCCCGCCATGGGCGTGTCGCCCGTTTTGCCGCAGATGGCGTAGGGATATACCGTGTTCACCGGATCACCGGGAACGGCGTTCAGCATCCGGTCTGTGTTGAGGAGCACAAGCTCCGTTGGACGGACGCTGTTTGCAGGAACGTTATAGGTCTTGGTTTCCGCGATTTTTACAAACTCGTCTTTGGTCAGTGCATATGCCATCAGCTTCGCCATGTCACGCGCAGTGGTATAGTGGTCGTCGCTATGAACGCCATGCGGGTTGGTGAAATGCGTGCCGCTCATGCCGATTTCCTGCGCCTTTTGATTCATCAACGCAACGAACCCGTCGATTGAACCGCCGACATACTTTGCAATCGCTTCACCTGCATCGTTGCCGGAGACCAGCATAAGCCCATAGACAAGATCCCGCAGGGTCAACGTCTCGCCGGGCTTTATCCCCATTAAAGACGAGAGCTCTGTAAACTTGATCGTGGTACCGAGCACCTCGTCGCCAACTGTGAGTGTATCGTCAAGGTTGCCATGCTCTAAGGCAACCAGCGTGGTCATAATCTTGGTCGTGCTCGCGGGAAATACACGCTGATCTGCATTGCGCTCAAAAAACACCACGCTCGTATCGTTGCCGTCCACCACGAGTATATTCGGTGTCGGGATCGAGTCGTAGTCAAAGTCCGCAAGCGCTACCGCGGGGATGATAAGAATTGTCAAAACCAGCAAAATGCTGAGGATTCGTTTCATTCCAGTCTCCCATGTTCGAGTGATCGTCGCCTTGCAGTATAGCAAAATTAGCTCCTCATTGGTAGTGCTTTTTCGCTTTTGTGATTGAATGTTTACATTCGCGCGGCTATACTGGTGTTGTAGCTGCGGACACGCATGCACCGTAGTTTTCGATCATTTAGAAGGGGTTCATCCCCGAAAGGAGCGTTTATTCCATGATGAAACAATTTCGCTGCCCTGTCTGCGGGTATGTGCACGCGGGTGACACCGCGCCTGATTTTTGCCCGGTTTGCAAAGCGCCGGGAGATTCCTTTGTCGAAATTTCGAAAGAAGTCAAACAGTATGCTTCCGAGCACGTAGTCGGCATTGCTGCCGGCGTAGACCCGGAGGTGCTCGAAGGCCTCCGCATGAATTTCGCGGGCGAATGCACCGAGGTTGGCATGTATCTTGCGATGGCGCGCGTCGCAGAGCGTGAAGGATACCCCGAAGTTTCCGAGGCGTTCAAGCGCTATGCTTTTGAAGAAGCGGATCATGCCTCCCGCTTTGCAGAGCTTCTCGGTGAAGTGATCACCACTTCAACCAAAAAGAACCTCGAACTACGCGCGGCTGCCGAGTTCGGCGCATGCGACGGAAAAACACAGCTCGCCAAGCGTGCCAAGGAACTCAGTCTCGACGCAATCCACGACACCGTGCACGAAATGGCGCGGGACGAAGCACGTCACGGCAAAGGTTTCGAGGGACTATTACGAAGGTATTTCGCATGAATCCATTGAATACATATTTAGATCACACACTGCTCAAAGCCGATGCGACAATCGCGGATATCCTTGCCGTCACCACAGAAGCCAAGCAATATCACACTGCGAGCGTTTGCGTCAATACTTGCTACACAAATCTGGTCGCACAAGAGCTGCAAGGCAGCGGCGTCAAGACCTGTGTTGTCGTCGGATTTCCGCTGGGTGCGATGGCGAGCGGCGCGAAGGCTGTGGAAGCCTCACTCGCCGTCCGTGACGGCGCGGAAGAGATCGATATGGTCATGAACATCGGCGCGGCGAAAACCGGCGACTGGGCATCGGTGCAAGCAGATATCGCAGCGGTAGTCAACGCGGCAAAACCCGCGATCGTAAAAGTTATCATAGAAACCTGTTTGTTGAACGACGAACAAAAGGTTAGTGCCTGCCTCGCAGCGAAAGCTGCAGGTGCTGCGTTTGTGAAAACCTCCACCGGGTTCTCAACAGGCGGTGCCACGGCGGATGACATCGCCCTGATGCGAAAGACGGTTGGCCCTGACATGGGCGTTAAAGCGAGCGGAGGTGTGCGCTCGAAAGAGCAGGCGCTTGCAATGATAGAAGCGGGTGCCACGCGCATCGGCTGCAGTTCGACAAAGACCATCATGGGATAGTCATTTTCGTCGTTAGCAACTTACAGTCTATTTGCGTGATAATGCAGGAGCCGAATGCCCAAAAAGGGTATTTCGGCTCTTTTTCTCGAATTTCTCCCCCACTTTTCGCGTTTAACAGTAAAAGGATTAACAATTTATCCATAGATTCTTCACAATAACCACGAACTTTCACCCCCACATCCTATGATAAACTATAGTTGCATTTGAATGGCGATTCTTTTTGTGTCGTCACGTTGAGGATGCATAGTTTTATGTACCTTCCCGAGCGGGTTGAGAGACTTTGACAGACAATTCCAATCCCCAGAAAACATACGATTCCCAAACGAGGAGCGTGAACCATATGGATCATCACGACGGCGGTTATGGTTACCCGCCATTTGAAGAAGACCCCCGTACAGCCAGACATGACTCCGGCGCACCGCATGGATACCACGAAGATCCGGCGGCATACGGAAATACTCCTTCGCAACAGCACGATCACAATGTGCCATACGATCCTGCATATGCTGCTGCGCAGCCTGGCTTTGATGAGCGGGGCTATCCCGTGCAGCAGGGGTATCCTGACCCGGAGAACCCTTTTGCCCCGCGCCCGATCGATCCAAACTATGGCTATCAATATCCGCAGGGTAGCGGTTACGGCAATCAGGAATACTATGCGCCGCAGCAGCCTGTGGGTTCTCATCCTCAACAACCGGCCGATCCTTACGCGCAGCATCCGCATCCGGATGTCTATCCGCCACGCAGGACAACGGGACAGTATTACGACAATCCCGACAGCGCATATGCCACACGCCTTCAAATGACGGACTATTCGCAACGCGGCACCACCGGTCGCACGCAGGCGCCCGCAGGTGAAGAAAGCTATGGCTATTCGCAACGCACTGTGACAGGACGCACCAATATCCCGCGCGAAACTGACTATGACCATATAAAACACGGTTCCACTGCACGCACACACATGCCGGAAGATGTGGAAGAGTTCACGCCGCGCGGCAACACAGCCCGTACTCGCATTCCGGGAGGCGGCGAAAGCTACTCACACCGCTCCGGTAATGTGCGCTCACGCTATCCGCAAGATGAAAATCTGTATGCGCACGACCGGGAGTACGAAGACGAAGAGGAAGTTGACGAACGTCCGATGCACAAAAAAAAGCGCAGCAAGTTCGGCAAATTCATGCATGCTCTCGGTCTCTACCTTGCACAGCTGCCCTCCAAAACGTTGATTCTTTTTGGCGGCCTCTTCGCGGTGGTTCTCGTGACCATCATTCTGTTGGCGGTGCTTCTGCCCAATAGTGGCCGTACCGAGCGTGTTGATGACGGTCAACTTGCCCTCACGGACACGACGCCGACTCCTTCCCTTGCGCCGACCAACACTCCGGCGCCGACCCCGGCAGAATCCCCCACGCCCGCTCTGCCGGTGTTGACGGAGAACATCGCGGTCGCGGGTACGATCAGCGACCTGATTCCGGATATTCAGAAGCGCCTGGTCGAGCTTGGTTACATGGAGGAGCCCGAAGGCGGCTACACCAACAAGTATGGCCCAACCACCAAGACCGCGATCCGGCTGTTCCAGGTGAAAAACTTCACTGACTCGAAGAACTGGGATGGTATCATCGGCAACGGTACCTATACGCTCCTGATGAGCGATGAAGCGAAAGCCTACTATCTTGCGCGCGGTGATGGCGATGACCGCACCAAGGTCATCACGAAACTTGTCGAAGATGTAACGAAGCTGCAAAACCGTCTTATTGAACTCGGTTATCTCACCGGAAGTGCGACCGGTCTATACGGCAATACCACCGTACAAGCGGTACAGACCTTCCAGGAGTACCACGGACTTCCGATGGACGGAAAAGCGGGTCAGGAGACCCTGAAACTACTGTACAGCGCAGAAGCGATGACCGCAACGGTCGGCAAGGCGAACAACAAGACCAAGATGACGCCGACGCCCGCCGGCTCTCCGGGAGCGACAACACCGAACCCGAGCGCAACCCCCAACCCCTAAACCTCAAACCACACAAAGGGCGCCTTCCGGCGCCCTTATTTTTTTACGTTGATCTGGTTTTCCCATGGTCAGTCGATCAGAAACCCGTCGAGCATACCCAGCGATACCTGCATCCTCTTTGCCGTTTCCTCGCGTGTCATGCCCGTGTTGAGAAATCTTCTTGCGACACCACCCATATGCTCGCCCACCTCGATGATATGCCCGTCAATGTCGTAGAACCGCACGGCGCGTTGCCCCCAGCTGTGCTCATGCAGGTCGTGAATCAACTCGATATCAAACACGCGCAGGCGGATAAAGAAGGATTCAATCTCGTGCTCCTCAAAGTAGAGCTCAGAGGCGTTTGCGCCATATACGATATCCTCTTCATCCCGATGAATAAACGAGAGCCACGTCTTCTCCTCCTGCAGCGCGACGCCGTTTGTATAGGCGACGTAAATGCCGAGATCCATAGCTACCACGCAGCCAAGAAGCCCCTCGTAGAGCTTTCTCGCCCGATTGATATCCTTTACTGCAAGCAATATGCCAGAAAACTTCATAATTATCTTCTCCTTCAGTATTGATTGGACGGTGATGCCATCATACTACAGCAAGCCATCGCAATTCAAAGGCATTCGTTGAAAAGAACAGCCCCGCAGAACAAGTCTGCGGGGCTGTCGTCAGTTGTCTAAATGAAGTATGTTCTTATTTCGCGACAGTCGCACCCCAGAACATCTTCAGGCCCGTGCCCGTTACGCCAAAGCCCGTGAAGTTCGTCTGAGACAGAACGTCGTCAGCATAGAACACGATCGGGATGATGCCCATATCGTTCATGATGATCGCTTCGGCCTCGTGATACTTCTGCATGCGCACCACAGGATCCTGCTCGGTTCTGGCAGCGTTGACCAGTTCGTCAAACGCAGGATTGTTGTAGTGGCCGTCGTTCGTGCCGGCGGTGCTCACAAAGAGGTCAAAGAACGTGGCGGGATCCGTGTAGTCGCCGATCCAGCCCTGGCGAGCAATTTCGGAGTCGGTCGTCTTGCGATACTCCTGGAATGTCGGCCAGTCCATAACGGCGATTTCAACTTCGATGCCAAGGTTCTCTTTCCACATCTGCTGGAGCGCCTGGGCAACAGCCGCGTGGCCTGTGCTCTCGTTGTGGGAGAACTCCAGTTTCGGGAAGCCCACGCCGTCCGCATAGCCGGCCGCGGCGAGGAGTTCCTTCGCTTTTGCTACGTTCGCTGCGTAGTCGTTCGTCATGTCGCCGCCAACGGCTTCGCCGGCAGTCTTACGGAAGTCGGAGCCAGGGGTGGCATCCGGTACGCCGTAGGGAACAAGCGAGTAGGCCGGAATACGGGATCC
>PNNR01000038.1 GCA_013824375.1 Clostridiales bacterium
TTTTTTATGTGCAACCGTACCATAGAATCAATAAACTATCGGTCTGCGAGTGAGCTTACCTTTCGTCTTCAGAAGGAAAAAAGTGCCGCGCTCGATGTACATCACCGCCAGCGCGTCTACGCGGAAATTGCGCACCGAGGTGTTCTCGGATAAGGCATAGAACTCGCTCCATCTCTGCTCGCTTGCATTGGGGTCCTGATAGGACGGCACGACATAGGCAATATCCGCGTCCTGTGTGCGCATTACGCAGGCAACGATCGAATACCCACTGTCATCCGCAATGAATGTGCCCTTCTCCGTCGGATTTGCCTGCAGCAGTACCGCACGCCAACCCGCATCCCGCACAATCGCGTTCCATTCCGCAGCGGAAGCAACTCCAGCCAGTCTGTTCGCGAGCTGAAGCAAGTCCGGTTCCTCTCCTTCTGGAATGGGTTCCGGTTCCGCTTCCAGGGGTTTCACCAGCTCGTTCATACGCGTGTTGTAGGCATTCGTTTGATCGGCAACCGCCGCAAGCTGCTTCACCACATCCGGCGCAAGCTGCACATGACCTTCACGCGGCCAGGCGATCTGCTCGATTCTGACAGGCGTTTTCAGGGGGAGCCCGTCCGAGAAGCGCTCGTTGAGTTTTGTGAGCTGTCTCACCGTCCGCTCGGATTCCCAAGCGGCGTTCGAGGCGGAAACAGCGAGCCAAACCAGAACGCCAAGACCAAGAATCCCAAGTGCAATCGCCGAAACAGGCACCCAAACGGAAAGCTTCTCCGGGCTGAAAATTCCGTTGTTCTTTTCGGGTGCTGATTCCGTTTGACTCGCACCAGAATTAATTGCAGCACTCAACTGATTCTGCAACGATGCGATATCGTTCTCTTTTGAGGCAATTGTGCCAGTATCCGCCGCATGGTGCGCAGCCAGCGCAGTCACCACGAGATTTGCGTCGATCCAACCTTGCGTCGGTAAAACTGCGGGTGTCACTTCCGGCGTCGTCTCCGGCGTTGGTACAGAAGTAGCTTCCGATGTTGTGGCTGTGTTTGCCATTCCGAATAAAACCAGCGTTTTGCCCGCAAGCGCTTCACTCTTTTCGGCCTTATCCATCGCAGCTTGATCAAAGATGACCTGAACGCCTGTAAACGCTTCACCCGATGACAGTGTTAGCACAGCGCCTTTCACCGTGTCTTGTGTGAGTGATCCGATCTGTATATCGTCTGCATCAAACACAGCTGTCTCTTGATTGATCGGTACGATGAGCGGAATTTCTTCCCCCGCCGCGAGTGCGCCCGACAGCGCGGGCACGCACAGCGCAATCAGCAGAAGTATCGTTGCTCCGATTGCGAGTAATCTATGTTTGCGTTTCAATTCGTTGCTCCTTTCTTAGTTTGCGAGGTCTTTCTTGTCGTTGCCAAGATAGAATCCGGCGACCACATCCACCGCGTTCAAGAAATATCCATTATTGGGTTGATGCCCGTTGATCGATGCATTGACACCACCATGGGAAAGAATGTTGACATCATATTCTTTCTCGGTAAATTCCCAACCGAAACTCAACATCGCGATTCGCTTGTATTCCCGCATAAAGGAGGCAAATTCACCAAAGTCTGTATTGATGTTTGTCGTAACATAATGCATCGGATGGAATGCGCCCAAATCGTCCGCCTTTAAGCTTGTTCCGCCAAAGGTCACTTGCTGTGTGGGGGCTCCTTCCTCGGCAACAAATCCTGTCGGGAAATCTGCCAACGCTCCATACGCGACTTCTTCCTTTGGTTTAAGCGAAAATCGACAGTTCATCTGCTCGCGTGTGATCGCCGTGCCGGACGCCTGCTGGAACATCAGCGTGATAAAATAGCGGATACGGTCTAGGTCAGGCGACAACCAGCGGATCATTTTTGAACCGTTGCCGGCAAACAGGAGGGAAACGTTCATTCCGGAATTCTGTCCGCCGCGGATCATCATGCCGGAGAGCCAGATGCTTGCGGCGAGATAAAAGGCAATGCGCTTCTTCAGTTCAAGGAAAGAAAGACCCACTTTGTATGCCTGAGGGTCAGACTTCATCAGTGATGAGTCAAATGAACTCACCGCACAGGTAATTGTAAAGGCTTCTCCGTAATTCTCTGGCGCCCCCGCCGACGCAGGATTACTTAAGTCCCTATCGACCCGCATTGCAAACAAATCCTCGACAAAGCTATGACCAAAACTCGATGTACGCTCCAAAATAAATCTTGAATAGTCTCGAACCGCCGACGTGTTTACAAGATCTGACAGCTGCACTAATTTATGAAGAAGCAAATTTCCGCTTTGGTGAAGCTTATTGATTAACACCGTACGTGCGCCAAACCCCAGCGATGTAGAGAACGAGTTCCGAACGTGATTGTCATCGATCAAACTCAAGAAAATGTCGGTTGATCCACCGCCTATATCGATAACAAAGTAATTCTGATTGTAGCTGTCTTGCGCAACAGAATAACGATATACAGCCTCACTCTCCGTAATACTTCCCACCAAAGATGGTGTGTTTGTTTTCGGTTTGTTATCACTTACTGGCGGTGGCATAATGGTAAGTCCGGTCAATTTCGCTGTTACGCTTAACATCGAGTTTAACGCCTCAAAATAGGAATCTCGGATATTTAATTCAAACGCGAGAGGATACGCTGCCGTAACTGAAATCGAACCGCAATTATTTATGCGAGCCTCAAGGGCGATCATCATCATGATTTGCGTAATGATCGCCTGCACACGATATTGGTTTAATTGCGACGACTGATCCCATTTCAAATTGGAGAATAATTTCGGCCAAGCTGAGATCGTTCTTACTTGCATGAATGCACGAAAATAGATCCAACTGTCTGCAAGAATCTGCCTTGGGCTATTCGTACTCGAAGCATCCGCGAGGACGGTCTGTAACGGAATGCAATCTTGATATAGCTTCCCATTGACGTCGGTTTTCTGTAGTACGTTAAAAGGAACGGTAGTCGCTTCCGCTCTACTTTGTCTGAGTGATGTTTGCTGTTTAGGAACCGGTAAAGGTGGAAAAAAGTATCTTTCAAGTCGAGAGGTTTCGATGCCGCCCGCATCTACGGTATTTATCAACGGAAAGCTCCACATACTCATAACGGAGACTTTCCCAGGCTCATTATCATCCACCCCGCCATAGAGCGTGGTTGCAGACGTGCCAAAGTCGATCGAGGCACGATAGACGCTCGTCTTTTCGCCCGGCAGAATTTCCTGTCGCTCGCGAATCTGCATAAAGCCGATGAGCTTGTTGTTTTTGAAGATCTTGCAGCTCTCCGGAGCGCTGTTAAGTTTGTAATAGTTGAGTGAGCCTTCCAGCCCTTCTTTATCGGAGTAGGTCTTCTCATACGTGATCATGTTCTCGTTCTCCGGCTCCACACGGTAGCCGTTGATCGCATTGCAGAAGAGATAGTAATCTTTCCACTGCGATATTTTCTGACGCGGCCAGATGCCCGCGACGCACAGATTTCTCCATGGATCCGTATCGATACGCGCCACGTTGTACGTCTTAGAGAACGTAATATCGCCAATTACGACGGATGCCTTGATCTTATCAACGCTTATCCCGTCCGATGAGAATGTGCAGGTTAAAGCATATTCAGGCGATAAGTCCTCGTTGTCATGCCAGAGCTTCCAGAATTCTTCGGTCACGGGCATCGCGATAAAGAAATGCGCCCATTTACCATTTGGTTGCTGCTTACTGACAAGGCATTCCTTACCGATGCCTCCCGCAAAGCGATGCGTGTCGAGCACCTCCGGCAGCGAAGACGCCTGATCGATCACAGAATAGAATGCGCGATCCAGAAAAATGCGAAGATTTTTTGGCACATGAAGATCGCCGATCTTCACACCGTCCTGCTGTTCCGCGGCTGTAAAGAAGCTCAGCATATTAGGCATGCGCTGCGCTTCCAGGCGGAATGCATCAGAGAGTGCCTGTTCGAATTCGCCCAGCAAGCGCACGCTTTGCAGCAACGCTGCGTCGCTTTCCCGCCGCTGCCGCGACGCGAGGGCTTCGCGGTATTTCATCAGCCAGCGGTGCAGCATCAGCGCGTGAACAGGCATCAACGCGGGTATCTTCTCCGTCTCTTTTTCGCCGAGCGTGAACGGCTTCGCGCGGCCATCATCGTCCAATACTGGAGAATGCACCTGATTGTCCGTAATCCACGGAATCCGACCTGGATAGACCATCCGAAGATTGCGCCATGCGTCCTTCGTCGGAATCACGTGCACCGATGGAGACGACATCGCGATAGGATACTGCATGTCACCTGCTTCGATATAGTAAATCTCCATCGTTGGCCAAAGTTCCCGATTCGGGCGCGTGCTGAATGCCGCACGCAGATACGAGCTGCTCACAGGAGCGGAGAAGCGAATCTGCTGCGTATGCACCTTTATCCCATAGGACTCCGCGAGCACGAGCACCGCAACCATCGCACGCCATTCGCGCTTCGCGATCGATTCATACTCCAGATAGCTTGGGTCTTCCGCCTTGTTGAGCAGCAGCATTTCAAACAGCCGGTGCTGACTCCAAATATCCGGCACGGAACTGATCCTCCGGAAATCGGTCTGTTTCGGCCGCGCTTCCTGTTTGGCGTCCACGATGCGGAGTTCTTTTGCGATATCCTGCATTTTGTAGATGCCACCGCTGAGATCAATTTCATTCGGGTGGGATGAAAACCAATGATAAAACGACATACCTTTGCCTCCGTATTCGACTCTACTGCACGCGGAGAACGCAGCACTCCATCAGAGAGGAAACGAAATACTTCGTTGCGCCCCGCGGGTCTACACGCGTCGAGTTCATTTTTGTTGTGATCTGCGAACAAGGAATGCTGAACAGATCGAATCTCGTCGAGCCTTCCCTCGCCGCATCCTCCACCGCCTTCTGAATGTGCGGCGTGTTGTGCTTGTCGTCTCCTTCGATCAATAAAAGATCGTGCATGCCGTGGTGATCCAGCTCTTCCAGCCAGCGGAACATACTCTCGGCAAATGCGAGCGCAGCCCCCACGCCGTCAATCCGGCTGTCATACATATCAAGCAACTCTTTGCGCTTTGTCCAGACAGTGCGGAACACCTCAGGCCGATATTTCCACGGCATGCGGATCGCCGCACTTGTGCGGTAGTAGCTACCCAGCATCAGACAAAACCGTTCGAGCCTCAGAATATAGTCGCTCACGGAGCGGACGGCTCCCGCATCCGCGCCGCCGTTGGAGACGGGGAAATAATCAAATCGGTCCAGCGGAACGGCTTCTTCCGGCGCAATGCTCCGCTCCGAGTTTGCGCTGCTCCATTTCAGCGGAACATAAACCTTCCGATACACGTTGTCAGCCTTGGGAATGTCGCCGGCGAAATAACGGCAAACGCCGATCGCCGCCATCAGCTCTGCCGGCATGGAAGGATCGTTCTGTCCTTCGTCCGCGCGGCTTGCGCGGTCTAAGCGCACGCGCTTCCAAGAGCCCTGCTCGTCCTTTTTCTCCATCTGGCGGCGGTCGTCGCCGACAAACTGGGCAAACTCCACCTCGGAAAGAATCTCGGAGGTTTCATAGTATTTCAGTGCCATCTTGCTGTTGATCGAAAACAGTCCGCTGTCCACGTCGGTATCCTGTCCGACGTCGAAGTACGGAAGCATCAGAGTCAGTGCCACGTGCCGCGCGAAAGGCGCTGTGTTTCCGATATCGCCCTTACGGCAGGCGCGAACGAATTTCTGCGCGAGCGTCGGTGTGCCGCTTGCGCCCGTGCCGCCGAAGACAGATCCCGCAAACATGACCCGTAGTTCGTCGTCCACGCCAATATCGCCGAAGATCGACTGCCAGAATCCGCTGCGGTTGCTCCAGTCGAGGTCAAAATGTTCCGCCCAGAGCAGAGATCCGATGCGCGGCCTGCCCTTGCAGCCGCGGCGCAGCACCATCGTGCGGTCGTCTTCCGCAAACAGCGCGTGATACGCAAGAGATTCCGCCTCGGAAAGATACCCTTCGCGCACGAGATCGTTGATCGTGCTGCGGTCATCGATCGGTGGCTGCAGGCTCATCATTCCGTCGATCCCCTTCGCCTTCCAGCGTGAATCCGCCGTGTCTTCATCCACGATGACGGAAAGCTGCGGAATCGCATCGTTGACCGCGCGGATCATTTCCTCCAGCTCGATCTTGTCGCTCCCCGCAACGATATCCAGGTCTACCAGCCGAATCTCCAGCAGATACTCCGCGTCTTTTCCGCAAAGATCGCTCAAAAAACCGGAAGCGGCCAGCGCAACGAGCGACTGCGCCACGCGCATACCCGTTCCGCCGATCGCCACGAGTACAAACTTTTTCATACGTTCTCCCTTTCTCAGCGCGTGCGTTCCGCGCGCGTCATGGGCGCATCAAGCCATTTCGCAAGCAGCCATTTCACGTGGCAATTGGTCGCGGGCGCAGCACACATACAAAACCGCCATAAAAACAATCCGCATGCCGCAACAACCCAGTACGGCATCCAGACGATCAACTTGATGTTGTCCGCGGTGCCAAACAGAAGACCAATCCAGACATCGGATGATAAGGCGTAACGATAGCCGATCATCGCCGCGACGCTGCACACGATAAGCAGTACGTTGAGAAAATTCTGAAGCCTTGTGCGGCTGATCAGCTGCTTACCGCTGTCGCTCTTCTTTTGATTGACAATAAAGAAAACAAGATTGACCAACCAAATCGCGGCTATGGCGCCGAGGTGAATCCATCGCGTTCCGTTCAAATACTGGTTTGCAATGTCCTTTGCCGCATCTTCCAGAAAGAACTTTCCATAAATCAAGTCGTGATAAAGAATCGGCGGTAACAACGCAAGCACAGCCGTCAGAATAAGCGTCGAGATTACCCTCACGCTGACTCTTCTTCTTACATTTCCATTCATCGCAGTCACCTCCCGAGTATATTCCCTTGCCTCAATCAATCGCTGCGCGAATGATTTCAGCCTGTTCTTCGCTGAATGCCCAACCGCCAAAGTTTTCCGTGTAGTCCCATGAATAGCTGTCATCGTACCTGATGGGTACATCGCGCACAACGATGCCAAACATCGTCGTTTGCATACACGCTTCTGTCTTTTCACGGATTCCAATATCCACCTGCTGCATCTGCTCTTCTACGACACCATAAAAAATCAGATTGTTGAGAAACGGAGTTCTTGCCGTAGTAGCTGAAGTAAAGCGTGCCGAACTTTCCGTTTGCCCCAGCGTGATGGATTCGTAGTCAAACTCCTTGATGTTGAGCGTCCAAGCCTCTATCCAGGACGTGTCATAGAGCGCCTGTATCGCTTCCCACTTCGGTGTAGCAGCAATGCGCACGAACACCTCGCATAACAGTGGTTCATCTTTGCCGAGTAAAGTTGTGTCCACGGTCAGAACGATATCCACTCTTTTGCAGTCCGCGCCAATCACCGCGCTATCGCAAGAAATCAACGCAGGATCCGCCGTTACCCAGCTCGCCTGTGCTTTTCCGTTTTGCTGCTCGCTGTAATCCAGCACGCGAACCTCCGTCTTGATGGCATAATCCTCCGGCTCAAGATTGAAGTCTTTGGCACGTATCACAAGATCGTTACTGTCCGTGATGCACGCGCCGTTTATTGATGAATCTGTCAAGGTAAATGGAACTTCGCACCGTATTTTTACGTTTTTTTCCGCATTGCCGCGCTCAGACGCGTAGAGCTTTGCGATGCGCAAATCGTTCAACATCTGCTGATGCGTCTCGCTGATGGTTACCGAAGGTTCGTACTGAGGCTCGCCGGACGCGTCGTTAATTCCCCGAATCAGAAACTGAATCGGATAGTTTACATCGTTATAATCCGGATAGCCGAGGTTAAACGTCGTTTTAACATCGTCCTTATCTCTCCGCGTGATGTCATATTCCGCGAGATACAGCGCTTTGATTTCTTCTTCCTGGTTCAGCATGGAGCTCTTTTTCAGACTGCTCAGTGCTTTTTCCATTGCATTGAGAACCGCCTGATCGTTGCCGAAAAACAGCACATACAGCGGATGCTTAAAGTTTCCGCCAACATCTTTTTCCTTCACCATATAATCGCTGATCTTGCGCCTGTATCCCGTTGTAGGACTTACGGGCAAATTCTCGATTGCCCCGCGGAAATCACCCATGATACCGATGATGCCCATCGTCGCATGTTCTGGCGCTATGACGTCTTCCTGCAGGGCTTTCGCTGCAGCCAGGCAATCATCTTCTGTTGGAATCATCAGATCCGAAATCAGAATCATCACCGAATCAGGATGATCTCGGTATACTTCCGTCATTTCCTGTATCACAGATGCCGCGTCGTTGCTTTTTGACTGAAAAAAATTTTCATTAACCGCTTCTTCAAAGAATTTTTTCGTTGAACTGTACTCAGCCGAGTTCTCCCTGACCAGTTCACTCGCGCGGACACATGTGCTTTCGCTGCTCATGCTCACGCCGGAAACGGCTGTAATCGCCGCGCGGTAGCTCTGGCAATGTGTCGAAATGAATCCCTTCATGCCAAGGCCATCGTCCACGACGATATAGTAGCTCTCCTGACCGAGAAGATTTTCATGCATGGGTATCGCCTGCGGTTCCAGCAAATCCAATCCATCGAACAGCGCCTGCGTCGGCTGCATGATGTTCTTTGGAGGCGGAATAGGCGGTTTGACACAAGCGCTTAAAAAAAAGCAGCCCATGAGGCAAAGAAGCGCACATAGTAACGTTTTTTTCATACGAATCTCCCATCGCAAGCAGTCGTTGGCATTCGAAATATATGATGTTTTTCGTGTTTTGAACGTGGATATACAACCAGATTCTGTCACATGGTATCACCGAATAGGAACGCCTACAAGGCGTATAAAAACGCACATTCTTGTGTTTTTTTTCGGATATTTCACATAGAATCTTCCTTCCGCGCAGATAATTTTCATCTCATCGCGACAACGTCTGGTTTTCTTCATGTTTCGTGCACAAGTAACGCCGCGCGGGTTTCTTTTTGTCCCCAAATAGCGTATAATCATACAAAATGTCTATCGATTCGGGCACATTATGCCGCCTGGCATACAGGGAAAGGATCCTCTTATCATGCTTGGAACAATCATCAACGCCTCAGCA
The DNA here is from genome assembly GCA_013824375.1 of Clostridiales bacterium. Classification (GTDB taxonomy): domain Bacteria; phylum Bacillota; class Clostridia; order Christensenellales; family CAG-138; genus UBA7703. The sequence goes on from PNNR01000038.1 coordinate 9,087, forward strand.
ATACTAATTGGTGGCGCAATCGGTCTTCTTCTCAAAAAGGGTATACCGGAGCGCGTCTCCGGTGGAATTATGCAGGGACTTGGCCTCGTGGTCATCTACATCGGCATCAGCGGCATGCTCAAGGGGCAGAATCCTCTGATCGCTACCATCTCCATCGTCGTAGGCGGCGCCATCGGTATGATTCTCGATTTCGACGGCAGATTCAACCGCTTTGTCGGTGGATTGGAACAGAAACTTGCCGCGAAAAGCGATGACGGCTCACGCTTCAGCGAGGCGTTTATCACCACAACGCTCCTTTACTGTGTTGGCGCAATGGCGGTCGTGGGTTCGCTCAACAGCGGGCTCACCGGTAATCATGAAGTGCTGTTCACCAAAAGCATTCTTGACGGTGTGAGCGCTGTCATCTTCGCAAGTACGCTTGGCGCAGGCGTGCTTCTCTCCGCGATTCCATTGTTCTTCTACCAGGGCGCGATCACGCTTCTGGCGCAATTTCTGGCACCCGTGCTCAGCGACGCGGCCGTCGCCGAGATGACCTGCGTTGGATCGTTGCTGATCCTCGCCATTGGTTTGAATTTACTGAAGGTCACCAAGATCAAGGTGCTGGATTTCATCCTCGCAATCTTTCTGCCGATCGGACTTGTGCTGTTTCTATAGGTTTCTTACTTTTCTTATAAAAAAGCAAGCAAAAGAATTTTCACTCATATGAGCCTGTTTCTTTTCAGTAGAAAAGTTTGGAAAGAACGTTTTAAGAGACGCTTCGGTGTCTTTTTTTGCACGCAAAAAGAGGCTCGCGCGAGCA
>PNNR01000036.1 GCA_013824375.1 Clostridiales bacterium
CACGGTCGCGCTCGATGATAGCCGCATCATAGGCGCTTTCCATCATTGCGTCGCGACCGGTTGCCGAGTCGCAAAGCGCGTTCTCGAGTTCGACTTTTTTCGCGTTCAGCGTGCGGTTTCTTTCGGATAGCTCTTCCATAGCTTCTGCGGGCGTACCCGACATTTTCGGGAAGACGTAATCCGTCCAGTCGAGAGATTTGAGGAAATTCGCAACGCTTTTCGTATCGTCAATCGGACATGCAACGACGCATGTACGAGTTAGCCCTTCATTATAGAGCTGATACTCAGCCGTGGATTCGATGTTTTCCAGTTTCTCGACATCCGCTGCCGCAATCATTCCGGTAAAGTATTTTACTTTTTTGCTAAGCTGATACGACAGCATATCCGCCGGAAACGCTTCCCAAGGGCGCAGCGCGGCAATCAGCGTCTCGTTTTTATCGATTTCCGATTTGGTGGCGGCGAGTTCGCGGCTGATTCCGCTTAGCTGATCCGAAAGCTCGACCGCCTCCGGCAGCATCAAAAAAAGCTCCTCCGCCTGCGCTTGTGCCGGAGCAGCAAAAAAACTCTTCTTTTGTATAAATGGGCGCATGGTCTTCAGCGCGTCACCAATCTGGTGTAGACGCGATTGCGCGCGCTCTAAAGCAACCTGCACGCCGCTGTCCTGTCCACCGGGGATAACCTCAACAGCGCGCGTTGACTGCAGCGCATTTAAAATTGCCGTCTCGTCCGCTTTATGCGCGACGAGCGTCATACGCTTCATCGAAACGATCATGCCGTTTTCGTCACCTTATCCAAAAGATAGGACACCGCCACATCAAGTTTAGCGTTTGCCGCGCTGCAAACCGCGTTAGCTTCCTGTTCCAGCTGAGCGAGAAGATCTGCGGAAAGGCGCTCGCCCTGATATTTTGCTGTTTCCAACTCAGCCTGCAACGTATTACGCGCGTCGCTTTCCAACTTGGACAGTGCTTGCAGTGCGTCTTCTTTTGCATGTAAAGTCAGTTCGCGCGCCTGAACAACGGCGTTTTGGCGAATCTCCTCCGCCTGTTGTTCCGCAATGGCGATTTCTTCGATGACCGATCGCATGGGTGTCCTCCGAACTATATCACGAATAATAATATATAATGTTAGCTGATGTGTCTGCAATGCTACAATCTTATCAAATATCAGAGTCATTTGAAATAGATTTTTACAAAATTTTATCTGTTATTGATAACCATTTTCTTTTCATTTTATAACAACGCTTGAATCAGTAAAACAAAACGCAGGCAATACGACAGAAACAAGTCCTTCCGCATGCCTGCGATTTATGTTGTACAGGCGGCTCAGTGCTTTATTTGGTTCCGAACAGGCGATCGCCGGCATCACCGAGCCCAGGCACAATATAGCCGTGGTCGTTCAGTTTTTCGTCGATATGTGCTACATAGATATCCACATCCGGATGCGCTGTCTGCATGGCTTTGATACCTTCTGGCGCAGCTATAAGGCTTACGAAACGGATGCTGGAGACTTTATTCTCCTTGAGGATGTGGATGGCTTCTATGCCGGAGTTGCCGGTTGCGAGCATGGGATCGACGATGATGGTCTCGCGTTCCGCGATGTCCTGCGGCAGTTTGCAGTAATAGCCGGTTGGCATCAACGTATCAGGATTGCGATATAAGCCGATATGTCCGACTTTCGCGTTTGGGATCAGGCTCATGATGCCGTCCGCCATGCCGAGGCCGGCACGCAGAATCGGGATGACCGCAATCTTTTCGTTGGCAAGGGTCTGCACGGTGGTCTTGCAGATCGGCGTTTCGATCTCGATCTCCTTTAGCTCCAGATCACGAGTAACCTCATACGCCATGAGCATGGCAAGCTCATAGACGAGTTCGCGGAACGCTTTGCAGCCGGTTTCTTTGTCGCGCAGCAGCGAGAGCTTATGCTGCACAAGGGGATGATCGATAGTAATAACTTTAGACATTTTTGAGCCTCCTTAGTGCTGTTTTTCGTAAGCGGAAATTTTATCGATTCTGCGCTGGTGTCGTTCACCATGGGAGAAAGGTGCCCCCAGCCAGATATCAACAATGCCTTTTGCTCGGACTGTCGTGGTAACGTTTGCGCCCATTGCCAGCATATTGGTGTCGTTGTGTTCACGCGTCATCTTCGCAGAGTATTCGTCCGTAACCAATGCGCAGCGGATGCCGTGCACTTTATTGGCAGCGATGCTAACGCCGATACCCGTTGTGCAGATGACGATGCCGCGATTGAATTCGCCGCGCGCGACACCCTCCGCAACCGGAAAGACGTAGTCGGGATAATCGATGCTGTTCTTATCATACGAACCAAAGTCCGTTACATCGTGCCCGCCTTCGCGCAGGTAGGCAACGAGCTCTTCCTTCATATCGAAGCCGCCGTGATCGCAGCCGATAGCTAATTTCATGTGCTTTTCTCCTTTTCGATATCTATTGGAATATGTGCTTTATCCTGTTGTTTTTATGTTCTATCATTCGAGGCATTGATCACGCGGAATCCAGCCGCGCGCAGGAGGCGGTTCATATAGGCAAGCCCCTCGTCCTCCGCCGGAATGCCCTCCGCAAGGATTAATTCTGCGCGTGTGTCCATCTCCCGCAGCGCAGAAAACAGGTTTGCGCAGAGCGTTTCGGGTTCGTTCCGGTCGCCGAGGACGGTATTGCGTTTATCCCGGTAATATTGCTTCGTTTGCTTTGTTGCGGCGATTTCGACCGATTTTCCCTCTGCTTCCGCCTCGCGATAAAGTTTGTTGATCCGTTTTGCCGCCTGTTCCGGTGTGCCGAGGATGACGACGACTTCCGCGTTGGGTGCATAGTGCTGGTATTTCATGCCCGGTGAGGCTGCGACTTCATCCTCTTTCATCGGGTTAAGAATACTGTCACTGACGCGCACTTCACCGATCACTGCCGCGAGCATTTCCCGCGTGATCGCGCCCGGGCGCAGTATCGTCGGCTCGCCGACGAGCGAGAGCACCGTGGATTCCACGCCGTATTTGCACTGGCCTCCGTCGAGGATCAGCGGGATTCGTCCGCCCAAATCATCCAGCACATGCTGTGCTGTGGTCGGGCTGGGTCTGCCGGAGCGGTTCGCGCTCGGCGCCGCGATGGGGACTCCCGCTTTCGCAATCAGCGCGCGGGCGGTCTTATTCTGCGGCATGCGCACGGCGACCGTGCTGAGCCCCGCCGTGACTTCGTCCGGCACGATATCGCTCTTTGGAGCCACCAGCGTCAGCGGACCCGGCCAGAAGGTGTCCATCAGTATCTGTGCCTGCTTTGGCATTCTGCTCCAAAGCTGGCGCACGTCGCTCTTCTTTGTGATGTGTTCAATTAACGGGTTGTCTGCCGGCCTGCCCTTTGCCGCGAAAATCTTCGCGACCGCTTCTCCGTTGAGCCCGTCCGCGCCGAGTCCATAGACTGTTTCGGTCGGGAACGCGACGAGTTCTCCCGCCTGAATCAGCTTTGCGCCCTGAATCGTGCCCGCTTCTTCCTGCCGGATTGTGCTGATGACCTCAGTTTCATACGCGGTGGTTTCTTCCTGCTTTTGCCGCATATCAGTCCGACTCTCCGGAGAGCATCTCGCTGCGCGCGGCAACGCTCAGCGCGTCCAGCATCTCGTCCATATCACCATCGATGAACGCGTCGAGCTTATACAGCGTCAGTCCGATGCGGTGATCGGTAACTCTGCCCTGCGGGAAATTGTAGGTGCGGATGCGCTCGCTGCGATCTCCGGAACCGATCTGGCTTTTACGCTCGCCTGCGCGCTCCGCTTGCTGCTGATTGTGATAAAAATCATAAAGCCGGCTTTTCAGCACGCGCATGGCTTGCTCTTTGTTCTTAAGCTGCGATTTTTCATCCTGACAGGATACGACCATGCCGGTCGGCAGGTGCGTGATACGAATGGCGCTCTCGGTTTTGTTGACGTGCTGTCCGCCTGCGCCGCTTGCGCGATAGGTATCGATGCGCAGGTCGCTTTCTTTTACGTCGATCTGCACGTCGTCTACTTCCGGCAGCACTGCAACCGTCGCCGCGCTGGTGTGGATGCGCCCCTGCGATTCCGTCTCCGGCACACGCTGCACGCGATGTACGCCGCTCTCGTATTTGAGTCGGCTGAAAGCCCCGCGTTTACCGCCGATAGATAGTACGACCTCCTTCACCCCGCCCATCTCTGTGAGGCTGTTGGAAAGGTACTCGACTTTGTAGCCGTTTCGCTCGGCATAACGCAAATACATGCGCAACAGATCCGCGCCGAAAAGCGAGGCTTCATCCCCGCCCGTTCCAGCGCGAATTTCGAGGATCACATCGCGGTCATCGTTCGGGTCTTTTGGCAGCAGCAGGATATGCAGTTGTGCATCCAGCGCATCCCGTTTTGCTTCTAGTTCTTCAACTTCTGCTCGAACAAGCTCTTTCATATCCGTGTCGAGTTTTTCGTTGAGCATTGTTTTACAGTTTTCGATTGAAGACAACACAGAACTATATTCATCGAACGCAGTAACAATCTCCTCCAGCGAAGCACGCTCCTTCACCATTTCGCGCCAGACAACTTTGTCTGCCATTGCGTCCGGCGAAGCCAGCTTCTCTGAGAGAAAGTCAAAGCGTAGTTTGATTCCCTGTAGTTTGTCGATCATGATTCCTCCGGTATTCAGGCCTTTTCACTCCGGCCCGCGCCCGCCCACGCGAAGCATTAGTAGGTGGCTCCTATAAAAAATTAACATGTGTTTGGCAGTCGAAATTGTCAGGCTTCCACAACCAGTACGCGCGGGTTCCCGCCCAAGTCGTTGAGAACGGATGTGTTCGCATCAAATACCGATGCGGCGCTTTTTGTCTGCCCGCTACCGATCTCGAGAAGCAACATTCCGTTTTTGTTGAGATGATCGCGGTATTCCCGGGCAATTCTTCGATAAAAGTCCAGCCCGTCGCCTCCGCCGTAGAGCGCGAACTTTGGTTCAAATGTCAGCTCCTGTTGGAGCGACTGCATATCGTCCAAGGAAAGATAGGGAGGATTGCAGACGATCAAGTCGAATTTTCCGTCAATGCACTGAAACACATCGCTTTCAACAAAATTCATATTGACGTCGTTCAGATCTGCGTTTTCTTTTGCGAGTGCTAGCGCATCCCGACTGATATCCGATGCAGTCATCTGAATATCTGTGTTTTTTACAATCGAGATGCCGATGCAACCCGTTCCCGTACAAAGATCAAGGCATGTGTAATATTTACGATCGCGAATTATCCGGATTGCTGTCTCAACAAGCAGCTCAGTATCCTGCCGAGGAATAAGTGCGCGTGAGTCTACATAAAACGGCAACCCGAAAAACTCCCATTCTCCAAGAATGTATTGAAGCGGTTCGCCCTTAAGACGCCGCTCAAGCATTTCTCCCAAATCAGTAATCTGTTCGTCCACCAACTTCATGTCGGCGTGTATTGGCAATGCGCCAACATCAATCCCCACAATCGTCGAAACAAATATCTTCGCCTGCTGCAATGCTTCTTCGTGCGCAACAGGTTCAATCATGATCTTCGCTTCTCGAATTGCTTCAGAAATGTTGATATTCATTCTGATACCTGATTCGAACTATCCTGTTCTTTTTTCTCTGGCGTTTCTGGCACAGCTTCCGTCGGTTCTTCCTGCGAAATAACGCCGTCGTTGATCGCTAGATTGAAGGCTGCAATCGCAACCTCCAGCATCGCACGTTCCGGTTCCCGCGTGGTCAGGTATTGCAAGCCCAAGCCTGGTGCACGGATGATCCGAGCCCAGAGTGCGTCGGTCGCTGCGGCGAGTTTGAGCACTTCGTAAGCAAGCCCCGCTACCAGCGGCAGGAAGACAATTCGGGTCAGTACGCGCAAAAACAGATTTTCTGCATACGGCAGCATCGCGAAAAAAAGGATCGACACCGCCATGACGAGGAAAAGATAGTTCGTGCCGCAACGTGCGTGCAAACGAGAATATTGCATTGCACTTTCAGGAGTCAGCGGCGCGTCGTGCTCATAGCAGGCGATGGTTTTGTGTTCTGCACCGTGGTACATGTAGACGCGACGAATATCCTTCATCAGCGATATTGCGGTGATGTAGCCAAGGAATATGAAGAGACGCACAAAGCCTTCGGCAAGGCTTTTTAAAATGCGTGCGGAGCCTTCCTTCCAATGTACCAGCTGCGTAAACAGCGAGGGCAGCAGAACAAACAACCCGATGGCAAGTCCGGCCGCAAGGATCACCGCAATGATGATCGCGATTTCCATTACGTCTTTTCCGGTCTTCTTGGCAATCCATTTTTCAAAACGGCTCGGTTCTTCATCAATGGCTTCGCCATAGAGTTCAGCCGAACGCGTCATCATCTTCAAACCCGTTGCTAGAGAATCGACAAACGCGACAACGCCGCGCACGACCGGCCATTTTAAAATCGGATTTTTGCTTTTTTCTTTTTTTGGCGTATATTCCGTTACGATGCTGCCGTCCGACTTTCGGACAGCGAGCGCGATTCCGCCGCTCATCGTGCGCATCATCACGCCTTCCATGACGGCCTGTCCGCCAACCGAGCATCGTTTCATGTATTGTATCCCCTTATGTTCTTTCCATACGCGCAACATGAGATTTTCATGGTTGCTTCCTGCATGTTCGGACTATTTTATCATACGTGGCATAACCGGGCAAGAAAAAACCTCCCCCGTAAAGGGAAGGTTTTCACGCTTCTTACAGACCGTAACGCTTTTTGAAACGGTCAACACGTCCGCCGCTGTCCACAAGCTTCTGCTTGCCGGTGAAAAACGGATGGCACTTGCTGCAGATTTCGACAGTCAGTTCCTCTTTGGTGGAACCGGCCTTGAAGGTCTCGCCGCAAGCACAGCGAACCAGAGATTCGCCATATTTCGGATGGATATCCTTCTTCATGCTTGATCACTCCTTTAAAACACTACCAAAAGTTAGTATAACGATCGGCAATGAAAAAATCAATAGTTTTCCAAATATATTTGGCGTTTTTAACGGCATTACGCCGAAAAAATTTGAGTTATTTCCCGAAACGGCTTGTGGACATAGTCGTATAGCCGTCTTTCTCATACATACCGACCCAGTCCTTGAGGCGCTGTAGAAATTCCTCGTTGTTGTTGGTTTTTTCCAGCATGCTGATAAGATGTTCCGTAACGTCAGCCGTATTGCCGCCCGCGAGCACTCTTCGGATGGTTCGCACCGCTTCCAATTCTTCCGGCGAGAGCAACAGATCTTCTCTGCGCGTGCCCGATTTATAAATGTCAATAGCAGGGAAAATTCGGCGTTCACTGAGCTTGCGGTCAAGGTGTATCTCCATGTTGCCCGTTCCCTTGAACTCCTCGTAAACGATGTCGTCCAATCGGCTGCCCGTTTCGGTCAGCGCAGTCGCGATTACAGTAAGACTGCCACCATTTTCTATCTTGCGGGCCGCGCCGAAGAAACGCTTGGGCTTATGCAACGCACCCGGATCCATACCGCCGGATAGCGTCCGTCCCGTCGGTGGAATCGTAAGGTTATATGCACGTGCAAGCCGCGTTAGGCTGTCCATAAGTATAACGACGTCTTTGCCCATCTCGACCAAGCGCATCGCACGTTCCTGTACCATCTCGGCAACACGGGTGTGGTGCTCCGGCAATTCATCAAATGTGGAGTATAGCACCTCGCCCTTTATGGAGCGCTGCATATCCGTAACTTCCTCCGGACGCTCGTCGATAAGTAATACGATCAAGTGCGTATCCGGATAATTCTTTGAGATGCCGTTCGCGATGCTTTTAAGCAGCGTAGTTTTGCCCGCTTTTGGTTGGGAAACGATCATTGCGCGTTGGCCTTTGCCGATCGGCGCAATGAGGTCGATGAGTCTTATTGCAAGACTATTTGTACCCGGAAGCTCAAGTGTATAGCGCTCATTAGGGAACACGGGCACAAGCTCCTCATAGAGCTTTCGATCTGCAATACTCTCGGGAGATTCACCGTTGACTGCCGTAATGTATAAAAGTGCCAGAAAGCGCTCGCCTTCTTTTGACGGGCGTGTTTTTCCCGTAACCATATCACCCGTGCGGAGACCGAATCTACGGATCTGAGCAATGGAGACATAAACGTCATGCTGACCCGAAAGATAGTTTTCGCTGCGAAGAAACCCGTAGCCATCCGGCAACACTTCCAGCACGCCTTCCGCATCACCGCAATCGCCGGTCTGGAGAATTTCAGGAACTGCGGGATTGCTCGTTCCGTAATCTTTGTTATAGTACCCTTCAGCGTTGCGCGGGCGGAAAGCGCGGTCACCCTCGAACCCGGTCTGTTCCGCGCCGTAGTTTGCGACTGTAAAGCCGGGTTGGTATCCCTGCTGCTGATATCCAGTCTGTTGTGGATAGCTGTTCTGTTGCGGATAAGAGGTTTGCTGTTGATAGGAATTTTGTTGATAATTGTTGCGTTGATAACCGCCCTGTTGATAGCCGCTCTGCTGATATCCATTCTGCTGTTGGTAGTTTTGTTGATAGCTACCCTGCGGCGAATACTGTCTTCTCTGGTATCCGCTTTGCTGCTGGCGATTGTCGTAATAGGGTTTGTTTTGCTGGTATGGGCGCGGCGTATAACCGCTTCTGCGATATCCGCCGTCTGTGTCATGCTGCGCCATTTCTCCCTGTATATCGCCAGGGGGTGCACTCTGCGGCTGAATTGGAGCACTCGCTTCAAATGGCTCTGCTTCACTGTTATCTGCGCCCGCATCACTCGAAGCTGCTAGATCGGAAGGTATCACGCCGCCTCCCATGATGATTTCTACCAGCTCGTTTTTTCGATATTTTGTTAAGGATTTCACGCCTTGCAATTTTGCGATTTCGCGCAAATCACCAAGGCTTTTAGCCTCCAACTGTTCCTTGTTCAACTGTATACTCCTCTCTACGATAAGACCAACTGCCTGTTAACATTCAAGAAGCTGATTTGATGTGACATGTTTGATGTATTATCATATCTTTGACGGATATTTTTGTCAATATATGCCACTCTTTTTTCACAACAAGAATCTTTAACCTGCCGTTTATCACGCTTCAGCATTAAAAAACAATTTTTATCGACCAAGCAGACTATGTGTTCAGATAAACAAGAATCGCATGCAGCTAATCAATCACGAGTATACGATATGAGTGAAAGGATGGTCCTGACGCATAATATCTCCCGACCTAAATAAACTCGAATACAAAGCAAATCAAACCGCATTGAAACGTTTTCTCTCTGAAAAGCAAAAATCATCGTTTTCCTGTAACCAAATTGAAAACCTATTGTGCCTTCTCTTTTATTTTGCCACAAAATATGCTAATATACACTCCATGGTAAAGAGACCTAAAGAACAAACGGCAAGAAACGAACGCACAGAGAGGTTATCGCACGCTTCGATTGGATTTCGAATCCGTCCACGTTACCTCATCCTGTTTTTCGTGTTGTCTTTTTTTGTACTGGGAGGTGTCTATCTCTCCCAGCAAACGAAGCTTAGCAGCATTGCCGAGGACAAAGTGGAGTTGCAATCAAAGCTCGACTCGCTCAAAGTTGAGGAAGAACGCCTAGAGCGCATGTTGGAATACATGCGTACGACGGACTATATGATCCAGTATGCGCGAGAAAAGCTTGGTTATGTATTCCATGACGACTTCAAATTCTTCGATGATGCGGCGCAAGCGAAGGCAACGCCGAAGTTTGCGGATACACCGACCCCTGCGCCTGCGCTGACTACGCCGACACCGAGGCCAACGCCCGTACCCACGCCGCTGCCCACGTTGGCGCCCGGCACAGTCATCGTTAC
>PNNR01000066.1 GCA_013824375.1 Clostridiales bacterium
GGAGCGGCAGTTCGGCGTGACCGTCTCGACCGCGACATGCGATCTCACGAGCGACGAGAGCGTGGACGCGCTGCTGAATACGATAGATGCTCACGGTATCCGCTTTGATATGCTGCTCAACGTCGCGGGTCTCGATTTTGAAGGCAGTTTTCTAGAGCGCGCGCGGCGGGACATCATCCGCATCATCTCGCTCAACAACGAGGCGACCTTGCGGATTACGCACGCGATCATGAACCGCAGACGCGAGAACCATCCGTTCTATCTACTCTTCACATCCAGCCTTGCCAGCATGTATCCCATGCCGCTGAAGGCGACGTATGCCGCGTCCAAGCGGTTTCTCCTGGATATCGCGGTTGCGCTCGGAGAGGAGCTCAAGGATAAACAGGTCAACGTGCTCGCGCTCTGCCCGGGCGGACTTGCAACCACGCGGGAGGCGATGAGCGGCATCGCGGCGCAGGGCTTCTGGGGCGGTGCGACGACAAACCCGCTGGAAGTCGTCTCGCGTCAGACCATTACGCGTCTGATCCGTCGCGGAGGCGTGTTTGTGCCTGGATGGTTGAACCGTACGCTGACATTCTGCGGCAAACTGCTCCCGCGCAGATGGGTCGCCGCGGCGATCTACCAGCGCTGGAACAAAGCGCAGAAACATTGGAATCCGGTGGAGTTCTCGGCAAGCAGGTAAAATACGCAAATTACTTGCATCATATCACGCCGAGCAGTATCGTGTAGGTAGAGAAGCACTGGAAAGATACGAGGGCTAATATGATTGGCGATCTCACCATCCGGCTGGAGACACCTGCCGATTACCGCGAAGTGGAATACGTCACGCGTGAAGCGTTTTGGAATCATTATGTCCCGGGGTGCGATGAGCATTTTCTGGCTCATGTATTGAGGGAGAGCAACTGCTTCATATCCGAGCTGGATTTTGTTGCCGTGCAGCAGGGGCGCATCGTCGGCAACATCATGTATACGAACGCAAAGATCGCGGGCGACGACGGCGCGGAATATCCCGTGGTCAGTTTCGGCCCGATTTCAGTCTTGCCGGAATGGCAGGGAAACGGTGTCGGGTCCGCGCTGATTCTGCGCTCGCTCTCCGCCGCGCGAAGACTCGGGCACACAGCAGTACTGATCTACGGCGATCCCGCGTACTATTCGCGTTTCGGTTTCGTTGCGGCAGAGAAATTCGGCATCGCCACATCGGACGACCACTACGCGGACGCTCTGCAGGCGTTGGAGCTAAAAAGAGGATCGTTGAACGGAAAATCAGGATGCTTCCTGGAAGATCATGCATACGAAGTGGATACAACGGCCTCCGCCTTATTTGATAAGAACTTCCCGCCGAAGGATAAACTGGAGGGGCTGCCCTCGCAGTTGAAGTTTTTGCAGCATGTTTCAATGCGCAAGCCGCGCAGATAACGGATATCGGATTGCAATTGCGGTTACAGTTGATTAGAATACTCCTTATGAAACTGCAACCTGAATGCGTTGCCTGCATGATTGCGCAGGTCAAAACCGTAACAAAACTGCTTGGTCTTTCCAAATTCGTTTGTGAGGCTGCTATGCAGGACACCCAGGCATACTTAGCGCGAGCCAACTATGATGGCTGCACACCGGAATCCATGGGCGAACTCTGGCAGATGCTGCAAAAACACCTCGGAGGGAATGACCCGTACGCCGCCATTAAATCGATGTGCAATCAGGAAGCATTGAGAATGCTGCCCGAAACGCGGGAGAAGATCGCGCGGGCAAAAGATCAATTCACTGTTGCCCTTAAATACGCCATCGCGGGTAATCTGATCGACTACGGACTCGAACACCCCGTTGCGTTGGAGGAACAGAATGCGCAGATCGACGCTATTGCATCCACGGCGTTTTCCATCGACGACAGCGAGAGACTTTACGTAGCGTTATCGAGCGCGAAAACCATGCTGTATTTAGGCGACAACGCGGGCGAGATCGTGTTTGACAGGCTGCTAATCGAACAGATCCGTTCCATGTTTCCTTTGGTCGATATTACTTACGTCGTAAAAGGGTCCCATGTGCTCAACGACGTGACGCACATCGACGCGGACGAAGTCGGCATGCGCGAAGTTGCGCATGTCATCGACAACGGAGACGCATCTCCCGGCACGGTATTGCCGCGTACGAGCGAGGCATTTCAGCATGCGTTTGCAGCGGCGGACGTGATCCTCTCCAAAGGGCAGGGGAATTTTGAAAGTATCAGTGGGGTCGAGAAGAAGGATCTATTCTTCCTCTTTACCGCGAAATGCGATACGGTTTGCGTCGAGGCGGGTGTGCCGAAGCTTTCGATCGTCTGCATGGAGAATCGAATTTCATAACATGATATAACATCTATGATGTTTATAAATGTGTTCGCAATATTAGCGGACGCATTTTTATTTATTTTTCTTACGCGAAGGGTCATCTTCTGATATGAAAACATCGGTCAATAGGAGAAATCATATTGACAGAGTATTATAGATGTTATAAAATAACATTGTAAAGAAAACGTTTAACACAAGTCGAGTATCATACAAGGAGGCATATTATGGCAACGCCGGTCATCATGCCGCGTCAGGGGCAGTCGGTTGAAAGCTGCATCATCACTGAATGGAAGAAAAAAGTAGGGGACAAGGTATCCGTCGGAGACGTGCTGTTTTCCTATGAAACCGACAAATCTACATTTGAAGAACAGGCAAAAGTCGACGGAACTCTGCTCGCCGTGTTTTATAACGCGGATGATGACGTTCCCGTTTTGTTGAATGTCGCCGTCATCGGTAACCCCGGGGAATCGTTTGCCGAGTTTGCGCCGGAAGGCGCTGCGGCAGCAGCTCCCGCTGTTGCGGAAGCGAAAGCCGCTACGGTCGCGGAAGCGGCACCCGCTTTACAGGCAACCGCCGCGCGAGCGGAAGGCATTTCTCCCCGTGCAAAGAACACGGCCGAAAAGCTTGGCGTCGATCCCACGCAGGCATCGCCCAGCGGCCCGCACGGCAGAGTGATTGAACGCGATGTACTCGCACTCGCCAAAGAAAGCCGCTTCGGCGGAGAAACCGTTGTGCAAAGCGAGGCTGCGGCTCCTGCTGCGACAAAAACAAGCGAAGCGCCCTCCACCGTCAACGCGGTGGAGTACGACGAGGTCAAGCTCCCGAACCTTCGCCGCATGATCGCCAAGACCATGCACGACAGCCTTGCCGATATGGCGCAGCTGACGCACAATACGAGTTTTGACGCGACAAAGATGAACGCTTTCCGCGAGAGTTTGAAAACGGCGCCTGAGAGCATGAGCCTACCGAAGATCACGATCAACGACATCATCCTCTTTGCCGTCTCGCGCGTGCTGACCCGACACGAAAGCCTCAACGCGCACATGGTAGGCGACAAGATGCGCTATTTCAAGCACGTTAACCTCGGCATCGCGGTGGACACCCCGCGCGGATTGCTGGTGCCGACGCTGTTTGCGGCGGAGACAAAATCGCTGGCGCAAATCTCCTCGGAATCAAAAGCGCTTGCGAAATCCGCTATCGACGGCAGCATCAACCCCGATCTGTTGCAGGGCGGCACGTTCACCATCAGCAATCTAGGACTATACGGCATCGAGAGCTTCACGCCTGTCATCAACCCGCCGCAGGTGGCGCTGCTCGGTGTCTGCTCCATCATGGAGCGCATCCGCACAGTGAACGGCCAGATCACGGCATATCCCGCGATGGGGCTTTCGTTGACCTATGACCACCGCGCGGTGGACGGTGCACCCGCCAGCCGCTTCCTGAAAGACCTAGTAACTGCATTGGAACACATTGATTTGCTTCTGATCGGATAAGGAGGATTTCACAATGGCATTTGATTTAATCGTACTCGGCGGCGGACCCGCCGGATATCTCGCAAGCGAGCGCGCGGGCCACGCAGGTTTGAGCGTGCTTTGTATCGAGGAGCGCAGCGTTGGCGGCGTTTGCCTCAACGAAGGCTGCATTCCGACGAAGACACTGCTCTATTCGGCGAAACTTTACGACGGCGCGGCGCACGGCGAGAAGTACGGCGTGACTGTCGAGGGCATCAAGATCGACCACGCAAAGGTCGTCGCCCGTAAGGATAAAGTAGTCAAAACGCTGGTCGCGGGCGTTTCCGCAGCGCTGAAGGCAAATCATGTGACGCTCGTCAACGCACGCGGCGTAATCACCGGAAAGAGCGACGAGGGTTACACTGTCGAAGCAAATGGCGAGACCTACATCGGCAAGCGCCTGCTAATCGCGACCGGTTCGTCTCCCGCCGTGCCTCCAATTCCCGGACTCAAAGAAGGAATCGCAGCCGGATTTGTATGCACCAATCGCGAAATCCTCGCGCTCACCGAAAAGCCGGAGCACCTCGTTGTCATCGGCGGCGGCGTGATCGGGCTGGAACTCGCGAGCTATTTTACATCCATCGGCTCGAAAGTGACCGTCATCGAGATGCTCGACCACATCGCGGGCGAGAACGATCCGGAGCTTGTCGCGCTGCTAAAGAAGAATTTCGAAAAGCGCGGGGTGACATTCCAGCTCAACGCGAAGGTCACGGAAGTGACCGCAAACGCCGTCAAGTACGAAAAAGACGGTGCGGTGACTGATATTGTCTGCGACAAGGTGCTGCTCTCCATCGGACGGCGTGCCAACACGAGCGGCATCGGACTCGAGAGCATCCATGTACTGACCGAGCGCGGAGCCGTCGTCACCGACGCGCACTATGAAAACCAATCAGCCGGAAGTCTACGCGGCGGGTGACGTCAACGGAAAATCGATGCTCGCGCACACGGCATACCGCGAGGCGGAAGTCGCCGTCAATGTCATGCTCGGCAAAAAAGACACCATGCGCTATGAAGCGGTACCCGGCGTAATCTACACAAATCCGGAGCTGTCCGCGGTTGGCGAAACCGAATACAGTGCGAAGGCAAAGGGAATCGACGCAACCTGCGTGAAGATTCCGATGCGCTTCTCCGGTCGGTATCTGGCGGAGAACGAAGGCGGCGACGGCGTGATGAAGCTCGTGGTCAACAACGCCACCAAACAGGTGCTTGGCGCGCAGATGCTGAGCAATTATTCGAGTGAATTCATTGTCACGGTCGGAACGTTCATCGAACTCGGGTTGACGCTCGACGAGATCAAGCAGATCGTGTTCCCGCATCCGACGGTTGCCGAAATCGTCCGCGAAGCGGTTTTTCAGTATTAATCAATATTAATTTGTTGCTTAGATAAAAGGAGATAGTATCATGGCAAAGCAGATCTTCATCGACCCTAACGAGGTTCGAAAGCCTGAAACAATTACATTCCCGTCAATTCCGGTAAACCAGTATCAGAAGACCGTCAAGGATGAGAAAAAGAACTTCACGAAAGAGGAGTTTCTGAATATCTATCGCGACATGGCCTACATTCGCGAGTTTGAGACCATGCTCAATCTGATCAAGACCACCAACGAATATTGCGGCGTACAGTACAACCATCCCGGCCCCGCGCACCTTGGCATCGGGCAGGAAGCCGCCTATGTCGGCGCAGCTTACGAGCTGACGCTGGACGATTTCACATTCGGCTCGCACCGCAGCCACGGCGAAATCATCGCCAAAGGCCTGCGTTCTATCCAGATCCTCGATGACGCAAAGCTCATGGAGATCATGGAGACTTTCTTCGGCGGGCGTACGCTCTCCGTCGTCAAGGACAGCGGTAAGACGGTCAAAGAGATCGCGATCAACTTCCTGCTGTACGGCATGATGTGCGAAACCTTCGCGCGCAAGAACGGCTTCAACCAGGGTCTTGGCGGTTCCATGCACGCGTTCTTTACACCGTTCGGCATTTTCCCGAATAACGCCATCGTCGGCGGCAGCGGCAGCATCGCGCCGGGCGCCGCGCTCTTTAAACTCAGCAACAAGAAACCCGGCATCGTCGTCTGCAACATCGGAGACGGTTCCATCGCCTGCGGTCCGGTTTGGGAAGGCTTGATGATCTCCGCGATGGATCAGGTTCGCACACTCTGGGGCGAAAACGGCGGCGGCATGCCGATCATCTTCAATATCAACGACAACTTCTACGGCATGGGCGGCCAGACGCGCGGCGAAACCATGGGTTACGATATGGTCGCGCGCATCGCGGCGGGCGTGATGCCCTCCGCCATGCATGCCGAGCGCGTGGATGGCTTCAACCCGCTCGCGGTCATAGACGCGTATCGCAGAAAGATTCCGCTCGCGAAGTCGGAAGGCCCCGTGCTTCTGGATCTTGTCACCTATCGCTTTAGTGGGCATAGCCCGTCGGACTCGAGCACTTACCGCACCAAGGAAGAGATCGAAGCCTGGGAAGCGCAGGATTCCATCATCGCATTCGGCAAGCAGATTGTGGATGCCAAAATTGCTACACAAGAAGAGTTGGATGCCATTTGGGTCACGATTAAGGATAACATGCTGCGCAACATGAAGCTTTCCATTGACGAGACTGTTTCGCCACGCATCGATATCTACGGCGCGGAAAGCGACTATATCGGAAACCTAATGTTCTCCAATCAGAAGGTGCGCTCGTTTGACGAAACCCGCAAGCCGGACGTACTGCTTCCGCGCGAGGAGTGCCCGCGCGTACAGCTTTTGAGCAAGCGCGCGCGTTACGGCTTTGAAGCGGACGGCAAGCCCGTGAGCAAAAACCGCGTCTATCAACTGCGCGACGGTATCGCGGAACCCATCATCAACAAGTTCTACGAAGACCCCACGCTCGTCGCTTTCGGCGAAGATGTGCGCGACTGGGGCGGCGCGTTCGCGGTTTATCGCGGCATGACAGAGGCGATTCCGTATCACCGCCTGTTCAACACGCCTATCGCGGAAGCGGGTATCGTGGGCGCCGCGATCGGCTATGCCATGAGCGGCGGCAGAGTCGTTGCGGAACTGATGTATTGCGACTTCTTAGGCCGCGCGGGCGATGAAATCTTCAACCAGCTCTGCAAATGGCAGTCCATGAGCGCTGGCATGCTCAAGATGCCGGTCGTGCTTCGTATGAGTGTCGGCTCCAAATACGGCGCGCAGCACTCGCAGGACTGGAGCGCGCTGATGACGCATATCCCCGGCCTCAAGGTCGTGTTCCCGGCGACGCCGTATGACGCGAAGGGGCTCATGCAGTCCGCACTCAATGGCACCGACCCGGTCATCTTCCTCGAAAGCCAGCGCATCTATGACGTCGCAGAGCTCTTCCACGCGGAAGGCGTGCCGGAAGCGGAATACGAAATTCCGTTCGGCGAGCCGGACGTCAAGCGCGCGGGCAAGGATGTCACGATCCTCTCCATCGGCGCAACGCTCTATCGCGTCACCAAGGCCGCGGACATCCTGCAGGAGAAGTATGGCGTATCCGCGGAGATCATCGACGCGCGTTCGCTCGTTCCCTTCAACTACGAGCCCGTGATCGAGAGCATCAAAAAGACCGGACGCATCGTCGTCACCGGAGACGCCTGCGAGCGCAACAGCTTCATGCGCAACCTCGCGAGCAACATCGCGGAACTCGCGTTTGACTATCTCGATGCGCCTCCCGTCGTCGTCGGCGCAAAGAACTGGATCACGCCCGCGCATGAGCTGGAGGACGCGTTCTTCCCGCAGCCGGAATGGATCGTGGACGCGATTCACGAACGTATCCTGCCGCTATCCGGGCACGTTTGCAAGCACAACTTCACCGAACTGGAGCAGATTCGCGAAAATAAGCGCGGCATTTGACCGAGAGAACAATCATTGGCGGCGAGTATGATATAGTATTCGTCGCCATCTCTTTACTAAAGCAATTCAGTCAATGAGATACATATTATCAGAAAGGAAGTATACGATATGAGCCAAATCGAACAAAAAGCGATCACGACCATCCGTTTCCTCGCGGCCGAGGCCGTACAGAAGGCAAACAGCGGACACCCGGGGCTTCCTATCGGCGCGGCGCCTATGGCGCTGACGCTCTGGAAACAGATGAAACACGACCCGAAGGATGCTTTCTGGACAGGAAGAGATCGCTTTGTGCTTTCAGCCGGACATGCATCCATGCTGGAATACTCACTACTGCACCTTTTTGGCTACGGGCTGCCGATTGAAGAGCTCAAGAGCTTTAGGCAGTGGGGCAGCAAAACGCCGGGGCATCCGGAGTTTGGCCACACGGGCGGCGTCGAAACGACAACCGGACCGCTAGGTCAAGGCATAGCAAATGCGGTAGGCCTTGCAATGGCGGAAGCGCGCCTTGCGGCTGAGTTTAACCGCGAAGGATTCCCCGTCGTGGACAACTATACCTATGCGCTTACGGGAGACGGCTGCCTGATGGAAGGCGTCGCGGCAGAGGCGGCTTCGCTCGCGGGACATCTCGGCCTTGGCAAGCTGATTATGCTGTATGATCGCAACGAAATCACCATCGAAGGCAGCACAAATCTCGCGTTTACCGAGGATGTCGGTAAGCGGTTTGAAGCATACGGATGGACGGTTCAGCACGTTGCCGACGGCGAAGATACGCAAACCATTTCAAAAGCGATTGAAAACGCGAAAGCGGATACCAAGCATCCTTCGCTCGTCATCGTCCGCACGGAGATTGCCCACGGTACACCGAAGGCGAACAGCGCAAGCGCACACGGCGAGCCGCTTGGCGCAGACGCACTGAAAGCCATGCGTGAGTTCTATCAGTGGAACGAAGAACCTTTTGCGGTGCCGGAAGACGTGAAAGCGTACTTTGCGGAGCTGCAGGTAGGCTACAGCAAGCAGCACGCGGCATATGACGCGATGTTTGCGGAATATAAGAAAGCCTATCCCGAACTCTACACCAAGTGGGTTGCCTGGCACGAAAAGAAGCTGCCGGATGCGCTGAAGAACGATCCCCGCCTGTTTTCTTCGACCGAACCGAAAGCGACACGCATCGTCAGCGGCGAGATGCTCAATCTCATCGCGGAATATGTGCCGAATCTCTTCGGCGGCAGCGCGGACCTCGCGCCTTCCAACAAGACCGAACTCAAGGGCAAGGGATTCTTCGGCGCGGAGAATCATGTGGGCGCCAACATCCATTTTGGCATTCGTGAGTTTGCGATGGCGGCTATCTGCAACGGCATCCAGCTCTACGGCGGGTTCCATGCGTATTGCGCGACGTTCCTCGTGTTTACGGACTATCTCAAGCCTGCGCTCAGGCTCTCGGCCATCATGCACCAGCCGGTTGTGTATGTCATGACGCACGACAGCATCGGCGTCGGTGAAGACGGACCCACGCACCAGCCGATCGAGCATCTGGCTGCGCTTCGCGCAACGCCTGGTGTGCTCGTGTTCCGCCCTGCGGACGCAAAAGAGACCGCTTACAGCTACATGACGGCATTCGAGGCGGAAAAACCCTCCGTGTTGGCGCTGACTCGTCAGAACCTGCCGCAATACGCGGAGACAGGTGAGGGCGTCTGTAAAGGCGGGTATATCCTGAAAGACGCGAGAAATGGCAAACCCGATGTGATACTGATGGCGAGCGGCAGCGAAGTGGAACTCATCTACAAAGCCGCCGATCAGTTGGAGGCAGAGGGCATCAAGACACGCGTGGTCTCCATGCCGTGCCTCGATCTGTTTGACGAGCAGGACGGGGACTACAAGGAAGCCGTTCTTCCGCGCAGCGTCCGCGCGCGTGTGGCTGTCGAAGCCGCAACCGCCTACAGCTGGGATCGCTACATCGGTCTCGACGGCACGACCGTCTGCATCGACCA
>PNNR01000015.1 GCA_013824375.1 Clostridiales bacterium
AGGCAATTACACCTCGCTATACATGCGATTCTCGTTTGCGCTCTGGTTCGTGGGTCTCGTGTTCTTCTCGCTTGCTGCGATGTTTGCGGCGATCTTCCGCGTGGCGGAGCAGGGCGCGAGGGCCAGCAATCTTGCGGTCGTATGCACCTATGCGCTCGCGGTCGTGTATGATCTGCTGGAGAAGCCGGGCGTTCTACGGCTGACAACTCCGTTCCGGTTTTTCCTGAACGCAGAAATGATAGACGGAACCGTCTCTCAGTTATATCTGCTGCTCAGCGTGGCGTTGTCGATTGCATTTCTCGTCGTCACGTTCCGCCGGTTTGAGCGGCGCGACCTCGGCGCGCTGTAATACTGTCTTTAGGTGACAAAACGGAAAACTCTTTTCAAACCTTCCGCAAAACCGTTCGAATCAAGCGACTACTCGCTTTTCGGACGGTTTCTTTTGTGTTACCATCAACCAGATTGAATGATTTTGTAATAGACGGAGACGGAACACGGACACGATGGAATTTCTGGAGTTGACCTTTTGGAACAATACCGTACTGGACTATCTCGTTTTTCTGGGCGTGCTCGCGCTGGGATTTGTGCTGATCTTCGCGTGCGGGCGGATCGCGCTGAGGCGTCTCGACGCCCATCAGGAGCGGACGCAATCGCCATACGCGCAGCTTTCTCTCTTAGGCATCAAGCGGTATCTGCTGCCGACGGCGTACTTTACGCTGTTCTACGCCTGCACGCGGATGCTGCATCTGGATGCAAAGCTGGAGCACGTCGTCGGGTGCCTGTCGGTGCTGTTTGCAGTCGTGATGGGGGCTATGTTTCTCGCATCGCTCGCGACGCTGTTTTTCACCAAGCTTGGCAAGGGCAAGGACAGCGCGTCTCTCGCGATCAAGTGGTTGATCCGGATTTCGAAGATCGTCATCTGGGGCATCGCGCTGATTCTCTTACTCGACAACGTCGGGGTCAAGATTACTTCGCTCGTCACAGGCCTCGGCATCGGCGGGGTAGCGCTCGCGTTTGCGGCGCAGAGCGCGCTGTCGGATATCTTCTGCTTCTTCACGATCTTCTTCGACAAACCCTTTGAGATCGGCGATTTCATCATCGCGGGCGAGCATATGGGCAACGTCGAGCACATCGGCGTAAAGACCACGCGCCTGCGCGCCATCGGCGGGGAGCAGCTGATCGTTTCCAACGCGGATCTCACAGGCTCGCGAATCCGCAACTATAAAACCATGCAGCAGCGCCGTGTCTGCTTTACACTCGGCGTCACCTATGACACGTCAACGGAGAAACTTAAAGAGATACCTGTTTTGATTCGGCAGATTGTGGAAGAGACCGAGAATACGACGTTTGGACGCGTGCATTTCTCCGCGTTCTCACCGTTCAGCCTTTCAATTGAAGTTGTGTATTTTGTGCTGAGTGCTGACTACGACGTCTACATGGACATCAACCAGCGTATCAACCTCGCGATCAAAGACGGCTTTGAACGGCTTGGCGTATCGTTTGCCTTTCCGACGACAACGGTTCAACTTCAAGGAAAAAATTGACTATAAAGAAAACAAGACGGGTGAGAACGATCTCGCCCGTCTTTTTTTTTAGTCGTCTCTGCCGTATGTCCCGCGTTTGCCGCTGGACTTCTGCAGGGCTTTGCTCATCTTCGCGATCTCGGTAAACCGCTGCTGTTTGAGCTTGAGGTAGTTGGTCTGGCTTGCGGCATACTGCGATTCCCGCTGTAGCTTTTTATAGCTCTCGTAGCGGGAGAGAGGTAGTTCGCCGGAAGTGATCGCTGCCTGCACGGCACAGCCCGGCTCGCGCTCGTGGCTGCAGTCGGCAAAGCGGCAGAGCGGGAAATACCGCTTTACGTCCGCAAACGTCTCGCTGAGTCCCGCCGCGGCGTCTAGCATGCCGAGTTCGCGCATGCCGGGCGTGTCGATGATCATCACGCCGTTGTTCATGCGGATCAGCTGGCGGTGCGTGGTCGTGTGCCTGCCCTTGCTGTCGTCCTCGCGGATCTCTTTGACCGCCATGAGGGATTCGCCCGCGAGCGCGTTGACGAAGCTGGACTTGCCCACGCCGGAGCTGCCGAGCAGCACGATGGTCTTGCCCGGTTTGAGGTAGTCCCGCAGCGCATCGAAGCCGTAACCGGTCTTCGCGCTGACGGCGAACACGTCTACACCCGCTGCCACGCGCAGGATCTCGTTCATCTGCTCCGCATAGGAGTTCACGAGGTCCGATTTGGTGAGTACCACGACGGGCACGGCGCCCGATTGCCAGGAGAGCGCAAGATAGCGCTCCAGCCGCTTCGGGTTAAGGTCGTGGTTGAGCGACTGCATGATGAACACGCTGTCAAAGTTTG
Organism: Clostridiales bacterium; assembly: GCA_013824375.1. Lineage (GTDB taxonomy): Bacteria > Bacillota > Clostridia > Christensenellales > CAG-138 > UBA7703. The sequence goes on from PNNR01000015.1 coordinate 2,354, forward strand.
CCGCGACCACCTGATCGCCTTCTCCCAGCGTCGGATTCTTGCGGGCGAAGAGCGAGCGGCGCGGCAGCGTTTCGGTGATCATGCTGTCGCCCAGCTCGTTGTAGGAAATCAGCACAAAATCCCCCGTAGTGGGGAATTCCTGCTCGCCGCCGTTGAAATAGACGGCGGACTTGAGGCGTCCGTAGCACTCTCCGCGATCGCAGACGAGCGCGTAACGCTCCTTGTGCACCGCGGTGACGCGCGCGGGGATCTCCGAAATCGACCCGCGCGCTTCCAGCGCCGCGCGCATGGCGGGAGTGAACCCATAGGCTTCAAGCCCCGCCAGAATGCTCATCTTGCCGCCCTCGTGAGGATCGCAGTGAGCAGGTGTTTGAAGGATCGCTGCGGCCTTGCGGGCGTTTCCGCATCGTAGGCCTGCAGCTTTGATGCGCAGCCCTTACAGGGATGCTGCGCAAATGCGCTGCCGAACTGTCCGGCATTCAGCGTCGACCCCTGCGCGGGGGACGCGAGAAAGTTATGCTGATCGAGGTACATAGTTCCCTCCATATTTTTGGTTCGTCGCTTTCGGCGCAGCTGAGTCAGCGTCAGGCGGAATACCGCCCCGCTGAACGCGCGCTCAAGGTCGAATTCCGGCGCAGGCCGGAGAATCAGTGCGCCTGCCGGCGCAAGTCCGAGACGAAGTTCGTTCATGTGCGTGCTACCCCCTCCAGGATCGCAAGAAAGATGTTCTTGCGTGCGGCGCGGTTCATCCGCTCACGCACGGCTGTACCGCGGCGCTTGCAGGAAGCTGCCATCTCTGTAAAGGTCAGGGTACGGTGGTTAAAATTTCGCCTCGTGTCCGCTTCCAACGAAGGATTGGCGGACATGAGATAAAGATCGTGTAACATGGTATCCTCCAGTAAAATTCTGTGTCGTCGTGTGTCCGGCAAATCTGCCGTCAGGTGTCCAGTGTGCGCGGTGCCGCGGAAAAACGCAGACGCTTTGCGTGCGCTTTCAGCGGGCATGGGGGCAATGCTTGCGGAATGTTTACTCATCCGCGTGTACCTTGCCGAGCACAAAAGCGGCACCAGTTTGCTTCGGGGAGCGGAAACTCGCGCGGAGTATCTCTGCACGCTCTCTCTTTGCGGCTTCTTTGTCTGCGGTAACGGCGCAGTTAAGTGCGCGAAGTCTCATGTTCGTCTCCTTCATCAGAAGGGCGGACGGAATATCGTTGATGTAAGTCATAATTTCTCTCCTTGCGCTATGGTGCGCGGTCGTTTGCGTTCAGGACATAAAAACAGCCGTGACGTGCAGCCCACTCGGGACTGCTCTCACGGCTGATTCGGTCTGTATTCGTCTTTGACTGCAAACAAAAACGAGCACACCCGATCGATATGCCCGTAAAAAATACAGTTCTTCGAAAGGTTCTGCTGACAGACGCGCGGGCTACTTCACAGTTGGTACTCGAAAGAAATCCATCGAAGACCTAAAGGATATTGTGAGGTGCGCTGCGTCTGACGTATTCAGTTGTTAGGCTTTCGCCACCCTGACCATGTTCAGCATTTGAGTTTACTTCTCCTTTCCGGTTTCACTTGGAGCGCGAACGCTCGTTTGTGAACCATTACGGGCAGAGTATAGCATGCAATTTTCTTTGATTGCAAGTAGTTTTTTCAAAATAAATCATATATTTTTTTGATAACGGCCAAAAAGCTTGTATATACTCTAATAAATAAAAAATCCGGCTAAAAAGCCGAAAAATAGGTAATCATGCGTGATTTTAGCGGACGAGTGCGCCCGCTCCGTAGACCGCGGCGATGCAGAGCACGACGCTCAAAAGCATATACAACACAGCTGCTCCGGGCTTCCCGCCGGAGAGGAGCCCCTGCGCCTCAAACGCGAACGCGGAGAACGTCGTGAACCCGCCGCAAAGCCCGACCTTAAGAAACAGCAGCGTTCGCGGATCGAAGGAAGGATTTCGCCCGGACAGCGCCATAATGAGCCCCAGCGCAAACGCGCCGAGCACGTTGATGACCAGCGTGAGCAGCGGGAAACCGCTGCCGTGCCGCAGGGGCAGCAGGCTGACCAGATATCGCAGCACGGAACCGACAAAGCCGCCGAGGCCGACGAAGACGCAGTTGAGAAACAGTACCAAATTCAAATTCTCCAGAAAGATCGTTCTTGCGTGTCTGCGCACGCGATAGTATCAGCATAGCATGCAATAGATCATCTGGCAAAGGATTCTTACCGTGTTTTTCGGTGTGATATGGACGCGAGAAACGGATGCATACTACAAAAAAAGAGGCAAACGTTACCAAAATAAGAGAATCGGGTATCGATTCTGAAAGGATATTGCCATTCTTGAGATGGTAATTGTATGTAAATTTTAACTAAACTTAACATGGAGTTATTAATCGTTCGAAACAAGAAAAGACAGCCCGCCATAAGCGGGCTGCCATTATCATTTCGGTTGCGGTATAGATGCTAATAGCTGTGTGGGTGGTCACTCACGCAGTTTGCGGCAGCCGACGCTCTTGCGTTCTTTGAGTTGTAGCGAGAGCGCGACTTTCATTAAGCCGGATTCCTGGCTGGTTTGGATGGTGTCGCCCGCTTCGATGCGCGTATGCAGCAGCTCGACCGAGATTCTGCCGAGGCGTTCTTTGAAAGCGTGCATGGTTGTGATCGGTGGATCGATCATCTCACAGATCTGCACGTCGTCAAATCCCATCACGGAGACGTCTTCCGGTACACGGTATCCGCTTTCTTTGAGCACGCGGATGAAGGCCGCCGCCAGCATGTCGTTTTCACAAAAGAACGCTTCCGCCGGGGTATTGCCCGCGCGAAGCCAGGCGAAGATATCGTCACGTGCTTTGTCGGGCGAGATGTCAACGTCGATAATCTGCAGCGGGGCGAGTCCGGCTTCTTTGTGCTCCGCCAATGAAAGATGAATGCCAAGTTCGCGGTCATCAAAATTGACGATTCGCTGCCTGGAACGAAGGTAGCCAATCTTTTTGTGCCCGCACTTGATGAGATAGCTTACCGCGGATTTCACGCCGTAGGTGTTGTCGTTGCCGACGCAGTCCACATAGGCCGAAAACAGGAAATTGTCGATGATGACGAGCGGCACGTTGCCGAGCGTGTAAAACTGCAAAAATGCGTCGCGCTGCGTGGAGGTGATGTCCGTTCCAAGCATGAGTACGCCGCAGGCATCGGACAAAATCCGCTGAATCTGTTCGTCCCAGGGCTGATCCGCATAAAAATAGTGCACTAGGATGCGGTAACCCATCTCCTTTGCCGCAGCTTCCGCGCCGCGCATGACAAAGGAGGAAAATGTCGTCTGCTCTGCCACGCCTACGCCGATATAGATCACGAAGCTTACGATATTTTTCGTGGGGAGTTCACCTCGGCGCGACTTCGGGGTAATATAACCATGCTCAGCAGCCAAAGCGAGAACTTTGGCACGCGTTTCGGAGCTGACGCCGGGTTTTCCATTCAGCGCCATTGAGACGGCGGCTGTGGAGATACCAAGCATGCTGGCAAGGTCGCGAGCTGTTACGTCTGCCATAATAAATCCTTTAATATTAAACTTAATTTATCACATTATATAAGCGTTAAGTTAATAAGTAAAGATCTGTTTAAGATCTTCGATACCAGCGTTTTGTACGTTTGTATCTTGACAAACTGCGTGTTTTTAGTATTATATAAATTAATCTGAACACACTAACTGATAAAACAAAAATTAATAAAAATTAAGTTAATTCAAGCATATTAAACTCACGAAAGGATATCAAGGATATGACTGAAATTTTCTCGGGGATCTCCAAAATTAAGTATGAAGGCGCTGCGTGCAAGAACCCGCTTGCATTCAAGTTTTATGATGCGGACCGCGTCGTCTTCGGTAAACCAATGCGCGAACACCTTCCTTTTGCGATGGCGTGGTGGCATAATCTTTGTAACACCGGCAAGGACATGTTCGGTGCGGGTACGGTTGACAAAAACTTCGGCGCCGCGCCTGATACCATGGCGCACGCAAAGGCGAAGGTCGACGCAGGGTTTGAGTTCATGCAGAAAGTCGGCATCCAGTATTTCTGCTTCCACGATGTAGACCTCGTACCCGAAGCGGATGATATCAACGAAACCAACCGCCGCCTCGACGAGATCACGGACTACATGCTCGAGAAGATGAAGGGCACAGATATCCAGTGCCTCTGGGGCACGGCGAACATGTTTAGTAACCCCCGTTTCATAAACGGCGCGGGCAGCTCCAACTCCGCGGAAGTGTTCTGCTTCGCGGCGGCACAGGTGAAAAAGGCGCTCGAGCTGACGGTCAAGCTCGGCGGACGCGGATACGTCTTCTGGGGCGGCCGCGAAGGCTACGAAACGCTGCTGAACACCGACATGAAGTTTGAGCAGGAAAATATCGCGCGCCTGATGCGCATGGCGGTTAACTACGGACGCAGCATCGGATTTGCGGGCGATTTTTACATCGAGCCCAAGCCCAAAGAGCCCATGAAGCACCAGTATGACTATGACGCGGCGACGGCGATCGGATTCCTCCGTGCCAACGGCCTCGACAAGGATTTCAAACTCAACATCGAAGCCAACCACGCGACGCTCGCGGGCCACACCTTCCAGCACGATCTACGCGTCAGCCGCGTCAACGGCATGCTCGGCAGCATCGACGCGAACCAGGGCGACCTGCTCCTCGGCTGGGATACGGACGAATTCCCCTTCGATGTGTACGAAGCCACGATGTGCATGTATGAAGTGCTCAAGTCCGGCGGACTCACCGGCGGCTTAAACTTTGACGCGAAGACCCGCAGACCCAGCTACACCTATGATGACATGTTCGAAGCGTTCATCCTCGGCATGGACACCTTCGCGCTCGGCCTCATCAAGGCAGCCGCGCTGATCGAAGATGGACGCATCGACGCGTTTGTCGCAGATCGCTACGCGAGCTACAAAGAAGGCATCGGCGCGCGCATCGCAAAAGGCGAAGCGACGCTGGAAGAATGCGCGGCAAACGCCATCGCGGCAAAAGCGCCCGCGATGCCCGGCAGCGGCAGACAGGAATATCTGGAGAGCGTTGTCAACAGCGTGCTCTTCAGCTAAGATTTGTTCCAATCAACAAAGGGCGGCGGCAACGCCGCCCAAATTTTACGTGAGGTGAACATATGTATTACATCGGCATCGATCTCGGCACATCCGCGCTGAAAACCCTGCTCATGGACAGCGAGGGCGCTGTTCTGAACATCGCCTCCCGCGAATATCCGCTGGAGTTTCCGCATCCCGGCTGGTCCCAGCAAAAGCCGGAGGACTGGCAGAAGGCCGTTTTTGCGTGCATCCCCGAACTCACTAAGGACATCGACCGCAGCAAAGTCGCGGGCATCGGCGTCGGCGGCCAGATGCACGGACTCGTAGTGCTGGATGAGAAGGATGCGGTCATTCGTCCCGCGATCCTCTGGAACGACGGGCGCACCGCGAAGGAGACCGACTACCTGAACAACGAAATCGGCAAGGACAAGCTCTCCGAATGGACGGGCAACATCGCCTTTGCGGGATTCACCGCACCGAAGCTGCTCTGGATGCGCAACAACGAGCCGGAGAACTTCAAAAAGATCGCGAAGATCATGCTGCCGAAGGATTACATCGCATACCTGCTCACGGGCGTGCACAGCACCGATTTTTCGGATGCGTCGGGCATGCTGCTGCTGGATGTGAAGAACCGCCGCTGGTCGCAGCCGATGCTGGACATCTGCGGCATTACTGAGGCGCAGATGCCGAAGCTGTTTGAAAGCTACGAAACGGTCGGCACGCTGACGCCAGCCGTCGCAAAAGCGTTGGGCTTGCCGCAGACGGTCAAGGTCTGCGCGGGCGCGGGCGATAACGCGGCGGCAGCGATCGGCACCGGCACGGTCGGCGAAGGCAGATGCAACATCTCGATTGGAACCTCGGGAACCGTATTTATTTCTAACTGCGACTTTTCCGTGGACAGCAACAACGCACTGCACGCATTCGCGCACTCGGACGGCAACTATCACCTGATGGGCTGCATGCTCTCCGCGGGCTCCTGCAGCAAGTGGTGGATGGAAGACATCCTCGACAGCAAGGATTACAAAGGGCTGGAAGCGCCGATCACCGACGACAAGCTCGGCACAAACCACGTCTACTTCCTGCCGTATCTGATGGGCGAACGCTCGCCGCACAACGATCCCGCCGCGCGCGGCACGTTTATCGGCATGACGATGGACACCAGCCGCGCGGACATGACGCAGGCGGTGCTCGAAGGCGTCGCGTTTGCGATTCGTGATTCGGTCGAAGTCGCAAAATCCCTCGGCATCCAGATCGACCGCACCAAGATGTGCGGCGGTGGTGCCAAGAGTAAGCTCTGGAAGAAGATGTTCGCAAACATCCTCAATATGGAAATCGACACCATCACGTCTGAAGAGGGCCCGGGCCTCGGCGGCGCGATGTTGGCCGCGGTCGCCTGCGGCGAGTACAGCTCAGTCGAAGAGATCGCGGAGAAGATGGTCCACGTCAACGCGACCGTCAAGCCTGATCCCGAGATCGCCGCGCGCTATGAAGCGCAGTATCAGAAATTCGTGAAGATCTATCCGGCAGTAAAAGAGATTTATCCGCAGATCGGGTAAGAACATGGTTCAAGAGACGGCGCAATAACAATTGCGTAACGCTTCTCGTGCCAGTTGCGAGAAAATGTGATACAATACCCATTGGCAAGTTTCCGACTATAAAACGGGCAGGCCGCGCTTGTCCGTTTTTCGTTTTCGAGGTGAGGCAATGGATACAAGACCCATCGGCGTTTTCGATTCCGGCATGGGCGGGCTGACCTGCGTGCGGCAGATGATCCGCCTGCTGCCCGGCGAGGACATCATTTACTTTGGCGACACGGGGCGCGTGCCCTACGGCGGGCGCTCGGTGGAGACCATCGTGCGCTATGCGCGGCAGGATGTCGCGTTTCTGCGCAGTTTCGATCTCAAGGCGATCGTGATCGCCTGCGGAACCGTGTCCACCACCGCGCTGGACGTTCTTAAAACGGAAAACGACCTACCGATCCTCGGTGTGGTGCAGCCCGCAGCAAAGGCGGCTGTACAGACCTCTAAATCGGGGAACATCGGCGTAATCGGCACCAAGGCGACCATCCGAAGCGGCGCGTATGAGACGGCGATCCGCGCGCTGTCGCCGGAGGCAAAGCTCACCGCGAAAGCCTGTCCGCTGCTCGTGCCGCTCGTCGAGGACGGGAGAGTACACCGCGGAGATCT
>PNNR01000059.1 GCA_013824375.1 Clostridiales bacterium
GAGCGCCTCGCCGTATTCCGCGACGCCGTAGCTCGCGATCAGCTGCGCCGCCTCGTCGCTCATAAGCCAGTCGGCAAGCGCCTTTGCGCCGGCGGTGTTGATCGCAACGCCGCTGACCGCTTTGCCGTCCGCATCCTTGAAGGGAGCAGCAATGTTGACCGCGAGAACGGAGTAGTTGTTCATCATGTCGTCATCCTGCTCCAGCAGGATTTTGATGCTTAGGCCTTCCGTGGTTTCCGGCGCGGCGGTCATCTCCGGCAGGGCGGATGTTTCCGCTTCCGTCTCCAAGGTCACGGGCACTGCATCCGAAGCGGTCACGACTGCAGGCGCGGTCTTCGCGCAGGCAACCGCCGAGAGCGCAAAAATTGCAGCAAAAAAGACGAGCCAAATGCGTTTGGTCATGATAATCCTCTCCTTATGTACAAGGAAAATCACGCGCCCTGCCGCAGTTGCGCCCGTCGTGGTTTCTTGGTGGAATCCCCTTTGCAAACATGGCAGGCAGACCCGTTACCGGTTCTACCCAACGGCCGGCGCGACCTTTGTTTTAGGCCGCAACGGCTCGGAGATTTTCCTTGCGTATTCAGTTTTCCGGAAAATAGCCCACTTGATTTCATCTGGGGAAACCGCAGGCGTTGTTTGTTTGGGATATTATTTCACATCATTCCTGTGTTGTCAAATTTTTCGCCTCATCCGCGCATGCCCCTTTTGCCGCGTCGGCTGCCAAGACATTGTTCGTCATTATTTCGGAAGCGCCGTGTTGAAAGCGCCTCAAAATCAATACGATCATCGAAAGCGCGAGAGGTCAATCGCCGAACGCTAGTCACAATACGCTTTTTGAAAACGCGAATAGAAGCGCCAGCGTCGTTTCATGCGCCCTCCGCATCAACAGTTTTTTTGTACTTTCTTCGATTGTAGCACAAAGCGCGCGGTTTGTCCCGCGCGCCTTTTAAATGCTGAATGTCAGTGAATTCCAGTTGTTGGTCAGGATATTTTTACCCTGTCATACGTTAGATGCGCGTTACCACATGCGCAATAAACGCGAGATTGAGCAGAATCACCGCGCCCCGGTGCGCCCAGAGCATCGCGGGCGTGCGCTTCTTGGCTTTGAACATGATCCCGCCAAGCATGACCGTCACCACGGCAAAGGACGCCGTGACAACACCCGTAACCGAAACCCACTTGAAGAGGATCTGCAACACGATGTGCAGCACCATCAACGCCGCGGCGCCAAGGCCGAAGAAGCGATGGTTCTTGACGAGGAACTTCATCACGGACGCGTAGCCCTGCTTAAACTTGCTCTCTTTGGGCAGCTTGACCACCCACTTGCGGTTGACGAACTTGATGACGAAATTCATGATCGCGCCGCCGAACAGCACCGCGGTGAGGATGCCGAATAGATTGCCAAGCTGATACATAATATGATGCCTCCCTTTGGGATTGATGGGATAACGGTACCACGTTGTATTGAGAAAGGCAAGTTACGCATGTGATTTTAATACACTTCCTAGCAAATCGCGTTTACCGCAAAAACATCCCGCCTCACCGGCGGGATGTTTTTATGTTTCTCTCGTTACAGCAGCTCGTCCACGCGGGACAAATCTACGAAGTCCACCCCTTGATTGTAGGTGTCGATCATCGCGCGCACCTCGGCGGTCTTCTTCTCCGGCGGCAGATTCTTCGCCTTCCGGTAGAGCAGTCCCATCATCACCTTGTGCTTCATGTTCAGGCGGCTGTAGTCGATCCCGCCGCGCAAATGCACGAGCTTCGCGTGCTCCATCATCCCTGCGGGCAGTTGCCTCTGCATGCCCTTGCGGATGTTTTGTGTGTTTTCTTCATTCTCGTTGTCCGCAAGGCCCACCGTAGCGATCACGATCTGCTTACTCTGCCAGTCGGCGAGCTTTCCGAGCGTTACCGCCATACCCAGCACGCCGCCCGCATAGAGCGAGCCGATGTAGACGATCCTGTCATATGCCGATAGATCGCCCGCATCTTCGTATGACACGCTCAGAAGGCCGGAACGCCGGCTAAGTTCGTCCGCGTATTGTTTCGCGGAACCGTAGCAGGTTCCATACAGGATAATGCCGTTCATCGCGCGTCCTTTCAGCTCCAAAGCTCCCGCATTCTCTTCACGTCTTCGTTCTCGATGTATTCGTCATATGCCTCGCGCTTATCGATCACGCCATTGGGGAGAATCTCCATGATGCGGTTGGCGACCGTCTGCGTCACCTGATGATCGTGCGTGGTAAAGAGCATCACGCCCGTGAACTCCGTCATGCCTTCGTTGAGCGCGGTGATTGCCTCGAGGTCGAGGTGGTTCGTCGGCTCGTCGAGGATGAGCACGTTCGCGCCGGAAAGCATCATCTTGGCGAGCATGCAGCGGTTCTTCTCGCCGCCGGAGAGCACGCGCGCTTCCTTGAGCGCCTCCTCGCCGGAGAAGAGCAGCCTGCCCAGCCAGCCACGAATCGTGGTCTCGTACTGATCCTTGGAGAACTGCCGCAGCCAATCGACGAGTGAATACGTCACGCCGTCGAAATATGCGCTGTTGTCGCTCGGTAAGTATGCCTGTGTGGTGGTCACACCCCATTTGAAGCTGCCGGAATCGGGCTCCATCTCTCCCATCAGGATCTGGAACAGCGTCGCGCGCGCGAGTTCGTCCTCGCCCACAAACGCGATCTTATCCCCGCCGCAAACCACGAAGCTCACGTTGTTGAGCACGTTTCTGCCGCCGATGTTCTTCGTCAGCCCGTTGACGGAGAGGATGTCGTTGCCCACCTCGCGGTCGGGCTTGAAGTGGATGAACGGATACCGCCGCGAAGACGGCGCGAAGTTGCCCATGTCGAGGTTGTCGAGCATCTTCTTGCGCGAGGTCGCCTGCTTACTCTTGCTGGCGTTCGCGGAAAATCGCGCAATGAACTCCTGCAGTTCCTTTGCTTTCACCTCGTTTTGCTTGCGCTTGTCCTTTTCCTGGCGCGCGGCAAGCTGGGTGTATTCATACCAGAAGTCGTAGTTGCCGACGTACATCTGCATCTTGCTGTAGTCGATGTCAACGATGTGCGTGCAGACTTGTTCAGGAAGTGGCGGTCATGAGAGACGACGATGACCGTGTTTGGAAAATCGAGCAAAAACTCCTCGAGCCAATGGATGGCGTAGATGTCGAGGTTGTTCGTCGGTTCGTCGAGCAGCAGGATGTCCGGCTTTGCAAACAACGCCTGCGCGAGCAGAATCTTGACCTTGACCGGGCCGTCCAGCTCAGCCATGGGCGCATAGTGCAGTTCGCCGGGGATGCCGAGGCCGTTGAGCAGGATTTCGACGTTCGACTCCGCGCTCCAGCCGTCGCGCTCGGCAAACTCGCCCTCCAACTCCGCAAGGCGGATGCCGTCCTCGTCGTTGAAGTCCGCTTTCGCGTAAAGCTCTTCCTTGAGCTGCGTAATTTCGTGCAGCCGCTCGTAGCCCATGATGACCGTCTCCATGACGGTATATTGGTCGAAGGCATAGTGATCCTGACGGAGTACCGCGATGCGTTCGCCGGGTGTGATCGAGATTTCGCCTTTATTCGGTTCCAGCTCGCCGGAGAGAACGCGCAGGAATGTAGACTTCCCCGTCCCGTTCGCGCCGATGAGGCCGTAGCAATTGCCGTTGGTAAACTGTATATCCACGTGTTCAAACAGCGGCCGACCGCCGAATTGAAGGGATACGTTGCGTGCGCTGATCATGATATCTTACCTGCTTTCTCTCAAAACAACCGATATCATACCACAGATCGCGCGAAAAACCTAGCAAATCCGCGCGATTACTCAGGAAAAGTACAGGAACTCCAGCGATTACCGCTTGCTGATACACAAATGAGCATATCGCACTTGATACGCCCGCGTCGATTGTTCGTCTTCATCCGCGCGGGGCTTGTGGCGCCCGCGTGCTTGGGTGTAAGATTGTTCTGCGGCTCAGGCAGCCGAGTTTATTGGAAAAGGATACCTGCATGGAGAACAAATCCGCTCAAGCGTCCCGTTCCGTTCAACCGATGCGCATATCCGACACGTTTGCCATCAAGCAGGGTCTGATGGGCTTTGCCGCACTGTGGATCTTTGTCTATCATATCTGGCAGCTGATATTCGGTTCTGTCCCCGTGCTTGGACGGATCGAATCGATCGTCAAGTATATCGGCTTTGCGGGCGTTGATGTTTTTTTCTTCCTCTCTGGCGGCGGATTGGTGTTCTCGATTCAAAAGGGAACCGTCTGGAGCTTTTACAAACGTCGTCTGGAGCGCATACTGATTCCGTATCTGATCATCGCGATTTTCTACGCGCTTTATCAGCGCTGGAGCGTCGGGCTGTTCTTCGCGCGCATCTCCGGCGTCTATTTCTATACGAAGTCGATGTATGGCTTCCTTTGGTATGTGCCTGCTATCCTTACGTTGTATCTGCTGTTTCCCGCATACTACGCGCTGTTTTCGCGGAGCAGGCGCAAGTCGCTCTTCTTGTTTATCATGCTTGCGGTCTGGCTCGCGCTGTCCATCCTGCTCAAAAACACGATGCGAGAGGATTTATACGGGTTCACCAATCGTGTCCCGATCTTTCTCATCGGTGTCTATTGCGGGCAAAAGATGAAGGACGGAGACGACATCCTGCCGCGCTGGTCCCCGATTGCATCCACGGGCATGCTGCTGCTCGGCATCTTCTTGGCATATCTGACAAACGTCATGAAGGTGGAGCTTCTCTTCCCCGTCTCCAATGCGGCGTTTCCGAATATGCTGCTCACGCTCGGCTTTGCGTTTCTCATACCGTGGTTCACCAAGCGGTTGATCCGGCGTGAAGTTCCGCTGCTCATGAAATTCTTCTGCTTCTTCGGAACGATCAGCTTGTCTTTTTATTTCACGCAGGAGCTTTTGTATTATGTCTATCGGGATGTGATCGGCCTCAACCATCCTTTGCTCGACAACCTCGCGCTGATTCTCTTGATCACCGGCGCAAGCCTGCTTTTGAGCAAGATTTCTGATTGGCTGTTGCAGTTGTTCAAGAGATTATCTCCATCGAAACCGACAGTTTCGTAAATAACGCAACTTCATCCGCACAAAAAAACAAAGCCTTCCGGCTTTGTTTTTTTGTTGCTACTTATGTTCCTGCTCGTGTTTGAGCAGCCATTCTTTGCGCCAGAGTCCGCCTCCGTAGCCGGTCAGCGCGCCGCTGGCTCCGATCACGCGATGGCACGGAATCATGATCGCGATACGGTTCATGCCGTTTGCCGTGCCCACCGCGCGCACCGCTTTGGGTTCGCATATACTTGCCGCGATATCGCCGTAGGAGCGAATCTCGCCATACGGAATCTCCCTTAGCGCCGCCCACACGCGCTGCTGAAACTCGGTTCCCGGCGCGTGGAGCGGCACGTCAAACGTTCTTCTCGTACCGGCGAAATACTCCTGTATCTGGCGGATCGCCGCCTGCGTAAATTCGTTTTTGCCGGGCAGGAGAACAGCATCCAGCCGCTTTTGCAGGCCGGTAAACTCGCTCTCCAGCATGCGCCGGTCGCCAAACTCCAGTAGGTTCAGCCCGGTTTCGCTCGCAACCGCGATCATGGGCCCAAACGGCGCATCGAACCGCTCATAGATCAGCACGTTCGCGGGCTTCTTCTTCGCTTTGCCGGGCGCAGTGCCGATGATCTTGTCAAACGCGCTGGAAAACCCGCTGGTCGAGGCGTAGCCGCTGTCGAGCGCCGCGTCCAGCACACTGTTGCCGTCGCGGATCGCGCCGAACGCCGTGTTGATGCGGTTCATCCGGCAAAACGCCTGAAACGTCATGCCGTAGTGCTTCTGAAACCACCTGCGCAGCGTATTCGGGTCAAAGCCACGCTGCTTGAGCTCCCATTCCGTGATGCGGAACTGCGGGTCTGCCTGCACTTCGGCAAGCAGCGACGCGATCTCCTGCGGGATATGGTTCGCGCTCTCCATGGGTCTGCAAATCTTGCACGGGCGATATCCCGCGGAAAGCGCATCGTGTACCGTATCGTAAAAGCTGACGTTCTCACGCTTGGGTTTGCGCGCGGCGCAGGTCGTCCGGCAGAAAATGCCCGTGGTCTTCACCGCCGCGAAAAACGCGCCGTCGTAGGCGGGGTCTTTTTCAACCAGAGCCGTACATCGTTCATTGTCTGTCATCTTTCTATCCTCACTTTGTTGTGAGTATAGCATGCGCGTGCGCCCGCTCTCCACCGAAAAAACGTCAAGTATATGAAAAAGAGGGGTCCTTCTCATTTGTATTCTAACAAACGTGTTTAGGATCCCCTTTACGTACGGATGCTCTTCCTGAACTTGGTTATATATCGTATGTCTCTATGCGCTGGTTTAAGCAGGCTTGTTGGCATCTCTCCACTTTTTGTATTCTTGGATATCGTCGTGAATGAACTTGTATGCGATTGCGATAACCGCAACATCGTCCAGCACACCGATGCCCGGAATGAAGTCTGGAATCAGATCAAACGGGTTCAGGAAATATATCAGAACAGCAACGATCGCAATGATTGAGCCGATCGGTATCTCCTGATAACGTTTTTCGGTATATGCCTTCACAAGCGAGATGAGCACAGGAATATCGGATAGATACTCCCCAGCCACCGGAACTTGTGTCAGTTTCTTCTCGAGTCGCTCCAAAAACCGCTCCAACTTCTCCTTGTCGTTGAGCAGTTTTTCTGCCTTATGTTTGTTTTGCTCAAACTGTTTTAGAACTTCTTCTTCAGAGAGAACCGAATCGACCTTTGCCTGTGTAATGTCTTCTGCCATATTAGTTTCTCCTTTACACTATTAATTGAAATACTACAGGATATACATTGCGTTTACAATAATCAATATAGGTTTTGCTACAAAATACTACATTATATGATAATCTTCCTCCTTGCAAGTCATCCAATATATGTTATGTTTTTTTCGCGGAAAGTATTTTATGTGGGTTGTGACGTTTTAGCATACCTTGGATCAGTTTCAGTTCATACTTATACGTATTAGCAAAATGGTTTCTTTACGGAAATTCTTGGATTCATGTTTTCGGGGAGTTCACATGCCGCTTATAGACTTTTTGTCAAATCAACTATACAATAATAAGCGTTTCTGATTGCTGTCTTTTCTTAAGTGCGCCGAAACAGAAGAAGCACTGGCGAAAGACTTCCCATCCTTCTCCCAGCGAATTGCTGGTGATGCCTGACGCTCGGCAATCTGACAAATGTAACGTTAACAGACTTAATAAATGATTGGATCGCGGCATAACGCCGGGAAGAGAGGAAACGAACATGAAGAAAATCATCTGCATACTTGCAGTTATGCTGCTGCTCACCGGCTGTGCCGCCGGAAATGGTATCGGCTTTGATAAACTGCAATCCAGTAGTCCGGCACCTGAAGTTGTCGAGATGACAAGCGTCACGGCAACGCCCGTCGTTACCTTTACCCCGTCGCCGACACCCAGCGCGACACCAAGCCCGACACCGCGCTTGTATGGTCGCCTTTCGTCGATGACGCTAAAAGAGTCCATTGACGAGCTGATCAGTCTTGGCGCAGACATCACGAACATTGTTGAGTATGATGAAGCCGCCGCCGCAAACTCGGCTATGGGTAAACTGGAGGCATATACGCAGCGAATTGATTTCACCTTGAACGGGAAAGTCGATTGCGTCGCCGAAACATATGACAGCGTCGATGCCGCAACCGCGCGCGCTGACTACTATACTCGCATCAGCGAAACCGCAGCCATCGGAGCCTACATCTATCAATTTGACATGACAGTGATCCGGATCAAGAAAACAGCGACCCCGGAAGAGGCAGAAATCTTCAGGCAATTGCTCGTACAAGTCGATCAATAGTAAACGCCACGCATCGACATATTTGTCGGGCTTCGATCTCTCATTACAACATTCGTGTCAAAAAACAGGCCCTTACGGGTCTGTTCGTTTTTTGGCAAAGGACACAAGTTTGATACAAAATGCGCCCGAACGCCTTGCTTATGTTTGTCGAGTGAGCACCCTCGGCTTCAGCCGTTTGTTTCGTTTGTCGAGTGTAAAAACGCTTCATCACTTGTCTCTTGTTTTAGCATTTCCCGGCCG
This sequence comes from Clostridiales bacterium, assembly GCA_013824375.1. Taxonomy (GTDB): domain Bacteria; phylum Bacillota; class Clostridia; order Christensenellales; family CAG-138; genus UBA7703. Next base: position 8,077 of record PNNR01000059.1, read on the forward strand.
CGTAATCGGCGGTTCGCGACGCTGCGCAGGACAGGACGGTTTTTTTTTGAAAACCGGGCGGATCAGACGCTTTGCATCCTGAAATCAAACGCGCGGGGCAGGCTGGCCGGTTCTTTCTGGTTGATCTGCCGGTACAACCGAATATATAGCTCGCTCAACGCGTCTTCGCCCTCCCGCACGTCATCCGGCACAAAGCCGTCTCCCTGCGTCAAAAGATCAAACGCCATCTCCGCTTCTCCGGTTTCGGCGAGGGCCATGAGATAGATGAACCGTATGCGCCCGTCTTTTCGCCGCACGGGAGAAAGCGTTTCCCAAAGCGCGCGGATATCTGCCCAGAAGCCGGCTCGGGAGAGGATGACGAATGTTTCGCGCAGGAAGCAGAAGTCGTCACTGTGGAACGAAAGCCCTGCAAGAATGTGCTCGCGCGCGCGCTGACGATCGGATCGTTGCAGAAAGACGCAGGCGAGCGCGTGATGCGCCCATCCCGTGGGCGAGACGGACAGCGATCGGGCGAGGCATGCTTCGGCCCGCTCGTAATCGGCACGCGCGTACCACAATAGACCAAGCTGGTATTGCGCCATCCAGTTATTGCTGAGAACGTCTGGCTGCAGAGATAAAAGGCGCTGCTGATAATGTTCGCCGAAGAGAAATACAGCCGGGGCTTCCTCCGGCTCTGCTTCCGGGAACGTGCCGCCCTTCAGCCAGTCGGTCCAGGGCTCCAGGCGCGGATCCGTCTGCGGGAAACGCAGATGTTTTGGCAGAGGGCGATCGTCGTCCGAACTGCGCCGCGCGGATTCCAGCGCGCCATATCCGCTGCCGGTCAATACCGGTTCGGCAGGGCGCAGCGCCATCTCGCGCGATTCGCGCAGCCTCGCGGTAGGGTCATCCGCCAGCATACGCGCGTTGACCTCGCCGGTTACGGCGCTGATAAACGAATCATGCGGAAGCCGGCAAACGTCCGGCGGAATCTGCACGGCGCTGTACTGCTCCAGCCACTCCCATGCGGTATGCGGGGGCATCGGTATGCAGCCGTACTGCGTTTTTGCCAGCCCTGCCTGAATTTCGACATAGTCCCCCGCACGCTCGGTCAAATACGCCTGCCAACGGGCGGACGCCTGCGTATGTCCCCAGCTGAAGAGCTTCCGCCCGCGCAGACGCGCGGAGGAGAGCTGCAGCAGTCCGGTTCCGTTCGCGTCAACGGCGGCGATGTATTTCGGCGCGGCTTCCGGCACGTTGAAAAAATAGTCTACGGCAGCGGGAATGACGTTATAGTTCGTAATGTCGGTTCCGTCTTCCAACGGAACGGGGGTTTTATAGATGTAGCTGCCTTTTTGCGTGTAGGCTTCCGCTGCGGGAACCGCAATCCTACCGCCGGACCATTCCGGCACGGCGATGTTGCTCCACCAGTACATGGGCACGGTGCCCGCGCTGGTGTTTTCAATTCGGATGCGGCAGTTGAGCGCCGTATCGTCCGGTTCGAGCCAGAAATCCAT
>PNNR01000065.1 GCA_013824375.1 Clostridiales bacterium
ATTATTCGACATTCACCACCCTTTTCCTTTTGGTTTTTTCACCTTTTTGCAAAAAAAACGCCCACCGACTGGGTTTGTCGATGGGCTGAACACGCTCTTTCGAGCGTGTTTAGTGTTTTTCTAGTGTGTGGTTTAAAGTGCTTCGATCGTGCCAAAATCGATGCCGATCTGTCTTCGCGCCTCATCTAGAAGCTGCATGACACGCATGCTTTGTTTGTCAAACGCTGCCGTGCTTTCTCCGCTTGTGATCAAGCGCGAGAACGCGTTGAGTTCGTGCACCATGTTGTTCTTCACGGAAGTAAACAGCTCCTCCGTCCGTCCGTCGCGATAGAGCATTCTTAAATAGCTCGGTTGGTTCAGAGTATCGAACACGAGCGTACCGAGCTCACCCTGCACGATGCTCGGATTCACGGAACTCGTCACCTTGGAATATGAGATTGTCGTTTGCTGGCCGCCATAATCGAGCAGCATCGTTCCTGCGGCCTCTGTGCCGTTGGATAGATGACTCGCGCCTGCCATCAGTTTTTCCGGCATACCGAATAGCGCAACGCACACGTGCAGGCAATAGACCGCGAGGTCCATCAGCGCCGCGTTACCGAGCGAAGCTTCAAATACATTCGGACGCTCGCCAGCGAGAAAGCGGTCATAGCGTGAAGAATATTGACAAAACTCAAACGTCGCGCGGCGGATACGGCCGACTTTGTGCAGGTTTTCGCGCAGCGCCAATAGGAACGGATCATGCACCGGCCGAATCGCCTCAAGCAGGATCAACCCTTTTCCCTGTGCAAATTGAATCATGCGTTCCGCCTGAGAAGCGTTGATGGCGAACGGTTTCTCACAGAGCACATGTTTGCCGTGCGCGAGTGCATTCAGCGTCTGGCGATAGTGCAGCATATTGGGGCTTGCAATATATACGGCATCGATGCGATCGGACGCGAAAAATGCTTCCTCGTCGTCGAAACAATCGCCGATACACTGCTTCTCAGCATACGCTGCTCCGCGGCTCAAATCTCGTGAGTAAACTGCTGTGATCTCGCAGCCCCCACTCATCTTTGCGGCCTCGCAGATCCAGTCGCTCACAAAACTTGTGCCGATAACGCCAAAGCGCAGGTGATTTGACATGTACTTCTCCACCTTTGATGAAAAATCTCCTTTCCCATTGTAAGAGCGCAATCGGGTAAAGTCAACAGCATGATTCATTATGCAACTATTGATGCTTTCTTTTGTAAGCATTTTATTTACTTTGCAAGTTTTTTCATGTAAAATCAACGCGAAGCGAGGATGAAGGCATGCAAAAGGCTCCCGTGTTCAATCTGCAGAAGTTTTCGATTCACGACGGCGCGGGTATCCGCACGGACGTGTTTTTTCAAGGATGCAATTTGCGCTGCGCCTGGTGCAGCAATCCTGAGAGCCAGCCGATGGAGCCACTGCCCGGTGAGAAAGCAACCGCGTATACAGTGAACGAACTAGTTGCAGAGCTCGTCAAAGATAAGCCGTTTTACGACGAGAGCGGCGGCGGCGTGACACTCACAGGAGGCGAAGCGCTATTGTATCCTGCGTTTGTTCTAGAACTCACCCGCGCGCTTCACAGCGCGGGTATTCACGTCGCAATCGAGACAGCAGCTTGCGTGAATGAAGATGTGTTCTCTCAAGTCCTGTCATCGGTCGATTTTGCCTATATCGATCTCAAGCATTATGACGATGCAAAACACAAAGCGGGCACCGGCGTCGGCAACGGGTTGATCCTGCGCAATATCGCCAATTCCCTCAGCAGCAAGACGCCCGTTGTCGTTCGCATTCCAGTGATTCCGGGGTATAACGACAGCGAAGCGGATTCCGCGGGTTTTGCCAACGTTTTAAACGAGCTAGGCGTAAAAGAAGTGCAGTTGCTGCCGTTTCATCAGCTGGGCGAAAGTAAGTATAAGAAATTGCAATTGCAATATGAATACGATGGACAAAAGCAGATGCGTGAGAGCGATCTCTCCGCATTTGCGGAAGCGCTCTCCAAAACCGGAATACAAGTTCAGATTGGTGGTTGAATTCAAACGGAATTAACCGTTTCTTCACTATTTATCTTATAAAACCATAAAATAGAATCAACCGCTTTTTTCTGTCTATCTTACAAAAACATAAACCGGAATTAACGTTTCTTCACTATCTATCTTAAAAAGTATAAAAAAGAAGCTTACGTAGTTGTAAGCCTCTTCGTCATCCTATTCGGTTTTTACCCCCGACCCTGGATTCGCCCTTTGGTGGATGCTATCTCCGCCTCCGGAACGAACCGCACTGCTGGAGTGTTTGGTTACGCCGCGTAGATGCGCGAAGAGCTCGTGTTCTCGTCAAGGCTTCTGCCGTCTTCCATCATGAACCGGATGAGTCGAATGGTGTCGCGCTCGTTTTCGGTCTCAATAGAGAGTTTGGTGATGCCGTTCTGTGTGTCGAGCAAGAGGTTCTGTACAAAGGAATTTCCCTTGAGTTCTTCCGGCTTGCGTTCGGCGACGATCAGTTTGATCGAGCCTTCGCTGTTGTTGACGATTTCAAAAAATCGGCTAAGATTGGTCACGTTGACTTTCATCATGGTACTGTTTCTCCTTTCATTTACTTCTTTGTCATTATACTTCCTGTTTATTAATAAATCAAGCACTATTGCGCTAATTTTTGTGACTATTCTTCCACAACATCAAATATAAGTAAACATAATGTGAAATTCGCGTGAAAATCAGCTGCGTTCCCAACGAACTCTCTATTCTTTTGGGCTTTTTGATGAAAAGAACGCCGATTTCGGTCGATATACTTTGCGTACCAAAAACACCAAAAGCCGTCGACTACTGTCATACGGCGTGCTACTCATTTTCAGTTCGGACTTTCATTCGTTCTTCTTCGGACGCGACCGCCCGGTTGGGGAGGTGATTTGGATATTCGATCTACAAATCACCGGGTTGCGAAGCTGAACGGTTTCAGCTGTTGTAATTATAATGCCGGATTTCAAAAAAAACCAGTACTATTTTATGAATGGTTGTTTATCGGTTCTATCACCCGCTTCGAGGGCGGTTTGTCACAAAAATCTTGCTTTACCGGACGCGCGAATATTGCACGCCGGAATTTTTCAGCACGATCTGGAACTTGTTGCTATCTCCCCGCGCAAGTTCCACGCAATACTCAAAAAACTCTCCAGCGGTATTCTTGGAGATGCGTTGGATGCGAAACGCCGCCTCTCCCGCGCGCATATGCAGCAGTTCCGCATCACGTTTGTTCAGCGTCACCGCCTCGTAGATCTCAATTGCCTCCTGCGGGGACGAACCGGAGCATTCGCGGATCGTTGCGTATAGCGAATCGTTGAGTTGTTCTCGGGCGAGCTGCGGGCAGATACGCGTAGGAATATATGCAGTCTCCATCAAGAGCGGTTCGTCATCCGCAAAGCGCAAACGTTCGATACGAAACGTCGTCTCCCCTGCGGAGAGATGAAGCATCTCAGCAATCTTGATCGGCGGATGAACGGTTGTAAAAGACAGCACCCTCGAACTGGGCGTGAGTCCGAGTGCAAACATCTCCGTCGTGAAGTTATAGAGATTATTGATGCTACGCTTGAGCTTCGGTTTGCATACGCGCGTGCCGACACGCTTTTTGCGCACAATCACGCCCTCCTCCTCCAGCATTAAAAACGCTTGCCGAACGGTAGAGCGGCTGATGGTGAGCAGCTTGCAAAGAGCGGTCTCGGTCGGCAACGCGTCTCCTTCACGCAGTTCGCCGGAGGAAATCCGCGTGGAGAAATAGTTCGCAAGCTGCAAATAAACAGGTGCATCGTCCGTCCAAATAATTTTCATGTTATTCCAGTTCATGCGTTTATTCCTCCGAAAGAATGAATGATCCGCTTGGATCGTACATCCTGCTATGGTTCACTGATGCTTTCGATGTGCCCGCAGCAAAGCATGCCGCGCTGTGAATTGCCTTAATTCTTACATTATACACAAATTGTATGGTTGCGCAACGAGAAATCAACCGTTCTGCGTTTTGTCTTTGTACAAGCGGTGCGCATCGAAAGAAACAAGCGCGTTCGTCTCGGCTGAATCGCCGGCAATCGCGCTTTCATCGACTGGGCATTGATGCTTCTATCGTTTCTTTACGCGTTTCGTGCAGGGTCTTCACGCGTTGTTCTCTCAATCACAGTCCCAGTTGCAGCCCCGCCGCTGCTTCCGCAGCTTTGCAGGCAAGATATGCCGCCACCAGATCGGTACCGCAGCAGATCACACCGTGATTCATCAAAAGGCACCCGTTTCGGTTGCCCAGCGCGCCCAGCGCGACCTTTGAGAGCTTCTTCGTCGATGGCAGCGCGTGTCCCGCGCAGCGCATCTCGTCGCCCACCAGGCGCTTCATCTCGCCTTCGATGCAGCAAATGCTCTTTCTAGCCGCCGCGAACACGCCGCAGAGCTTCGCGTGCGTGTGGATCGACGCGCCGACGTCCGCCCGCGCGGCAAAGATATCCCGGTGCAGCCGTTTCTCGCTTGTGGGCTTACGCTGACTGCCGTAATCCAGCGTGGCAAGTTCCACCTTGACGATGTCCTCCGGCGTGAGCAGACGGTAATCCAGCCCGCTCGGCGTGCAGAGCATGTATCGTTCATCCAGCCGAACGGCGAGATTGCCCCACGTACCCTGCAACAGACCTTCGTCCTGCAATCTTCTGCCGTATGCGACGATCTGTGCGCGAATCTCGCGCTCCCGCGCAGTCTGCGCTGGCGCTTCCGTCGGTTCTTCCGTGCCTGACTTCGTTGTCGTCTCCGCGCCGAGGTTAATCTTTGAATATTTCTTCTGGTAGATGAAGTGCATGAGCGCGGCGGAAAACAGCGGAACGCGCTTTGCCCCGCCGATTTTCTTGGCAAACAGGTGCGTCATCGCAGCCTTTTCCAACAAAATCGCGCCCGTGACCGCCTCGCTGATCGCACGTCCGGTGATCAGCATGCCCGCGTCCTTGACAAAGCAGCTGTTGCGGCCGTGCAGACACCGCGCAATCTCCTCCGGCGCAAGTGACGCGGCAACGCGCGCGGTCAATCCCACGATCTGCGCCATGTCGTCCAGCTCCGCCGTGAGCGCGCGCAACCGCTGCGCCACGACCGGCGCATAGATGCCGGAGAGCAACAGCAGCGCCTTTGCTTCGGGCTTAACGTAGAACGCATGAAAAAACGGTTCCTGCTCCTCGCCCGTCGAGATCTCCTGCATGGTTATGTCCGCGCCGGAGAGTTCGGCAAAGAAAATCTCTCCCTCGTTTCCGCGCAGGGAGGCTTTCACCGAGAGATTTTCTCCGAGCAGACCTTCGTGCCGCAGTTGTACAGAGAGTTCCAGAAAGGCCCTTGCGGCCTGTGATTTCGTCATGTGCCTGCTCCTCTCACGCTTTCGCTTTTTCTTCGGTGAAGCGCTTGCCGTTCGCCGCGGCATAAGCGCCCGCAAGCGAACGGTAGAGCTGCTGATACTGCGAAAATAAATCGTCGTAGATTGCGCGGTTTGCCACATTCGGCGTAAACACTGCGCTCACGCGCACAAACTTCTTAGCGTCCGCAAACGAAGGCAGCTCGCCAAGACCGATCAACGCGACAACCGCCGCGCCTACCGCGCCTGCGTTGCGCGGGTTTTCGACCACTCTGATGTTGCGGCCGGTCACATCGGAGAGAATCTGCATCCAACCCTTGTCCAGCGCGCCGCCGCCGATGATGCGGATGTCGTCGCAGGCGATGCCGTAATCCTTGCAGAAGTTCTGCAAAATCCAGCGGATGTTGTAGGCGATGCCCTCGTAGACCGCGCGCATCAGGTGCTCGCGCGTGTGCACCATCGTGATGTTAAACAGTGTGGCTCTGGTGGTCGTGCTTGAGACGGGGCAGCGCTCGCCGAGCATCCACGGCGTGCAGATAAGCCCGTCGCTGCCCGGCGGCACGTGGGCGATCACCTCGTCCATATAGTTGAACACGCCCGTGCCGTACTTTTCTTTCTCGTGGCGGAAGAACTGATCGCGAATCCACTCGATGTTCGCACCCGCGCTCTCCGTAATGCCCGCGATGAGATTCATCGCAGGATCGGCGCTCTGAATCGTTACCGCGCCGTGGCGAAATGCGTCTCCCGTTTTCGTCGCCGCCGCGACCCAAGCCGAGGTGCCGAGGTAGACGTGGACGTCGCCGTCCTCCGATTGTCCTGAGCCGACCGCCGCGGACTGCACGTCGTCACAGCCGCCGAACACGGGCGTGCCCGCGAGCAGGCCTGTTTCGTGCGCGGCCTGTTCCGTCAAGCCGCCGACCATGTCTGTGCTCTTGACGAGCGGCGGGAGCTTCTTCATATCGATCCCTGCGAGCGGGAGAACGGAGAGCCACGTTTTCTTCTTGAGATCGAACCCGTAGCCGGAAGCGCCGGAGAGTTCCGCAACCATCTTCCCCGTGCAGCGATATTTGAGATAGCCGTTGACGTCGAGGATGCGATAGGCATTTTGATAGACCTCCGGACGTTCTTCCTTGAGCCAGATGATCTTTGCGATGCAGTCCTTGCCCATGATCGGCGTGCCTGCAAGCAGCGTAAAGAGCCGCTTTCCGCCGATCTTTCTCATGATGCCCTGCGCCTGCTTTTCCGCGCGTCCGTCCACCCAGGTGATGTTCGGATAGAGCACGGTTCCGTCTTCCGAAACGGAAATGACGCCCTGCGCCTGCGTTGAAAACACGACCGCCGCGATGCTTTCCGGCGAGATGTCGTTGTCGTGCATCACTCTGCGGCTTGTTTCGCAGACGGCTTTCCAGTAGTCCGCGGGGTCCTGTTCCACCCACGCGGGGTTGGGGTAATAGGTCGGATACGGCTCGCTCGCCGTCGCGCGGATCGATCCGTCAAATCGTACCAGTACCGCTTTGTCAGAGCTGGTGCCGATGTCGTGGGCAAGGATATAGCGTTCCATCTTGCTCTCTCCCGTCTGTGTCCTGTCTCGTGTGCTGTTCTGTGAACGCTCGTTTGATCAGCGCGCGCCGGTGTTCACCACGTGCGAAAACACGGTTTCAAACCGCGAGAGCGCATCGGCAATCACCTCGTCGGTGTCCGCCAGCGAGGTGTAGAGGCGACTCCCCGCTAGGGTGACGATGCCGTTTGCCATGTAGGCGGCACCCATGCGCTCCATCGCGTCTTTGCGGCGCGTCATCATCGCCTTGTTCTTGAGCAGTCCCAGCGCGGACTTGACAAAGCTCATGCTGGAGTAGTCATAGCTCATCGCGCCTGTGCACTCGAGATGTACGATTGAGCCCTGGTTGTATGCCACAAACGGCAGCTCGTATTTCGCGATCAAAGCCTTCAGGCCGTCGGTGAGTTTGTCGCCCTGCCTGCCCGCAATCTCGCAGGTGTTGGTGCGCTCGATCTCGCGGATTGCGGTATAGCCCGCGAGCGACGAGAGCGGGTTTGCCGCCAGCGTACCGCCGACATAGGCTCGGTGCTTGCCGGTGGCAAGGCCTGCCGCCATGAGCGAGGCGTATTCTTTCTTTCCGCCGACTCCGCCCGCCGCGGGATAGCCGCCCGCGACGATCTTGCCGAAGATCGTCAGATCCGGCACGATGTTGAAATAGCCCTGCGCGCCGCCGAGGTCCACGCGGAAACCGGTGACAACCTCGTCGAAGATCAGCAGCGCGCCGTATTTGTCGCAGAGCGCGCGAACGCCTGCATTATATTCCTGCGCAACCGGACGCGTGCCGCTCTCCGGCCCGACCGGCTCGACGATGACCGCCGCCGTGCCGCCCTTGACGCGGTTGAGGCGCAGCATGGTTTCGAGCATGCCGAGGTCGTTCGGGCGCACTTCGTCCGTGAGCGAATAGCAAGCCTTCGGGATGCCGTGGCTTTCCAGCAGCGCGCGGCTGCCGGGAATCTTGAGCCCGTACACCATCTGATCCGACCAGCCGTGGTACGCGCCGCCGATCTTGATGATGCGCTTGTGGTTCGTCGCGATGCGCGCGATGCGCAGCGACGCCATGACCGCCTCGGTGCCGCTGCCGAGCATGCGGAACATCTCGACCGCAGGCATGTGGCGGTGAATCTCTTTGGCGATCAGCAGCTCCGCCTCATGCAGAAGCCCCGTGACCGGGCCGCATTCTTCGATCAGGCCCATCGCTGCCTTTCGAACCGCTTCGTTATTGCTGCCGAGGATCGTGGGACCGCCCGCCTGCAGAAAATCGATGTAGCGGTTGCCGTCCGCGTCGGTCAAATATGCGCCGTCCGCGCGGGTCACGCAGATCGGAAACGGTTTATTGAACGCGAGGTTGTGCTGCACACCGCCGGGGATATACTCCTTGGCTTCCTCGAAGACCGCTCGGGAGCGGGTGCACTTCTCGTCAAAATAGCGCATGACTTCATTCTGATAATATTCCGGGGAAACCTCGTAAATCGGCGCATCGGTCAGTTTTTTGAGTTGTTCATTGATCGCGTTGGGATCGTCCCAGCGGCTGATGCCACAGTGTTCCATTCCCCTGTTCCTCTCAATCCGAAAGCGTTTATATGCTCATTTTGCTATTTACCTGCGCACGCCGCTCAGCAAGAGCCCCAGCATCACGCGCATTTGTTTGCGCATCTGTTCCGCTTCAAACGGCAACCCGAATGCAAGCTGGTGGTTGACCTGCCCATAATAGAGTCCCATCGTCATCTGGGCTAGCAAGGCCGCAGAGCCGCCGTTGTTCGCAAGTGACTCGCCAAACTCCTGCTCAAACTGCCGCGTGATGAGCCGCTCGATCTCACTGACCCTGCCGCTCTCGCCGCCGAGGATCGTGGCGTTTGCAAGCCGTGCCATCACGCGCGGATAGTTGGCCGTGTCGTCGATGAGCTTGCCCATCAACGCGTGAATCAGCGCAAGCCCCTTAAGCTTGCTCTCCTCACCGAACTCGATCAGTTCGCCGATTTCCGCAACCGCGAGTGCCTGCTGCAGCTCCGCCGCGTCCGCAAAGTGGTTGAACACCGTCGTGCGGCAGACGCCCGCCGTCTCCGCGATATCGTCAAAGGGCACGTTGCCCACTCCGTTCTTTTCGTATAGCACCTTTGCTGCGTGCAAAATCGCCTGCTGTGTTCTGGTTCGTTTACGTTCGCTCATTTTGTCTCCTCCTGTTGTGCTGTCATTGCTTCCTGCTTCTCTAGTCGTTTTATTGCGCGTTCATTGGTGTTGATGCTGTCTTTATACACAACCAACCGCCAATAGAGAAACTCCGTAGTCAGGTTGACCAGCATCGTGCCAAACAAAATGACGTAATTGTTCCAGCCGATATTGTCCAGCGCGTTGCCCCAGAGCGTGGAGAGTGGGGTAAACACGCAATAGTACCCAAGTACCAGCAGCATCGCCCGCGGAATATTGGCTGCGCTCTGGAACGTGAACTTGCGATTGAGTGTGAAATTCCAGAGCACGCTGAGCACCAGCGCGATCAGGTAACACGGCCAGTACGGCCAGT
>PNNR01000025.1 GCA_013824375.1 Clostridiales bacterium
CACCGCCGCCTACGCCGGCGAGTGGGCGCCCAACGGCGAGACAGAATGGAACGGCTACACGATTCAGCAGATTTCACAGATGGAGTTGGACGCGATCCTCGCCGAAGCAAGGGGAGAGGAGCTGCCGGTGGCTACCGCATCACCAGCGCCAACTGCCGCACAGCAAACCAACGCGCCAGTCCCGGAGGAGACTATGGTAGATACCGCGCCTGCAATGGGCATTGAGACGATTCTACTCATTGCAATCGGGACTGTTGCGGTTGCGGTTGCTGTGGTTGTAATCGCGCGTAAAAGGAAGGTGGAGAAATGAGTGGCGTATCGTTCCGGTCCTTTGCTGTAAAACCATAATGTAACTATGCATCACGAAAACGGAGCCTCACCGCTCCGTTTTCTTTACAATATTGTCACGTGAAGTTGGATCGTCTTTCGGTAAAATGCGTATCATGCATCCGTCATCCAGTGCGTGGCGGACAACGTCTTTTTCAGATGAACCTCGAGCAAACAAAAACAGGGCTTGAAACTCCGCCCTGTTTGTTTTGTGATTCAAAGAGAAACTTACAACCCCAACTCCCGCAAACTCTCAAACATCCGACCGTCAATCTCCAACCTCTTCGCCAGCAGCTGCTGCGTGCGCTTTTTGCGGAGCTTGTTGAACTCCCTGTCTCCGTACTTGTCGTCGCCGAGAACGGGGTGCCCGATTGCCGCCATCTGCACGCGGATCTGGTGCGTGCGTCCCGTGAAGAGTTCAATTTCGAGCAGGCTTGCTTCGCCGTCGCTGCTTAGCACGCGGAAGCTCAACTCGCAGCGCAGTGCGCCCGCGTCGCCTTCGCGGCAGAGGCGGACAAACGAATCATCCGCGTCCTTCTGCACCCAGTGGACGAGGCGGCCTTCGCTTTTCGGCACGCCGCACACGACGGCGTGATAGATCTTTCGTAATTCATGTGTGAAAAAGAGCTGCTCAAACTTGGCGGCGGATTCCTCCGTCCGCGCGAAAAGCACAATCCCTTCCGTGTTCGCGTCCAACCGGTGCACGGGATAGACGCTCTCAAACAGAGACTCCAGCTCGCCCAGCAGCTCGCCCTCCGTCTCCGCACCCGCGTGCTTGTCCACGACGATGCAGTCCTCGTCCAGATAGACCCCGCGGCAGACGGAGAACGCGGGCAGGAGCGCAATCTGCGGCATAAACGCGGCTTCCTCCCACGGCGGTGCGGAGAAGAACGTCATCGGCTCCTTCAGCGTCGGGTGCGAGAGCGTCAGCGCATACGCCCAAAGGCGAATCTGCTCATGGGCAGGCGCGTTCAGCGCATACCGCTGGTCGCCGTAGATCGGGTAGCCCGCGTGCGATAGCTGCACGCGAATCTGGTGCGGGCGTCCGGTATAGAGTTCGATATCGAGGAGCGCAGTCGTCTCCGCCTGCGCAAGCAGGGCGTAGCTCAGGCGCGCTTCCTTTGCGCCGTCGGTGCCCTTCGGCACAACGCGGGAGGAGAACGTCGTTTCGTCTTTATAGAGCCAGTCGGTCAACGCTTCCTGCGGTTTTGGGTGGCCGCTGACAATCGCGCAATAGCGCTTCTTCGCCTCGTGGCTGTTGAACTGAGCGGACAATCTCGCCGCCGCTTTACTCGTCTTTGCGAACACCATCACGCCGCCGACCGGGCGGTCGAGCCGGTGCACGAGGCCAAGATAGACCTCGCCCGGCTTTTCGTATCTCGCGCGGATATACGCTTTCAGCAGCGTAAGCAAATCCTCGTCGCCGGAGCTATCCGCCTGTACGGGCAGGTTGACGGGCTTCTCGACCACGAGCAGGTGGTTGTCCTCATATAAAATTCGGATGCCGCTGTCCGTCCGCTCGTCGCGCCGGAACTTTGGCTGTGTGCTTTGCTCTTCCAAATTGTGTACGCTTTCTGTGAGAGTTTCTTCCGTGTGAAGTGAAACCCGCGGTGGGGTCAACGCCATAACGGATTAACGTTTCGGCGTCCAGCGTCCGCTTTCGCCGCACGGCAGCAGCAGATTGTCCCGCTCGACGGGCAGCCCCACCTCGTCGGAGACCGCCTCGCCTTCCGGGAGAGCCACGCGCAGGATGTTTTTCAGCACGCTTGCGGCAAGACCGGTTGTGTAACTGTTGACGAGGAAGAACGCGGGCTCGTCACTCAGCAGCTGTGCGCAGTCCGCGACCAGCGGGTAGAGGTCGGCTTCGATCTTCCAGAGCTCGCCTGTGGGCCCTCTGCCGTAGCTCGGCGGGTCCATGACGATGCCGTCGTATCGGCTGCCGCGCCGCAGTTCGCGCTTGACGAACTTTACGCAGTCGTCCACGATGTAGCGAATCGGCGCTTCCGAAAGCCCGCTCGCGCTCGCGTTGTCCTTCGCCCAGGCGACCATACCCTTGGCGGCGTCCACATGCACCACCTCCGCGCCGGAGGCCGCGCAGGCGACGGTTGCGCCGCCCGTGTACGCAAAGAGGTTGAGCACCTTCGGCGCGCGGTCGTGCGTTTTCTTCCAGCGGTTCAGTTCGCCGCGCATCCAGTCCCAGTTGACCGCCTGCTCGGGGAACAGACCCGTGTGCTTAAAGCCCGTCGGGCGCACGACAAACGTCAGGTCGCGATAGGTGACCTGCCAGGATTCGGGCAGCTGCCGCTGCTCCTCCCAGTGTCCGCCACCGGTTTCGGAGCGGATGTAGACCGCGTCCGCCTTGTGCTCGCCCATCGGCCAGACGGCCTGCGGATCGGGACGCAGTAGGGTGATGCCCTTCCAGCGTTCGAGCTTCATGCCGTTGCCCGCGTCCAGCACGCGAAAATCATTCCAACCGTCAGCGATAAACATACTTTTTTATCCTCCGCCCAGTGCACTGCACCGCGGCATTTTTCACTTGAATTACAATACTATAGTATATCGATTTTTTACGCATTCGGAAAGGACGGATTTACCGCCGCTTTTTCGTACAACAGAAGCACGCGTTTGTGTTGCGCGCGGTCACGGTTTTCGATATACTCTTTGCCATGGATGGTTTTTTGAACGGGGATATGAAGGGGAAAGTCGTCATCGTCACGGGCGCGAACGCCGGCATCGGCAAGGCGACAGCACGGCAGCTTGCCGACCGGGGAGCTACCGTCGTGCTCGCCTGCCGCAGCAAGGAGCGCGGCGAGGCGGCGCTTGGCGAGCTTTCGTGCGTGGACGGGCGCTGCTTTGACCTGATGCGGCTGGACCTTGCCGACCTCGACAGCGTCCGCGCGTTTGCCGCGGCTTTTACGGAAAAATACGGCAGGCTTGACGCGCTGGTCAACAACGCGGGCATCCTTGGCCGCCATCGGGAGCTGACGCGCCAGGGGTTTGAGCTAACGTTCGGCGTCAATTACCTCGGCGCGTTTCTGCTGACGATGCTGCTGCTCCCGCTGCTGGAAAAAAGCAGGCAGGGCAGAGTCGTGATGATGACCAGTATCGCACATGGCTGGGGCGACGTGCGCTTTGACGACCTGAACTTCACACGCGGCTACAACCGTTTTGCCGCATACGGACACAGCAAGCTCTGCAACCTTCTCTTCACTCGCGCGCTTGCCGAAAAGCTTCGTACCCGCGGCAGCCGCGTGACGGTCAACGCCGTGCACCCGGGCATCGTCGCGACGGACATCGTGGTTAATCGCACGAACGACCGCTTCCGATGGGTTGCGTCGTTGATGAAGATACTGTTTATGACCAGCGACGAGGGCGCGAAGACAAGCGTTTTCCTTGCCTGCGAACCCGCGCTGGAGCGCGTCAGCGGAGAGTATTTCTACCGCTGCAAAATCGAGCCTTCCAGCGAAGCGAGCAAAAACCTCGCCAGCGCAAACCGGCTGTATGATGTGAGCCTAAAGCTGTGCGGACTGGATGATCCGTTGAAGTCCTGATCGATAGTAATAGAAGCGAACGTAAACAACCTGCTGAACTGACCCAAAGAAGCTAGACAATGCGAAGCATGCGATTTGTGGAACGGTCAAGAGAAAACGGACGCAAAAAAAAAGACCTTATATGTTCTGAGCTTCAAATTGCGCAGGACATAGCCCGCCAAGAGTGGAATGGATACGCTTTGTGTTGTAATAAATTCAATAATTTGAACACAGCTTGGCGAGCTTGTTCCGGGTTGTCATAACCGGCATCCTGAACAAGCTCTCTTTTATCGTTCAATAAAAAGACACCATGATGGCATTATCGAAGGGATTATTCGCTTGTATGCCTTATGTTTCGAGGGCGTGTTGAATTCGCCTCGCTCTATATCGACCTCGATTTTCACGAAAGATGTCCTCAATCATTTCTGACAACGCTTCATTTTCAATCGCCCGTTTGCTTCTCTTGGCCTGCAGAGATTCATAGTAGCCTGAACGTGAAATCCCCAATATCCTGCAGGCCTTCTTGGTGTGATATTTCTTCTGATTTTCTTTGAGTGATAGAAATCTCACGCATTCTTTCGCTTCAAGAAGGATTGGTGTTTTAATATTTCGTTCTCCATCTTTTATTCTTTAATTGGTTTTCATGATTTCTTCATCCCATAGGTGTAATTGAAAAATGCGTTTCCGTGACTTGGAAACGCATTTTCTCAATATTCGTCGTATTCGTTGATCCAGCAGCGCAGAGTTGTCCCGCTGATTCCCGGTTCTCGCGCCGCGTCTTGGACAGACTGAGAAACCTTATGAGCGTGCATAACCGCCGTCATTTTGAACCGCTTGTTACAAGCTGCTCTCTTCATTGAAATCTGACCACCTCTTCTTTTACTCTTGTCTTGGTGTCCAGATTATCATGCTGCGCAAAACAGGGGTTTTATTCGCGGTTCACCAATGGAGTTCCGTTCATTTACGCCGCCTTTTTATGCGTTTCCGAATCAGCGGAAGTCCACCTTAACCTCGTTGAACGATGGGTCTTTGTCATACCAGTATGTCCAGAGGAACTGGTTCATGGGGTAGCCGAAGTCCATCGCAAGCTGGAGCGCGCTCTCCTTCACGTGCGAGGCGTAGTCCTTGACGTCCTGCGTCAACCGTTCCAGATCGTTGTTCTTGCCGCTGGCATACTTCGACGCTTCCTTGCGGGCGTTCGCCTGTGCTTCTTCCAGCAGATCCAGCGTCATCAGAAAATCGTTGAACATCTCGCGCTGACCCAGCGAATACCGCTGATATCCCTCCTCGCGGATAGGGCTTCTCGCGCTCAAGCGCACGACTTCAAAGGAACCGGAGCCGGTCATGCCCGCCGGCGTTACGGTTTCGGGCGGCGGAATGATCGGTATGGGCGTGACAAATCCGTCCGGCGTCGGTTCCGGTGTGGGTTCCATGGTCGGCAGCAGGTCGTCCACCGCAAGCTCCTGCGAAACAAAATCCACTAGCTCGCGCGTGGTGTCCAGATACTGCGTGGCGATCATGTCTGCCCAGCGGTAACGCGCGTAGTCCGCGGTGTATTCCAGCTCGCGCGGGACGTCGATGCCATAGACCGTCTTGATGATCTTGACGCGGTTGGTCTGGTCTGTCAGGCAGAAGTTCCAGTTGAAGATATTCGTGATGGTTCCGCTCATAGAGTGCATGCCGATATTGCTCTTATCCAGCGTATAGGCAAATTTCGTAAGTGCCGCGGTCTGACCCAGCGTGCAGTTGGTGAACAGCTGACCATCGAACGAGCCGATGATATCGGGTATCTTAAGGATCAGGTTCTGTTTCTGCATGGAGTCAAACAGAGCGATAAGCATCGCTTTCTGCCGATTCACGCGATTGAGGTCGCCGCCTTCGTTGACATTCTTACGCACCCGCAGATAGTCCAGCACGCCCTGTCCGTTGAGATGTGTCGGGCCCGCCTCATAGCTGCGCCCCGCCATCTTGAACGAGAGCTCCAGATTATAGTCCACGCCGCCGACTGCGTTGACCAGCTCTTTCACCGCTGGCATCGTGACCGCGTAGTAATAGTTCACCGGAATACCGCCGAGCATCCAGCTCGCGGCTTCGCAGGTTTTAAGGAACCCCGCGCCACCCGGCGCATCAAACCCGCCGCCGCAGTTGATCGAGGCATTGAGCTTGTAGATGCCCCTAACGCCGGGAATATTCGCATAGGTGTCTCGCGGAAGCGAGATGAGGTCCACGCGGTTCTCGTCGAAGTTGATGGCCATGATCATCATCACGTCAGAGTGATACTCGTGCTTGCCTTTCCAGGTTTCGCGCTCTTCCGCATAGTCCACGCCGATGAGCAGCACGTTGACGATATTCTGCATCATGCTGGTGTCCGCCTGCGCGCTGACCACTTCGTAAGGATCGAGCGTCGGCGTCGGCGTTGGCGCACCGGGTCCGGCCGGCGTGGGCGTACTGTCGCCTTCGTCCACTGTGATCACTTCCGCCTGGTTGGTCTGCAGGTTTCCGTCGAACTGCGCGCTGGGGTTTAAAAGAAGTACATAAGCAAACACGCTGCCAACCGCGAGCAGCACAATGCCGCCGACGAGCATCAGCGCCCAGAGCACGCGCTTCTTCTTTCTCGTTGTACGGCGCTTGCCGCGCACCTGCGTGGAGGGGAACACGTCCGTCGGAACAAACGGCTCCACTTCCATGCCATGATAGCCGTATTCCGGCAGGCTCTCTTTGTCTTCCCGCTCCGGCTGACGGTTTTTCGCTTCCTGTGATCTCTTGGTTTTATCTCCATTATTATGGGTGTTATCTGGTATTCGGGCCATTGTTTCGCTGTGTCCTTTCCATCTATGGATACCGACTTTATTATAGCAGGATTTGTCCAAAATCCGCGATCGTTTCCAATTATTACAAATAGTTTACAAAGTGATCGTGTGAAAATCCTCGAAATTCGCAGTGTTTATGCGGGAAATTCCGAATAATGACATTCTTGCGTCAAAAGTCGCCTGTGCTTTTCACGCGCCAGGAAATAGGATATACTATACTCGCGTTCAAAGCAGGCACGTTTTTTATTGCGCCCGCAAGGCGATTCGCCAGCAGAAATACGGTACCGGACGCAGCGTACGCCCGCAAACAACCCACAAAGGAGCAGATTCATGGTTGTCATCATTCCGGCATATCAGCCCGATGAGAAACTCTCCCGTCTTGTGCATGATCTGCATGAGAAAACCTCGTATGACCTCGTCATCGTCAACGACGGAAGCGACTCAAACAAGCGGCTGCTGTTTGATTCGCTGGAGCCATATGCCAAGATCATCCATCACCGCGTCAATCGCGGCAAAGGCGCCGCGCTGAAAACCGCGCTAACGTATATCTATGACCAGTATCCCGCAGACGAAGGCGTCGTCACTATCGACGCGGACGGGCAGCATCTGCCGGACGATATCGTGCGTGTCAGCAAGGCGTGGGAAGCAGCGCCTGAAAAACTTGTGCTCGGCAGCCGCCAGTTTACCGGCAACGTTCCATTCAAAAGCCGCGCGGGAAACACGATCACACGTGCGGTGTTTGCCGCCTCTACAGGAGTAAAAGTTTTTGATACCCAAACCGGACTTCGCGCGTTCGGCGTGTTCCGTATCCCAATGATGCTTGAGATGAAGGGAGACCGGTATGAGTACGAGATCAACGTCCTCCTATACGCAACCCGCCATCGCATTCCGATAGAAGAGGTCACCATCGAAACCGTGTATATTGAAGACAACAAATCCTCCCATTTCAACGCCATTCGCGACGGATGGCGCATCTACAAGATGATTCTTTACTTTGTCGCTTCTTCGCTGGTCGCGATGCTGCTGGATTATGTGCTCGTGCTGCTGCTTTCTTCCACCACCAAAGGCATGGCGCAGTCGCTGCTCATCAGCGTCGTTGGCGCGCGCATCTTAAGTTCTCTGGCGAACTACTTCATGAACTGCAAGCTGGTCTTTGAGCACAGAAGCCGCGCGAGCATCGTTCGGTACTACTTGCTGGTTGCGGGTATCCTCGCGGTCAACTATGTACTGATGCTGGTCATCACGCATTTTATGCCGCTTCCGGTCGGTAAAATTCTGGTCGAGCTTGTACTCTACCCCCTCAGCTTCTTCATGCAACGTAAATATGTGTTTCCGCCGCGGAGCGAGGAGCTTGGGCCAGAGGCCTGATTTTCTTCCGCCGTAAAAGACATCCGACACTTCTGTCAGGAGGATCAACCGATCTGATGATAAATCCGAAAAACCGGCGCGTGAAACGCCTCGTCACCGCAATTGTCGCCGACCTTCTCGTGCTCGGTGCGCTGCTCGGCGCATTTACGTATTTCTATTTCTTGCGCGAGCGCGACTATACCCCCAAAGCGCTGACGAGCCCAACCCCGGTCGTCACTGCCGCGCCGGAGGCCACGCAGGCGCAGGCAAGCACAATTCCGTCGGAGGAAGCGGCGGCTATAACACCGACGCCCGCCGTCGTGGACACCGGCCTTCTCGGCGGAAAATACGCGGAGAAGTTCACCACCAGCGAAGTCGAGCAAACAGAAACCTCCTACAAGAGCGAGAACGTCTCCATCGACGTGCAGCAGATCGTCGCGGGCACAGCGGAGAAACCCATCACTTACTATCTTGCGGACATCTACATCAAGGACATCAACAGCTTCCGCACCGCGGTAGCGCTGGACTATAAAGATCAGAATCAAGGATCGCGCAAGAACGTGATGAGCACAAAGCAGCTCTCACAGATCACGGGCGCGCTGATCGCCATCTCCGGCGACAACTTCGCCTATCACCAGAGCATCGCCGTGCGCAACGGCGTCGAGTGGGAGAACAAGCTGCCCGTCTTTGGCGATATCTGCGTGCTTTACTACGACGGCACGATGGAGACCTATCCGCAGGAGCTCAAGCGCGCGGATGTGGACGCGATCTATGCCAGGGAACCGTATCAGATTTGGACCTTCGGGCCGGAGTTGTTAATCAACGGACAGATTCCGGGTAGCTTTGCAAACAATAAGGCGAACCCGCTTTCCGCCATCGGCTACTACGAGCCGGGTCACTATTGCTTCATCCTCGTCGACGGCCGCCAGAAGGGTTACTCCTGGGGCATGACGTACATGGAGCTTGCGCAGGTGTTTTACGACCTCGGATGCAAGGTCGCCTTTAACCTCGACGGCGGCGACACCGCGGTGATGACCTACATGAGCGAATGGCGCAATCAGCCGGAGGAATCCTCCCCGCGCGACACGAGCGACATTCTATACATCGTCGAACCGGCCGCGGCCGGCGGGCAGTAAGGGAGGGATGCGAATATGAAACGGATTTTATCCCGCGTGCTGCCGCATCTGACGATCATCCTTGGCGTGATGACGCTAGTGTTCTATGTGGTGGACGGATTCAACGCCGTGATGGCGTTTATGGCGAGCGAGCTATCCAAGCAGGTGTTCATGGTGCTCGCGGTTTGCGCAATCATCAGCTCGATCATGCTCATCTCCCGCCAATGGAAAGA
>PNNR01000037.1 GCA_013824375.1 Clostridiales bacterium
TGTCGCCGAGGATGATGTTCTGGAACACCGTCATGGCTTCCACGAGCATGAAGTGCTGGTGCACCATGCCGATGCCGAGGCGAACCGCTTCGGCGGGGGAGTCGATGTGGACTTTTTCGCCGCGGAGGTAGATGGAGCCCTCCGTCGGCTGGTACAGGCCGATCAGCACGTTCATCAGCGTGCTCTTTCCTGCGCCGTTTTCGCCAAGCAGTGTGTGCACTTCGCCCTTTTGCACATCAAAATTGATGTTTTTGTTGGCGTAAAAGTCCCCGAACTGCTTGCTGATATGCTCCATGCGGAGAATCTCGCTCATAGACCACGTCCCCTTCCCAATTCCAGCGGATGGCAAAGCGTTTGCTGAAAGATATCGTATATGGTTTGTAAATAGCGTTTTATAAAAGTGAAAGCAGGTTGCGTGATGCTGACTTTTTACGAATTGTCAGCCAATCGGTATTAAACAATCGAATCTACTAGCAATATAACAAACGTTCCGTACGGAAACCGTACGAAATAGGGTGGATGCATTCATTTTTGGCTTCTCCCAAACCAAAGATTTTTAACGATCTACGACGCAAATCTTATTCAGCACTAAAATATTAAGAAAACGGATAAAAAACCGCCCTCTACACGAAGTAAAGGGCGGAGGGATGCTGCGGAAGGAGCAAAGACGCACGGTGCTGCTTTCTAAAAAAAGCAGCATCAAAAAAACCGCCCTCTGCGTGAAGCAAAGGGCGGAGGCATACCGCGGAAGGAGCGAATTCCCACGGTATTCGAGGGTGCCAGGGTCAATTCTTTATACTGCGCTTGCGCCGTAGTTCGCGAGCACGCGAGCCGACGGGTCGGTGACATTGCAGCCCTCCCAGGTGCGGTTTGGCATCCAGAAGTCCTTAACCATATGCGCCTGGCCAGGGTACTCGGCCTCAAACAACTCGCGATAGAGCAGCGACTCCTTGGTAAACGGCGTTGCAAACTCGTATTTCTTGCAGCGTTCCGCAAACTCTTCGTCCGTATAGAGCTTCTCGGCATACGCCTTGATCTGATCGACCATGGAGTGTCCGACCGCGTCCGAAAACGCGGCTTTCTCACGGTAAAGGATGTCCTGCGGTAGATAATCGCCTTCAAACGCGCGACGGAGCAGGTATTTGCCCTTGCAGAAGCGGTTCATCTTGAGGGCGGGATTGATGGACATCACATACTTGACGAAGTCCAGATCTCCGAACGGCACGCGTGCCTCCAAGGAGTTGGAGGAGATACAGCGATCCGCGCGGAGCACGTCGTACATATAGATTTCATCGATGCGCTTCTTGGCTTCCTTCTGGAATTCCTCTTCGTTCGGCGCAAAGTCCGTGTACTTGTAGCCGAAGAGCTCGTCGCTGATTTCGCCCGTGAGCAGAACGCGAAGATTCGTGTTTTCGTGGATGTACTTGCAGATCAGGTACATGCCAACGCTTGCACGAATGGTCGTGATGTCATATGTTTCGAGGATGCGCACGATGTTGCGCAGTGAGGCAATGACCTCCTGCGCGGTCATGAATACCTCGGTATGCTCGGAACCGAGATAGTCCGCAACTTGCTTTGCGTACTTGAGGTCGATCGCATCGCCGACCATGCCGATGGCAAAGGTGCGGATCGGGTGCGGCAGATACTTGTTGGCAACCGCACAGACCAGAGAGCTGTCTAAGCCGCCGCTGAGCAGGAAACCGAGAGGCACGTCCGCATCAAGTCGCTTGACAATGCCGCGGGTGAGCTTTTCGCGGATGTTGTCGCAGACCGCGTCGAGTTCGTCCTTGGAATACTCCGTAACGTCCGCCAGGTTTGCATACGGAATAAATTCGCCGTCTTTCCAATAGTGCCCCGGCGGAAAGGGGTTGATGGTATCTGTCAGCCCCACTATATTCTTCGCTTCCGAGGCGAACATGATCTGTCCGTCCTCGTCATAGCCGTAGAACAGCGGGCGGATGCCGATGGGATCGCGCGCGGCGATGAGTGAATCGCTCTTGTGATCGTAGAGGATTAGCGCGTACTCCGCGTCGAGCATCTGGAACATGTCTGTCCCGTAACGTTGATATAAGGGTAAGAGCAGCTCGCAATCCGATCCGCTCTTGAAGTCGTATCCTGAGAATAATTCGTCACGCATTTTGCGAAAGCCGTAGAGCTCGCCGTTGCAAACGACCGCATCGCCGCCTCGCTCAAATGGCTGCATGCCGCTCTTTTCCAGACCCATGATCGTCAGGCGATGGAACATGAGGTATCCATCCCCGACACTCAACACTCGCGACAGATCAGGTCCTCGTGAGATGGTCTTGTAAAATCCATCGACAAGCATGTCCAGTGGTATCCGCTTGCCGAGGTATCCCATGATTGAACACATGATCTTCGTTCTCCCGAATTTTTATTTACCTGACGTTGAAGAGGATATCACCGTATGAAGGATACGGCCAGTCGCTCGTCGCGGTCAGTATCTCCAACGCGTCTACGCTCGCGCGCAGCTCGCTCATCTGTTTTAAAACCTTGTCCTTACAGATATCGGCGGCGTTTTGCGCTTCAGTTTCGGCTCTTGCCTCGGCGAGCGCATCCTCCAACGCCCGCGTGCTATCGTATGCGGCCTTCGTCAGCGCGGCTGCGGTGATCAGCGTGTCGGTCTCATACGTGCAGTCCGCTGCGCTTGCATAAGTGTGCTTGACCGCAATGGCATCTGCGAGCTTCTTCTGAAAGTTGACGGAAGCGGGCAAGATGTCTTTGCGCGTCATATCGATCATCGTCATCGCCTCAATGCAGACGATCTTCTTATAGTTCTCGAGCATAATTTCGAGGCGGGCGCGGATTTCGGTTTCGCTGAGCACTTTGTGCGATTTCAGCAACTCGATATTCTTCGGCGCGACAAAATGGGAGAGGCAGTCAGGCGTGGTCTTTAAATTCAACAGGCCGCGCCGCTCCGCTTCCTTGACCCATGCGTCGTCATAACCGTTACCGTTGAATATGATACGTTTGTGCTCTTTAACAACTTTCAGGATCAGCTCGTGTACGGCGCAGGTAAAATCAGTTGCGCTTTCGAGAGTATCCGCAAATATGCGGAGGGATTCGGCGACAGCGGTATTGAGCATCGTGTTTGCGTCGGAGACCGACTGGCTTGAGCCCAACATGCGCAACTCAAACTTATTGCCCGTAAACGCAAACGGCGAGGTGCGGTTGCGGTCGGTGGTATCTTTCGGGAAGTGCGGGATTACGTGCACACCGACCTTCATCTGCGTTTTTTCACATCCGCCGTAAGCGGAGCCGGTATCAATTGCTTCCAATATATTGGAAAGTTCGTCGCCGAGGAAGATGGAGACGATTGCCGGTGGGGCTTCGTTCGCCCCAAGGCGGTGGTCATTTCCTGCGCTCGCCACAGAGATGCGAAGCAGGTCCTGATAATCATCCACTGCCTGAATAACCGCGCAGAGGAAGAGAAGGAACTGCGCGTTTTCATAAGGCGTTTCCCCTGGTTCCAACAGGTTTACGCCGGTGCTCGTCGAAAGAGACCAGTTGTTGTGTTTGCCGCTGCCATTGACGCCTTCGAAGGGCTTTTCATGCAATAAGCATACGAGGCTGTGCCTTTTCGCAACGCGCTGCATGATTTCCATGGTAAGCTGGTTGTGGTCGGCCGAGATATTCGTCGTCGTGAAGATCGGGGCGAGCTCGTGCTGCGCAGGCGCAACTTCGTTGTGCTCTGTCTTGGCGAGCACGCCTAGTTCCCAGAGTTCATCGTTGAGATCTTCCATGAAGGCCTGCACGCGGGGCTTGATGGAACCGAAGTAATGGTCTTCCAACTCCTGCCCCTTTGGCGCGCGGGCGCCGAATAGCGTGCGTCCCGTAAAGAGAAGATCGGGACGACGGTCGTAGTCCGCCTTGTCCACAAGGAAGTATTCCTGCTCATTGCCGACAGTGGTGGTGACGCGGGTTACACCATCGTTGCCAAAGAGCTTGAGAATGCGCATTGCCTGACGGTCGATTGCCTGCATGGCGCGGAGCAGCGGGGTTTTCTTATCCAGCGCTTCGCCGCCGTAGGAACAGAATGCGGTCGGGATGCAGAGCACCCTTTCCTTTATAAAAGCGAAGCTGGTCGGGTCCCACGCCGTATAGCCGCGTGCTTCAAACGTAGCACGCAGTCCGCCGGAGGGAAAACTGGACGCATCGGATTCGCCCTGGACAAGTTCTTTGCCGGAGAATTCCATGATGATGCTGCCGTCGATGGTGGGCGAAATAAAACTGTCGTGCTTTTCCGCCGTGATGCCGGTCAACGGCTGGAACCAATGGGTAAAGTGCGTTGCGCCTTTTTCAATCGCCCAGTCTTTCATGGCGTTGGCCACCACATTGGCGACGGAGAGGTCGAGCCTTTTGCCTTCGCGAATCGCGGTCTGCATCGCTTTATACGTGTCTTTGGGCAGACGTGACTTCATGACCGCGTCGTTGAACACCTTACTGCCGAATGCTTCCGAAACCGTATTCATGGTTGTTTTTCCTCCTGTGCGCTATTCATTACTCTATTCCAGTTTTTTGTGATCAAATTCAGCTTGCGCTATTATGTGCTGTACCGGAAAGGCGCTTTGGGGATAGCAGTTCCGGGTTTTCTATGCACCGCAGGCTATAAAAAAGAGGCAACGACACAGCGGTATTTCCGCGGCGCCTTTGCCGTTTAAAATAATATGCGCATAGTATACAGCGCAGAGATACGCTTGTCAACACGAAAATATTGCAAGATATCCTGCGAAATCATATGGAAATCGAAGCAGAGCCGATCGAAAAGAGGATAAAAAACACATCTTAGCTCTTTTTTGCAGTTTTAAATCATATATCATTCACAACATTCTTGACAGGAAATTCTATGTTATGTATACTTGCAGGAACAAAGGCGTTCGAACCGGGCACATTTTTCCCGGCTTGGGCGCTTTTTGCGAAAAGCGGTGCGTGCAATAACGACGGGAAACGCGCATGAACTTGCGAAATCCGGTGAAAATTGCGCCAGAAGTACCGGAAATTATGCTACACTGATAGAAACGGGCATGCGTTCGCGCAGCAATGCGCGGAAACGCAAGTCCGGTTCCCTGCCGCACCGTGCGGCAGAGTTAAACAATGATATCAGGAGAGGATGTGCGCGGAAATGATGTATACCGCACAGGAAATTATCGACTATTGCGCAGCGGAGGATGTAAAGTTCATCCGTCTGGCGTTCTGCGATGTATTCGGTTTGCCGAAAAACATCTCCATTATGCCGGAGGAGTTATCTCGCGCATTTTCGGACGGTATCTCGTTCGATGCGTCCGCGATCAATGGCTTTGGAGATGAGGCGCACTCGGATCTGCTGCTTTTCCCGGACGGCGAAACGCTCACTGTTCTGCCCTGGCGTCCCAGCCACGGGCGGGTTGTGCGTTTGTTTGCGGATATCCGCCGCTCCGACGGGAGTCTGTTTTCGCACGACACGCGCAATGTGTTGAAGCGTACAATCGCAGCCGTACGGAACGAGGGCGTTGCAGTCAATTTCGGCACGGAGTTTGAGTTTTACCTCTTCCGGCTGGATGCGGACGGAAACGCGACGAATATCCCCTATGATAAAGCGCGATATATGGACATTGCGCCGCTTGACCGCGGGGAAAACGTCCGTCGCGAAATCTGTCTGACGCTGTGTGAGATGGGCATCCGCGCGGAAAGCTCGCATCATGAAGACGGGCCCGGTCAGAACGAGATCGATTTCCGTTATGGCGATGCGCTTCACGCGGCAGACAACGCCATCACCTTTCCGTCCGTGGTGCGGACGATAGCGATGCAGAACGGATTGTGGGCCGATTTTTCGCCAAAGCCACTGCCGAATGAGAGCGGAAACGGAATGCATATCAATTTGTCTCTTGCTAGCCCGCACAATGAAAACACAAGGGATGCATTTATGGCGGGATTGATGGAGCACATCTGCGAGATCACAGCGTTTCTCAACCCGGTGGATGCAAGTTACGCGCGTCTCGGCGAGCATAAGGCTCCGCGATATGTCACTTGGTCGCCGGAGAACCGTTCGCAACTGATTCGCATCCCCGCCGCAAAGGGCGAATACGAGCGCATCGAGCTGCGATCGCCCGACCCCGCGTGCAATCCGTATCTTGCGTTTGCGCTAATTCTTGCCGCTGGTGCGGACGGAGTCCGCCGAAACCTCACGGCTCCGCTGCCCACCAATGTGAACCTCTTCGCGGCGGATGCATCGATTACAAGTAAACTCCGCCAACTACCGCATACGCGTGCCGAGGCTGTTATGATCGCGAAAGACAGCGAATTTGTGCGCTCCGTGTTGCCCGCGGGCATCGTTGAAGCGTATACAGAGGATGTGTAATGATTCATCGTTGAGCACAGATTGATTTTAATCCACCTGTGCACAATCTGCGCAGTGAAAGCGCTGAAGGAGACCTTCGTTGCCTAATCCATACGCAAAGCAGAATAGCGTATTGATCGTATCCGGATCGGATCGCTCCCGCGAGACGCTCTCAGAAGTGCTCGCGGCTTCGCGTTACGCTCCGGTGATCACGCGTAGTTCCGCGGCTGAGGCGCGAAGGCTCTTGCTGGACACACCATTTTCACTGGTGTTTATCAACACGCCGCTTCCGGATGAAACGGGCACACAGCTTGCGCTCGATCTTTCCAGCAGGCGCAACTGCTGCGTGGCGCTGTTGGTTTCCGGGGATAGTTTTGATCAGGTGAGCGAACAGGTGGAGCATGCGGGCGTGCTGACGCTCAGCAAACCCTGCACTGCGCAGCAACTCAAGCAAGCCGCGACTATGATGAGTGCGACGCGCTTCAAGCTCGCGGATCTTGAACAAAAGACTGCAACGCTGGAGGAAAAAATGGAGGAGGTTCGTCTCGTCAACCGCGCGAAATGGATGCTGATCGAGCGGCGCGGCATGGACGAAGCCGCCGCGCACCGGTATATTGAAAAACTCGCGATGGACGCGCGGCAGACGCGCCGCCTTGTCGCGCAGACGCTGATCCGGTCGCTGGACAACGACTGATTTTCTATAAGTTGATATTTGTCGTTTGCATTTTTACAAGGTTTTTTCTTATAATTTTGGGTTGAGAACAGGCATTACAATAATCTTGAAATAAATTTTCAGGAGGAAAGCAATGCTTAAGAAGAATTTATCACCTACGCCATGAAGTTACCCAAAATGAAACCGGTTCTTTTTCAAGAAACAACTGACGAATTTACACCAGCATCTTCACAGAATCATACTGAAACGGATTCGGCCGGCAAAAATTCACGGGGAACTTCCATTACTAGACCACATGTTGGGGCTCAAAGTTGGGACGGAGGATTACCAACAAATATTAACGAGCAGTTTCAAATGTATCTTGCAAATAACTATTTGCAGGATAACGAATCAAAAGTAGAAAACAGAACAGTGTTCGATGACATTTTTAAAAGTAGGAATACACCTGCTGTTTTAGAAGTCGCAGAACGACTCAAGCAAACGGCAGGGAAAGTGGTTGCTCCAGTTAAAACCCCTACCAATTCGTTGGGAGCACCTACCCGTCCAAAGGATGGTGTCCAAACTGACTTGAGAAAAAAGTCAACTGTGCCAACGAGTTCCATTAATGGTATACCGGATGAACATGCCGAACTTGCGGCGATTGTCGATAAACTGCCGGAAAGCTTTGATCTGTCCGAGTGGGACGATATGCCCGCTTTGCAGCAACAAAAAACACTTAGAAACAGTGGTCTTACAGGCGAGGAGCAAATGAAATTGCTCAATGCGCCAACATCGATCAAGACAATTGCAACCATACAGGATATTCAAGCAAATAGAGCGCAGTATGGCATAACTCAGGCTAGGGCTGATGAGATATCTTCGGAGCTACTGAAGATAGCTAATGCGCGCATCGGCGTAAATAATCGTGCGTTGCCGTTTGCCAGCGGTTTTCAACGAAATCTGTTTTTACAGCAGCTCGACAAAGAAGAACAGAAACTGTTAGAATCGGTGGGTAAGCCGCGCGATACTAATTTTGAAAAAGCTTTGACAGATAACCCTCAAACCATAAATGCTGATCTTAAGCCGATAATTGTAAATAATGTAAGAGATAGTAAGCTTGCACGTACAGCAAAAGATATTTTGAAATTCTACTTGGATGGTTACTTGATTAACAAAGTGGATAATGCAATCAAAGATGCAGAATTACTCGGAAAAAAAATAGATCGAGGAACGATAAGCATAGGCGTGTCTGGTTCAGCTATTGCTGTCATTGGCGTAAGTGGCAACATTGGATTAGCTATGGATAGATATGGGGATGTAGGGGTAATTTACTCTGGCGGAGGGTTTTCTGGCTTTGAGTCCGTTTCGATTATGGGTTTCATTTCAGTTACTAATGCGTCTGATATAGAAGATCTGAACGGTCTTTCCTCGGAGTTTGGTGGATCTTCTGGGGTAGACCCAAGTATTGGTTTAGAAGCGGTTGCGTTCAATGGCAAAAACGGACGAAAATATATGGGATTTAATATTCTTGGCGGGGTTGGCAAGTCAAAAGACGGCGTAGAATTGCATTCAGGAGTTATGTTTTCAGAGGTTAAGTATTTGTTTAATCTATACGATGAGTGGGCGAATATTATTGAGGAGTATAGAGCATGGTAGCAGATTACGACATTCGAAAATTCCCCCAAAAGTTCAAAACCGGTTTCCGGATATTAGCCATATATGGTTTTTGCAATGCGCTGTTAATGTTTTGCTTGCTCTTTTCAGGCCCGCATCTCATACCGCGCTACTTCGCCGTTGACAGCGAGGAGCGCGTATATCTGAGCTTCATCAACGGCGTGTATCTTGCCGAGGGAGACCGCTTCTACCCCGTTCTGAAAGGTACGATGCAAGGCGCGATGATTGCAATCTCGGACAAAAATGTGATGTATGTAGCGGATATGGGCGACTACACCGCCATCGATCTGAACAGCAGTGCACCCAAGGAAGGGATCGTTGTAAAACACACGATATCAGCTGATCAAGCGGATCTTATTTTCGTTGATACAAGACCGGAAATAGAAGAATCGGACGAGCAGAATGGTTTCTTTTACCGATATCATGAAACATTGTTCGACTATACAGTCGTTCGCCAAAGCGTTGACGGGGATCGGCTCCTGTTTCAGATGCCGCAGTCGGAATATGTGCTAAATATGATCGTGAAGATCGGTTTTGCTATAGTATTTCTGTCTATTGCCGTGTTTGTCCTAGCTACCTATCGCGATGAATCGAAGCATCCGAAAACGATTACGAAACTGTCATTGACCAAACAGGAGCGCGAGGACGAACCGAACAATGGAT
>PNNR01000049.1 GCA_013824375.1 Clostridiales bacterium
AGGCATCATCATAATCCAGGTGTTGCCGGGTTCAAGGCGCAGCGTTGTTCCGTCATAGAGCAGATACGTTGTGCTGTCCGCAAGCGTCGGTCGGTTCCATGTGCCAAACACCGCGCGCCCGTTGATGAAATACATGCAGTCTCCTTTTCCGGTGACCATGACACTGCGGAAGTTACCGTCAAAAGCGGAGACGCGCACGAACTGCACGATCAGGTTCTGCACCGTGATCGGGCCATTGGAGTAGCCCAACACGTCGTTCGTCGGCGTGAGGGATTTGCTCTCGCCCAACACTTTTTTGGAATTTTTGTCACTGCGGATGAATACGTTTCTTGCCGCGTCATAGATGAACAGAACACGCTCGGAATCCGAGCTGGTGAAGGGGATGCCTACGCTGCGGACTTCCTTGCCCTTCTCGTAATTTACGCCCCTTTCAAAGACAAAGCGTGTCTCGCTGTATTCCGGGAAAAAGTTGTTGTGCCCCTCGACATACGGCAAAAGGTGGAAGAAGTTGGTGTGTTCTTCGATCGAGGTGATGGTTTTATCACGATAGAAATATTCGGCTGCGTCGCCCGCGTTCTCAATATAGTATTCCAGTCCGCTATCCTTGAGAAGAGGATAGCCTTCCGATGTGATTTCCGGATCTCCCAGAGAGACATACAAACTGCCCCACTCCAGCGCGGTCTCGGCCATATACGCGCGCGATGTGCGCACGGGGCCGACGCGATCCGGCAACGTATCCGAAAACAGCGCGAGATACCGCGTGCTGTGGTCTGCGCGGTCGAGCGGGAACTCGTAGACGATGTCCGCGAGCATCAACGCCGTCTGCGGGCGCGCTTGCGCCGCGTTGTCGATGGCGACCAGCACCGGACGATAGACCGCGCCTTCCGGCAGCGGGCGACCCGTCGTGGGCGAGATGCCCTCGTTCACCGGCGTGGGGGAAGGCGTGGACTCCGCGACCTCTTCCGTCTTTCCGGCGGCTGTTTCGGGCGTCACGGTTGCTTCGACTGCTGCAGGGTCTGCATCGGTAACGATGACGACCTCTGTGGTTGTCTCGTCCTGCTGGAGCGGCACGCCCGTGATGGTTTCAATCACGGAGCAGCCGGAGAGCAGCAGAACAAGCCATGCGGAAAGCGCAAGAAAGCGAAGCGGGCTATGTAATTTGCCGCGCGCGCTATTCATAGGTCACCGGTGTGTTGGACGGGTGCACGGCGATCCATGTGTTGCCCGGTTCGAGCGTGACGAGGGAGCCGTCGTCCAGCATGTATGTGGTGAAATCTTCTGCGGTCGGACGCGACCAGGTTCCGGACACATGCAGGCCGTTGATGAAGTACTCGCATTTGCCGCTGCCGATCATCCCGCAGGTGCGGCGGTGCTTTGCATCCTCTTTGACCGAGCCGTACTCGACATACTGCACGATGAGGTTTTGCACGTTCATCTGCTCGGTGACGTAGTTGTCGCCGTGGTCGGTCAGCGTGCGCGTCATAGCGGGCTCTCCGCTCTCAAAACGATAGAGCCGGTTTTTCTGCGCATCATATGTGAACTGAATCCATTCCGGATTCTTGTTGTTGTCGTAAGGCAGCGTAACCTTGGTAAACGGTGTGCCGTTTTCGTAGGTGATGCCCTCCATGAAGTTGAAGCGCTTGGCTTCTCTTGCGGTATGCTCGCCGTAATAACGGTTTACGAGCGCGGCGATGCGGTAATACAGCGCGTGAACACTGCCTCTGCTCGTTTCCGTCATGCGAAACTTATAGCCGTTTTCCACCTCGAAATCATCATACGCGCCCAGTGTGCGGTAGAATTTTTTGCTGAATCCCGGGAAATCGCCTTTGGGAAGGTAAAGCGGGATTAGATCCTGCGGCAGGCGGCGATACGGTTTCTTCAGCACGACGTAGCCTTCGTGCAGATACATACAGTCCCATTCCTGCACCATGTCGATGATGTAGTAACGCGTAGAACGAACAGGCCCTGCGTATGCCGGATAGGTATCGTTGAACAGCGCCTGAAAGCGCGTGATCGCAGCTTCCGCCAGAAACTCATAGACGATGTCTGCTTCCATCAGCGAGGTTTGCGGTTTTGCACCGTTGGAGTTGTCGATGGAGAGGATGAACGGTCTGAGCGGCGTGCCTTCGGGAATCTCGCGGCCAGAAGTCAGGGAACGATTGATAGGCTTCGGTGTGGGCGTGGGGGAAGGGGTGGGCGTCGGTGTCGCCGTCTGGGCTATAGTGACCATCGGCACATCGCTTTCAGCAGGGGTTGCGGCGGCGGGAACCTGCGTCGGAGCGCAGCTGCTGAGCAGCAGCGCAAGCACGAGCACACCCGTACTCACGAGGATATGATTTCTATCTATGTTGCGAACCGGTTGAGACGGTATCATCAGAAAATCGTATCCTTTCGTCGGTGAGGATGAATGGAGTTTCTGCTTCTCGGAAGCGTTCGATGCGTCAACCCTTCCTGTTCTTACGCGAGATCAGAATCACGACAAGTATCACAACTGCAAGAAGCAGCCCGCCACCGATATAGAGAACCATCGGGTTGAGGCCGGAAAACCCGGTTGGAGCGGATGTTTCTGCGGCGGGAGCTGCGGACTCCAGCGCGGCGGTTATTTCCGGTGTCGGGGTGATCTCCGGGATGGGAGAAGGTGACGGAACCGGTGTCACGGGGATCCATGGCGTTACCGCGGGCGCGGGAAGCGCGGCGGAACCCGCGGTGATGCCGCCGTCCTGGATGGCGGCATAGGCTTTGGTTTGGTTGTAGTCTGCGTCAACACGGGTGACGATGCCGCTTGTGATTGTGACGGCGCTGCCCGTGTCGGAAAGCAGGCGAAAGCGAAGCGTGAGCAGCGTGCCCGCGCCATCCAATCCCAGCGCGCTGGCGCAGGCGATACGGATACGCCCCGGCACGTCCGAGTTCGCGATAGTGTACTGTGCGGCAAACAGGTCGCCTGGCGTCATGGAGACAAACTCCAGAGCGGCACTGTCATAGTTGAGGTCAAACTGAACGGAGTCTACGCTCGCGCAGTTGTCAAGCAGCACGGGCAGATCGATTTGCGCACCGTTTTCCCCGCTCACGCTGCCGACCTGAATCATGACAACTTCTTCCTCAGCGCGCGCTTGCGCCGGAAATGCGAACAGGACGGTGAGCAATAGAACAGTGAATAACAAGAGCAGACGCTTCATTGACTATACCTCGTGTATCAAAACGGTATGATAGAAGACACAGAAAAACTGTACCCAATATCGTACAGCAAATTGCGGGAGAAGTCAATTTGGCCGCTCCCGGCAGATGGATGAAGACGAGCGGAAACAGAAGATTCCCACATGGGAGAAAATCAGCGTGTGGCAAACGATGGCGGCGGCGATGATCCCGCTCTAGCAGGCGGAAAACGCCGATTTTTCAGCTTGAATAATAGGTTTTTAGCAATAAATAAAGGCGGCGCCCCTAGCAGAGTGCCGCCTACGTTTCTTTCGCTCAGCAGTGAATCGTGGTTCGGTCGCGTCCTGCGTTCTTGGAGCGGTAGAGCGCCTCGTCCGCGTTGGCGATGAGCTCCATCTCGCCGGAGATTGTTGTTTCCGGCATGGAGTCCAATCCTACGCTGATGGTAACGTTGATCTTGTTCTCGCCATACGTAGTGATGTTTTCTCGTACAATGTGCCGCACGCGCTCAGCGATCGCAAACGCATCCTCTTTTGAGGCGCCAGGCAGAATCACCATGAATTCTTCGCCGCCGTAACGCAGCAAGACATCGCCTTCGCGAATACCCTGGCGAATCTGGCTGGCGATGTTGCGCAGTACGCGGTCGCCGACGACGTGGCCGTATGTATCATTCACCTGCTTGAAGTGATCGATGTCAAACATCAAAATCGCGAGCGGAACGCCGCGGCGTACGGAGCGGGAATATTCTTCGTGCAGACGAACCATTCCGAACCTGCGATTGAGTATGCCTGTGAGCGGGTCGAGCGCTGCAAGCTTCTGCAGCTGCTCATGCTCCAGCGCATTGTGCAGCGCGACGGCGAGGCTTTGCGAGAAGATGGAAAGCTGGCGCACCGTCTCAGCCTGAAACGACTCGGATTTTGCGAGAAGTATCATGGCGATCGGAACGTTCTTAAACTTCACCGGTTCGATGATCACTGCTTTGGGATGAAACTGCGTCAACGTGCTTTCGACGATGAGATGCTCCGGATGTGTGATGGAGGAAGATTCTCCTTTTGAGAAAGCCCGCAGGATATGAGGGTCTGCAGATAGCCCTTGCGCCTCACGAATCCCGAAGGAGTGCAACACGACGACTTGGCCTTCGTGTTCCAGCAGCAGAGCGCCCGCGTCCGAAGAAGTACCCTTCATCACACGGTCGAGCGCATATTCCGAGAGGGTGTGCAGATCCAGCTGACTAGAGAAGATGGCTGTAAACGTCTTGATGTCGTCGAGCATCTTTAGCGAGCTTGCAAATGAGGAGATCAGTTCGTTAAACGCCTGCGCGCTCTGACCGAACTCATCGTCCGTCTCGACGGGGATGCTGCAGTGTTCGGGATTGCAGTCGCCGATTCGTCCATTCTCCGAAATAGTGATGATTGAGCCTTTGACTTCTTGCATCTTTCCGGTCAACACCGTCAGCTTGCGCTTCACCGTGACGCTGGTGATGACAATGTTGAAAAAACCGACCAGCACGCCCGCGATGACGCAGGAGGCGAGGAATAAACTACTGAAAGCGATGGTTCGGGAAACTCCGAGTAAAAGCATGAAAAACGGAAACACAATGCCAATGAACAGCCCGAAGCCGATCATACGAGTAGCCAGTTGCAGAAAAGTGTTTTGCAGACGACGCATCGATAACCCCTCCCGTTGTCTAATATCAAATTTGGGCTTCTATTGATGGAATGTCCTCTTTTGAGAAACCTCTTTTTGTGAAACAAAATGTCCGACCTGTTTTAGAAAAACAATTTATTTACTCTTCTTCCAGCGAAACCAGAATCGCTCTGCAGGGCGCTCCCTCTGCGCCGGAGATTTTCAGCGGAGCTGCGTAGAGCGTATATCTCCCGTCCGGTACAGCATCAAGGTCGAGATTTTCCAGCACGGCGACGCCGTAACCAAGCAGCGAGACGTGCACGGAGAGTTCGTCGGAATACGAACCGATCGACTGCTTGTTGGTGCCGATAAGCCTGCATCCCTGGTTATAAAGGTAACCGATCGCGCTTTCTGTGAGCTGGCCTTCGCCGTGCAGCAGGATACGCGGGGCAAACGGGCGCTTCATGAAATACATCGCGTCCAGCGGCGTCTTTGGCACCGTCAGCACCACGCACTCGCCAATAAACTGCTCAAGCGGCATCGAGACAATGTCTTTGCCGTTGCTGATGAAATGCAACGGTGCGTCCACATGTGTGCCCGCGTGCATGCTCGTCTCCAATCGGCTGAGGTTATAGCTTTCGCCATCCGTCATACGATGTACGGTCCTGAGGCGCGGCGGCTCGTCACCCGGATAAGGCGGCGCCTCGATCAAATCGCGCGAAATGTCGTATATCTTCATAATAGGTATTCAATCCTTTTGACTTGCATTTGATTGTTACGATCAATAGCTGCAGTGATATTAAGCGTAACGTTTTTATACCGTGCCGATTGTATTCTTGTAACAAAGCTCATTATACGTTGGATTGTCATAAAACGCAAAGCGTAATTTCGGTTATATATGCGTGAAAAAGCTCCCACAGAAGCGGGAGCTTAGTGTGTTGCGTTCTTTCGGTTATTCGTTTCGGATCGCGGCGAGCGGGGAGAGCTTCATCGCGCGGATGGCGGGATACATACCCGCGGTGAGCGCAACGATGATCGAGAACCCGACCGCGCCAAACACCAGATACGCGGGAATGACGCTGCGCAAACCGGAATTTACGAGAAGCGCATTCAACAGTACAGAGATGCCGAAACTGAGACCCATACCGAGTGCGCCGCCAAAGAGGCCGATGTAAGCCGCTTCCGCGAGGAACAGCCCCGCGATGTTGTCGATGCGGCAACCGAGCACCTTGATGATGCCGATTTCCTTGGTGCGTTCGAAGATGCTCATCATCATCGTGTTCATGATGCCGATGGCGGCGACCAGCAGCGCAACGCCTCCGATGGCGCCGAGCAGATACTGCACGTTTTGCGTGCTCTTTTCCGCCATCTCGACCGCATCCTGCAGGCTGTAGGTGCCGTAACCCATCTCGGAGATCGCGTTCTTCACCGGCTTGACGTCGGAGATATCTGCGCACTTGACGAGCACGGTTTGATACTTACCGCTATCATAGTTTGTGTATGCCTTATTCGCCTTGGCAAGACGCTCCAGTTGGGAAGCGTCCATGACGCTGTAGTAGGAGAACTCGTTGTTGCCCTGATCCATGATACCCGTGACTTTGAGTTTGTAAAACTCTCCCGGCGGATCCTGCTGCTCACCGGACGGATCTCCTGCGGCTGCCATGCCCATCTGTTTGTAAATGTTGCGGGAGTCAAAGGTCAACTGCATACGGGAATCTTTCGTGATCTTCGGATTTCCGTTTTTGTCGATTGCCTGCCGATAGTTATCAGGGCTGTAAAAGCTCTGGAGCGTCCATGCGCCAAGCGCGATCTCATAGGTGGTAGTGCCGCCTGCACCGGGGAAATCACCTTCCGCAAGCGTGATGTTAAACAGTTCCGCCTGCTCCTTGGTAACGCCGAGTATGCTCGTGTCTACCACGTATTGGCCGCTTTTAATGATGCCGTATGTCTCGATGAGCGGCATGACAGCCTGTACGCCATCGATCTTTTTAAACGATGAAATTGCCTTTTTGTTGAGTTCCTTCTGGCGCGAAGACCCAGCTCCGTTTCCCGTGGAGACATACGACCAGGAGTTCACGCGGATGGTGGTCAGGCTGCCTGTTCCGGCGAAGCTTTCGATGGTGGCCTGCTTGATGCCGATGCCCAGAGACACCATCACCACGATGGAAGCCACGCCGATAATCATGCCTAGAACGGTCAGAAACGCCCTTAGTTTACGCCGCCACAGGTTGAGAAACGCTGTGGCCAGCAGATCTTTGATGCTCATTGTTCCTCCAGTTGCGCGTTACCGCGCCGGGCGGTTACTCTTCTTCGAGGGCACGTTCGCGTTTTTTCTTGGCATTCACGCCGAGATAGATAAGGCCGGTTACAACCGCGACACCGCCGAGAGTCCAGAAAATCCAACCGATGTTCGCGCCCGCGGGTTTGTCACCCGGAATCTCCATGCCGCCGTTGCCGGGAGAGACCATCTCGCCTGTCGGCTCTTCGTTGACGAACATGTTCATCGGAAGAAGCTCTTCGGTCGGGTTGCCGTTGACGTCCTCATAGGTGACACGCACCTGTGCGTCGACCTGTCCGCCCATCGTCGGGATTACGTTCAAATCCGCACGCATCGTGCCGCCCGCCGTGATGTTGCCGCCGAAGTAGCTTTCCTCAAGCGTCACGCCGTCGCCGACGATGTCCACCATGCAGTTATACAGCGTGGTTTTGCCGAGGTTGTAGAGCGTGATTCCAACGGCGACGTTGCCGCCGACCCACGGATCGTCATAGATCTTCGGGTCGTTGATCATCACACGCGCCTTCTGCTGCACGGGCACGCTGACGCTCGCGGTCTCTTCAAACGCGCTGCGGTTTCTCGTGCCTTCATAAGAGAGTTTTATGGTGATCAGTTGTGATTTTGCTTCCGCGTCAGGCGCGATCAGCAGCTTGACAGATTGCACATAGGCCTCGTCTTTTTCGATGGTGCCGATGAAGATGGAATTGCTGCCGCCCGGAGCGGGGAGGATGACACCCGCTTCGTTGGAAAGATCCAGTGTGAGGTTGGTGATGGCTTCGCGCGTGGAGGTGTTGGCGACCACGAGCTTGAGCGTGATGGTGTTGCCCGCGTAGATCGGGTCTTCGCTGAAGCTGTAGGACTCCAGGATGACTTTGGGCTTGCTGCGGTAGCCGCTGCCGCCGCTGCTGCCGGAGGATTTTTCTCTCACTTCGATGGAAACGTTGACGGTATCCGTGAGCCCCGGAGTGCTGCCGTCGCTGTAGGTGATTGTGAATTTCAGGTTGACCGGACCCACCGCCAGCGTCGAAAGCAACGTACCCGTTACTTTGAAGTACGCGCGATCGCCGATTGCCAGCACGCTACCATCCCAACCGTCAAGTGTGTTGCCGGTGGAATTCCACGTCCTGTACGGTGTGCAACTCAACGCGGGAGTGGCTGCAAACGGATTCTGCGTTACGTCAGTAGGATCTGTATATTGCAAAGCGCAAGAAAGGCTCGTTGCGTTTGCAAGATTCTTGTTGATGATCGGAACGTAGAAGGTGATCTCTTCTCCGGCGTACTGTGAGTACGTTTGCAGAAGGCTTCTCTCCTCGTCGTTCGTCACGTCGGTAAAAAGTTCGATGTGGTTTGCATCTGCCGCCAGAGCAGTCGCCATCGGCAGAGCCGTCAGCAGCAGCGTCACCGCCAGCAGAATCGAAAAAACCTTGATTTTCTTTGTGTTACGCATGCAAATATCCTCAGTTTCCCGAACCCTGCGGTTCGTTTTGCTTGGTTTTTGTTGTTTCGTTAATCGAAATATCCGTGATTCTGCCGTCCAGCAGATGGATGACTTTGTCGCCGAACTCCGCGACGTGCGGGTCGTGTGTGACCATGATAAGCGTCTTTTTTTGTTCTCGCAGGATGTCGATGATCACACGGATAACCTCGTCGGAGGTACTGCTGTCGAGATTGCCTGTCGGCTCGTCTGCGAACACGATCTGCGGATCGGTCACCAGCGCCCTTGCAATACCGACGCGCTGCTGTTGTCCGCCGCTCATCTCGCTCGGTTTATGGTGTATGTGCGTCTTGAGCCCTACAAGATCCAGCATGCGCTTTGCGCGCTTGAGCCGCGCGGACTCCGGCACGCCGGCAAACGACAGCGGAAGCGCGACGTTCTCCAGCGCGGTGTAATACGGCATCAGGTTAAAGGATTGGAAGATGAAGCCCACGCGCTTTTGCCGAAACATGATCAATTCGCCCTGCGTCATGCGTTCCAAATGCTTGCCCGCGATGACGATCGCCGGAAGAGACCTGCTCCAACCCCGCGAGCACATGCAACAGCGTGACTTGCCGGAGCCGCTGCGCCCGATGATGGAGCAGATGTCGCCGGAGGCGATCTGCAGATCCACGCCGCGCAGGGCGTGCACGTCCACAGTGCCCACGTGATAGACCTTTTTGACGTTGCGCACGTCAATCAGCGTGTTTTCCTGCATCGTTCCTCCCCAGTCTTTGACGAGCCTGCTACCGATCTTACGCGTCTTGCGG
>PNNR01000040.1 GCA_013824375.1 Clostridiales bacterium
TCTTTGAGGTGTTTGCCGCGTGCGATGCAGTCCTCGGTCAGCGCGGAGCAGAGGATGTCCGGCACCTCCTGCTCCAGCACCATGTCGGCGGAGGAGTCGAGAATCACCGCCTGGCGGCAGAACTCGCGCACGAAGATGTCCCATGCTTTCATGACGTCGTCAAACTTCTCCATGCCGAGGAAATGACCCGTTCCTTCAAACACGCGCTTGCCGCTGTCGATATCGATGCCGTCATTGAGCGCGATCATCAGCGTCTTGGGAAAATTGAGAAAGCTCATGCCCGTGCAGCGGTAGCCCCACTTGCCGGGAACCGCCACTTCGACGCAGCCGATAGCGCTGTAGTTGTAAGCGTCCTCTTTCTTCACGCCGATGTTCAGGAACGAGGGGATGATGATCTCGTCGCTGTTGAACGCGGGCATGCCGAATCCGCAGCGAATCACCTGAATGCACTCCTGCATGAACGCGTCGCTCAAGCCCTTGTGATAGCGAACCGTGAGGTTCGGCTGCGGCAGGTGGCAGCGCGCGACGGTGCGCAGAATCAGATAACTCAGCTCGTTGACCGCGTCATTGCCGTCGATGGTCTGTCCGCCGACGGTGACGTTCTGATACAGCGGGCTGCCCGCGGAAAAGCGCGTGTGCGACCAAGACCGAATCTTGTTGACCGTGAATGTGCGCAGCCATAGGTTTTCGAGGAGTTCGCAGGCGCGTTCCTCGCTCATGCCTGCAGCAACACTCTTTTCGTAGAGCGGAAAGACATACTGATCCATGCGCCCGTAGGAGAGCGAATGCCCGTTGCTCTCGATCTGGAGGATCAGGTGCATGAGCCAGACGCTCTGGAGCGCTTCGTGGAAGCTTTCGGCGGGCTTCATCGGCACCTTGCGGCAGATGCGCGCGATCTCTAAGAGATCCTTCGCGCGTTCCGGCGCGGCGGTCTTCGCTTGCTCTTCCGCAAGCGCGGCATAACGAAGCGAGAACGCCTCGACCGCGTCCAGCACGATCAGGATCGAACGGTAAAAGTAGCTCTTTTTGAGATCTTCAAAGTTCGCAAGTTCCAGCTTCTCCTGCTGCTCCAGCACGCGCGCGCGGTAGCCGCTGAGGCCTTCGCGCAGGATTCGATCATAGTCCACCGCGATATGCGCGTCGCCCGAGGTGATGTTGCCCTCGGTCTTGATGATGCCGAGGTCGTAAAACAATCTCGCCCGCTCCGGAAACGCGGCATAGCCCTTGTCCTGCAGGGTGCGGCCTTTCCAGTAGGGGTAGATATCGCGCAGAATCTGCTTATTCTCTTCGGTGATGGTGAAGCGGTCGCCGTCGCGCTTGTCAAACGCGTCGAGCTCTTTGACGACCCAGTCCATCGCGTATTCGGGGAAGATCGGTGCGCTGCGGTCGCTCGACGCCTGATTGCCGACCAAAAGCGCATCGGGATCGATGTAGATGCTCATGTTGCGCAGGACGTTGTCCAGCATATATGCGCGGCGCAGAACCACCTGATCCTGCTCGTGTGCGCGGTAGCTCTCCGTGGTCAGCAGCGCGCGCTGGGTATCCACCGTCGGCTGCGTGTCCAGTAGGCGCGCGCGAATCCGCGCGGTGCTCGCGTTGAGGGCGCCGAAGTATTCCCGGGGATTGCCATATTCTTTTTCGTTTTTCTGTGCTTCCATGTATCGTTTCTCTCCTGAGTGATCGTTCTTGTTCCTATGCCTCGCGGACGAACTCCGCAGCGCCGATGAGGCCGATGTCGCATCCCAACTCCGCGAGCTTGAACTCCACGGGCAGCGGAATGTGGTTGTAGCGGTCGAATTCCGCCTTGACGCGGTCAAACAGCACGTCGCCGAAGTTGGTCAGCCCGCCGCCGAAGACAAAGCGGTTGATGTTGAGCATCTGGTAGATATTGAACGCGCAGACGCCGAGATAATGCGCGATGGTTTCGATGGTTTCAATCGCGAGCGGGTCATTCTGGTGATAGGCTGCCAGCACATGCTCGCCGTCCGCCGTCTCAGGCGTGAGAATCGTCGTGTTGCAGTAGGTCATCTGCCCGCGTACGCGCGCGCTCATCGCGCGGCCGGAAGCAAAGCTCATGAAGCACCCGCGGTTTTCGCAGCCGCACATGAGGCCTTCGTCCGGCGTTGCGAGCATGTGCCCGCATTCCCCCGCCCAGCCGTAGCTTCCGCGAAACAATCTGCCGTCGATGATGATCCCGCTGCCGAGACCTGTGCCCGCCGTGATGTAGACGAGATGCCTGCTACCCCTGCCCGCGCCTCTGCGGTATTCCGCAAGCGCCGCTGCATTGCTGTCATTGTCCAGCACGATATTGGTGTTCAGCCGTGCTTTGAGGTAGTCCCGCATCGGAAACTGCTTGATCCCCGGCATCGCGGAGGTCATCAGGATGACGCCTTCGTCGAAGAGGATAAACGACGGCATACAGATGCCGATTCCGTCGAGATCGGTGTCTTTCATGCTGTTGCGCGCGAGGATCGCCTGAATGTTCTCCACCAACGTGTCGGAAAACGATTCTCCCGTGGCGCAGACATCCGTCGCGTGCTGCGCGCGGTCGATCCGCTCGCCTGCCGGATTAAACAGTCCGTAGGCGACCTTTGTGCCGCCCGCGTCGATGCCGATGACGTATCCGCTCTTCATGCCGTTTCCTCTTTTGCGCTAAATTATCGATCTCGTCCAGAATCAGTATAGTCGCCGTGAAAGCCTCTGTCAACGGAAAACGTTACTATTATAACAATATTACTTTCATTTGAAACTATTCTGTCTATCGTTGCATATCAAACGTAAATGCGCTAGAATGATAGCGCACAAGCAATTTTGACGCAGCAACTCGGCAAATGAACACAAAATTCGCAGCATGATCACCGCAAGGAGAACACCATATATGAAACGTTCCGAAATCAACGCGGCGATCCGCCGCATGGAAGCCTTCGCCAAACAGCACGGTTTTGCGCTGCCGCCGTTCTGCGCATGGACGCCGGAGGATTGGCAAAAAAAAGACGGATCTTTCGACGAAATCCGTGACAATATGCTCGGTTGGGACGTCACCGACTATGGTGCTGGCGATTTTTCGAAGATGGGCTTTTCGCTGGTCACCATCCGCAACGGAAACTTCGGCAAGCGGGACGTCTACCCAAAGCCTTACGCGGAGAAACTTCTTTATATTGAAGAAGGCCAGTATTCGCCGATGCACTTCCACTGGGGCAAGATGGAGGATATCATCAACCGCGGCGGCGGCAACGTGTTCATCACGGTCTACAACTCCACGCCGGACGAGCGGCTGGCGGATAGCAACGTGACACTGCATTGCGACGGGCGCGCGTTTACCGTACCCGCGGGCACGCAGATCCGCCTCACACCAGGCGAGAGCATCTCGATTCAACCGTATCTGTATCACGATTTTAACGTCGAAGTTGGCTCCGGTCCGGTGCTGCTTGGCGAAGTGAGCATGTGCAACGACGATGTAAACGACAATCGTTTTCTGGAGCCGCTGGGCCGCTTTTCCACCGTCGAGGAGGACGAAGCGCCCTATCGCCTGCTCTGCAACGAATACCCCGCGGCGAAAGGGTAAGGCATGACGAAGATCAAACTTGTCGCGCTGGACGTGGACGGCACGCTGGTGCGCCGCGACCTCTCCCTCTCTCCCGCCGTCGTGCAGGCGGTGGAATCCCTCCGCGATGCGGGGATCATTGTCTCCATCAACACAGGCCGCAGCATGGGCGAACTCATCGAGTTTCGGAAGAGTTTCCCGTGGATTCGTTATTTCGTCGTCGGCAACGGCGCAACCGGCGTCGACGCGGAGACAAATACGACGTTCTTTGAGAACCATCTGCCGCTCGACATTGCGCAGCAGATCGAGCACGAAGCGCGCAGCTTCCGCGTGATGACGCAGGTCTATGCGGACGGCACTTCCTATCTCAATCAGTCCTGCTGGGAACAGACCGAGCGATATACGGCGGAGCACATGCATCATCCGTCACTCGTGGCGGGATATACGCCTGTCAGCAACATCGGGGCGCTGCTGGATGCGCGCAAGAGCGATATCGAGAAGCTTTACATCTCGTTTGAAGACCTCGCCGATCTGCCGCGTCTGCGCGCTATTTGTGAAGGACTTGCGGTCGATCTGGTCATGTCGATTCACAATGGGCTGGAAATCACTCAAAAAGGCGTTGAGAAAGGATCGGGATTGCTCGCTCTTTGCGAATATCTCGGCATTTCGCCCGAAGTAACTGCAACGGTTGGCGACGGGCTGGCCGATATTGCGATGTTTCGCCACGCGGGGCTCTCCATTGCAATGGAGAACTCGCTGGACAACGTAAAACTGGCGGCAACCCTCATTGCGCCAAGTAACAACGAGGACGGCGCGGTTTGGGCAATCCGTCAAATACTGAACGTCAAATAATCCAACTTCAATTTAGGACAGGAGACGCAATCACATGAAAAACCGTCTGGTATTCATCGGCAGCTACACACAGCCCATCGTGCTCGGTACGGGCGAGCTGATCCCCGGCAGCGGAGACGGCGTGACCGTCTATCGCATGGACGACGCGGGGCACCTCACGCGACTCTTTGCGGCGGGCAAACCGAACCCGACCTATCTTGCGCTGAGTTCGGATAAGCGCTTCCTCTACACCGTCAACGAACTCAAGGAGTATCATGAAGAAGCATCCGCGGCTGTTTCGTCCTATTTGATCAACGAAAAGACGGGCGAGCTGACCTTCCTCAATCGCCGCATGACCGGCGGCGCAGACGCCTGCTGCGTCAGCCTGACCGCAAACGACAGCCACCTGCTGGTCGCAAACTTCACGGGCGGCAGCTTCTCGATCCTGCCGATTCTCGCGGATGGCAGCCTCGGCACCGCCTCCTGCTTTGTGCAGCATTATGGGCACGGGCTCGATCCGCACCGGCAGGCAAGCCCGCATGTGCATCAGATCACACCCGATCCGGAGGGCAAGCATGTGCTCGTCGCCGACCTCGGCAAAGATGAGGTATCTGTATACGGCATCGACTGGGATTGCGGCTGCGTGTTTCCGAACACCACGCTCACGATCAAAACCGAACCCGGCGATGGGCCAAGGCAGTTCGTGTTTGACCGGAGCGGCAAATTCCTTTATCTGCTGACGGAACTAAGCAACACCGTCCGCGCCTACGCCTATGACAGCGAGTCGGGCGAAGCGAAGTTCCTTCAGTCCCTCTCAACGCTGCCCAACGAGTGCGTCGCGGACACGATCGGCGCGTGCATCAAGCTTTCTCCGAACGGCGAGTTCCTCTACGCAAGCAACCGCGGACACGACAGCATCGCAAGCTATCGCGTGCATAAGGACGGCGTGCTTACGCCGCTCGGCATCCAGAAAGCGGGCGGAAAAACCCCGCGCGATTTCAATATCACCCCGGACGGCAAGTTCCTGCTCAGCGGTTTTCAGGATTCGAACGAGCTGATCCTCTTTGCGATCGATCCGTACAACGGCCAGCTCAAGGAAGTCGAACGCACGCCGTGCAACTCTCCGACCGCCGTGCTGTTCGCAGACTACGAGTAAATCTGCCAGCAAGTCAAAACGGAAAGAGTAAAAAAACGCGTAAGCGCGACAAAAGACCGCCCGACTAGGGCGGTCTTTATATGATGAGGCTGTTGCCTTACAGAACGAG
Organism: Clostridiales bacterium; assembly: GCA_013824375.1. GTDB lineage: Bacteria > Bacillota > Clostridia > Christensenellales > CAG-138 > UBA7703. The sequence continues at coordinate 5,641 of PNNR01000040.1, forward strand.
ACTCGGGGGATTGTACATCCGCGTGCCCATCGCCTGATCGAGCATGTATAAGCCTTTGCTGTCGGTGCCGAAGAGCTCCATCTTCTTGATGTTGTCGTTGGCATTGGTCTCTTCTTCCGCCTGCTCCTTGACGAACCAGTCGAGGAACTGCATGGTCCGGAAATCCTTTGCCTCATAGGCCGCTTCATAGATCGTGTGGATCGATGCGGTGACGAACTGTTCGTGCGTCAGAGATGCTTTCAGCGCATCCATATGCTCTTTCATCACCACGTCGGGTTTGCCGATGGCTTCCAGTGTGACCTTGATCTCGTTGTTCTGCATGTACTTGATAAACAGCAGTGCGTGGTCGCGCTCTTCCTGCGCCTGTACCGTGAACCAATGCGCAAAGCCTTTTAAACCCTGCTCCTCATAATAGTTTGCAAAATCCAGATACAGATATGCGGAATAGAATTCTTTGGTGATCTGTTCGTTTAACAGCTGTTTCACTTTGTCGGTAAACATAATGTCATTCTCCTTTTCTCGCGTGTTTGTTCTGGTGAAAACTTATCTATTGAGTTCATTATAAATCCTCTTACTTCATATTACAGTGCTTTTATCACGCTTTGCAAGTGGTTGATTGGTGCTTTCCTGTGACTTTCGCACGATTCACAACATAACAAGCAAATCACTTTGCGTCAACACTCAAAAGGCCGATTTTTACTATTGTTTGTTTTGTCATCCCCATTACTCCGATTATGACTGCTAATTATGAAGTTGTTTTCCTCTTTCAAGAAAAGGAAAACCACCCGCGCACCATCTGGCACGCGGGCGTTTTTCTGTTAATTGGGTCTATATGATCACTTGATCGACTTTACGTTCAGCATCCGGATGGCGTTGAGGATGGCGAGGATCGCCACGCCGACATCCGCGAAGATCGCCGCCCACATGGAAGCGATGCCCATCGCGCCGAGAAGAAGGACCGCGCCCTTGACCAGCAGCGCAAACGTGATGTTCTGCTTGACGATACGCAGCGTCTTTTTCGAAACGCGGATCGCGGTTGCGATCTTGCTCGGCTCATCCGTCATGATGACGATGTCCGCCGCCTCGATCGCCGCGTCCGAACCCAGCCCGCCCATCGCGATGCCGATATCCGCCCGCGCGAGTACGGGAGCGTCGTTGATGCCGTCGCCGACAAACGCGAGCTTTCCGCGCGCAGACTTCTCGGCAAACAGCTCCTCAACCTTTGAGACTTTGTCCGCCGGCAATAGCTCAGTATACACGCGATCAAGCCCCAACTGCGCGGAGACACGCTCGCCGATACGCTTTGCGTCTCCCGTGAGCATCACAGTCTGGCGAATGCCCGCCTCCTTGAGCTCGCAGATTGCGCGCGCCGCGTCCTCTTTGACCTCGTCGGCAATCACAATATATCCAATATACACACCATCCTGCGCGACATGCACGACCGTTCCCGCGACATCCGGCTCTTTAAATCCGATGCCAAGGCGGCGCATGAGTTTTGCATTACCGGCGGCAATCTTTGCGTCATCAACCTGAGCTGTCACGCCGTGGCCGGAAGTCTCCTCCACATTCTGAATGCGGGCAGCATCGATCGGTTTCCCGAACGCCTTCCGCAGCGAGAGCGAGATCGGATGGTTGCTGAAACTTTCAGCATGCGCTGCGATTTCCAACAGCGCGTCAGCGGAAATCCCTTGCGGCTCAACTTGCTGTACGCGGAAAATGCCCTTGGTAAGCGTTCCCGTCTTGTCGAAAACGACGATCTCGGTCTCAGCCAGCGCTTCCAGGTAGTTGCTGCCCTTGACGAGGATGCCGCGGCGGGACGCGCCGCCGATGCCACCGAAAAAGCTCAGCGGAATCGAAATCACAAGCGCACACGGGCAGGAGATCACAAGGAAAATCAACCCGCGATAGATCCAGTCCCGGAACAGTTCCTCCGGCACGACCAGCGGCGGAATAACTGCCAGCAGCGCAGCAATGATGACCACGACCGGCGTATAGTAACCCGCAAATTTCGTAATGAAGTTCTCGGACTTGGATTTCTTGCTGCTCGCGTTCTCCACCAGATCCAGGATTTTGTTGACGGTGGACTCGCCGTATTCCTTTGTTACGCGCGCGGTGATCAATCCGCTGATATTGATGCAGCCGCTCAGGAGCATATCGCCCTCGTCCACATCGCGCGGGAGGGATTCGCCCGTCAGCGCAGAGGTATCGACGGAGGAGCTTCCGCTGAGCACGACCGCGTCCAACGGAATGCGTTCGCCGGGTTTTATAACGATAGTTTCGTCTATCTTCACCTCGTCGGGATCGACTTTTTCCAGCGTTTCGCCGTGCTGGACATTCGCGTAGTCCGGGCGGATGTTCATCAGGCTCGCAATCGACTTGCGGGACTGATCTACGGCATAATCCTGAAACAGCTCGCCCACCTGATAAAACAGCATGACGGCGACGGCTTCGGCAAAGTCTCCAACAATGAACGCGCCAATGGTCGCTATGGTCATCAGAAAGTTCTCATCAAACACCTTGCCGCGCAGGATATTACGAACCGCACGCCAAACCACGTTACCGCCGATAATGAGATAGGCCGCTAGAAACGTTCCGAGAGAAACGAAGCTTGACTCGACACGGCTAAAAATCGCGACAGCATATGCTGCTGCGCCGATCAATATCTTGACGAGTGATTTTTGGTTCTCCGAAAGCTTCATATGTTAAACCTTTCGCACGACGACATCCGGCTCTACTTTCTTGACAATCGCAGTCGCCTTTTCCATGATTTCGTCCATACGTGCGTCATCTCCTTCGATGACCATCTTGGTGGTCATGAAATTGACGCTCGCGGAGGAAACACCCTCCAGCTTCGCCACCGCGTTTTCAATCTTCGCCGCGCAGCTCGCGCATCCCAGTCCATCCAGGCGACATACCTTTTTCATACTTTTCCTTCTTCTGCCGCTACAGCGGCGCATTTTTTCGTGATTCGGTCAAAACTTCAGCGATCGCACGTTTTCTTCTTGATATTTTACTCTGTTTGCGATACGCTTTGTTTGTAACAGTTGAATAGCCGCTCAACTTTCAACGCCATTATAGTTGAGCGTCCACTCAACTGTCAAGGGAGATTCGCAATTTTCTACTTGTTTTTTGATCGAAGCGAATGATTTTTCGATAGATTGGTTCCCGCGGTGCGGGATTTGTATCCAGGTTTCAATAGAAAGGAAAGCAAGATGGGCAGAGAAGATTATGTGTGCGACTGCGACATCATCCACGGGGAAGTGGTCGATTCGGTCAGGCGGAACATGCCGGAGGAAAACGAATTATATGACCTCTCCGATTTCTTTAAAGTGCTCGGGGACAGCACGCGCGCCAAGATCATGTGCGCGCTGGACGAGCACGAGCTCTGCGTGTGCGACCTTGCGGCGCTGCTCAACATGACAAAGTCCGCCATCTCGCACCAA
>PNNR01000034.1 GCA_013824375.1 Clostridiales bacterium
GGAAACACCGGCACGCGCTGCTGCATCAAAATCCGTCCGCCGTCCGGCACCTCGTTGACCATGTGCACCGTGGCTCCCGTCTCCGTTTCACCAGCAGCGAGTACCGCCTCGTGCACCTTGATGCCGTAATATCCCTTGCCGGAGTATGCGGGAATCAGCGAAGGATGCACGTTGACGATCCGATCCGGATAACGGGACACGAAGCTTGCGGAGAGAATGTGCATGAATCCCGCGAGCACGATCAGGTCGATGTTGCGCGCTGCAAGTACGCCCAGCAGCCGCGTTTCATACGCTTCCTGCGACGCAAATGCCGCGCGCTCGACCGTCTCTGTCGCAATCTGCGCGGCCTTCGCCCGTTCCAGCGCGTACGCGCCGGGCTTGCTCGCGATCACAACCTCGATCGCTCCGCTCTTGATCCTGCCACAGGCTTGTGCGTCGATCAGCGCCTGAAGGTTCGTTCCTCCGCCGGAGACGAGCACCGCAATGCGAGGTCTTAGCATATCGCAACGCCCGCGTCGCCCTGCACAACTTCGCCAATGGGGTATGCAGTCAGACCAAACGCGCTCAAAAGCGCAAGCGCTTTATCCGTCATGCTTGCCGGAAGAGTGATCGTCATGCCCACGCCCATGTTGAAGGTGTTGAACATGTGCTTCTCCTCCAACTCGCCCAACTTTTCCAGCAGGCGGAAGACCGGAAGCACGCGCACCGCGCTCTTCTCAATTTTGGCGGTCAAGCCTTTCGGGATGCTGCGCGGGATGTTCTCGTAAAATCCACCACCAGTGATGTGCGCGATAGAGTGTACCTCGACCACGTCGATCAGCGACAGCATGGGTTTGACGTAGATGTTCGTCGACGTGAGCAGCTCCTCGCCGATGGTTTTGCCGAGATCGGCATTATACTGATTCAGATTGGCTTTCTCCATCGGGACGAGCTTGCGCACGAGCGAGAACCCGTTGGAGTGCACGCCGGAGGACGCGAGCGCAATGATCGCGTCGCCTGCCTTGACGCGCGAATTGTCGATCAGCTTGGATTTGTCCACCAGACCTACGCAGAACCCCGCTAGGTCGTATTCCCCGATCGGGTAAAATCCCGGCATCTCGGCGGTTTCGCCGCCAATGAGCGCGCAGCCTGCCTGTTTGCAGCCGTCCGCAACGCCCTTTACGATATTGGCGGCGACTTCCGGCACGAGCTTGCCGGTTGCGATATAGTCGAGAAAAAACAGCGGTTTCGCGCCGTGGCAGACCACGTCGTTGGCACACATCGCAACGCAGTCGATGCCCACGGTGTCATGCTTTTCCAGCGCGAACGCAGCTTTGAGTTTTGTGCCGACGCCGTCCGTGCCGGAGACGAGCACCTGCTCGCCCAGCGCGTACATGCCGCCGAAGGAACCCAGGGATTGCAGCACATTTCCGTCAAACGTCTCCTCGGCATAGGCCTTCATGCGGCGCACGGCCTCATAGCCCGCTTCGACACTGACGCCCGCCTGTTCATAGGTCACCGGCATGCGAATAATCCCCCTTAACGATTCAGAATGTGTTTGCCGCCGCGTTTGATCAGCGCGGAGACATCTTCCGGGTACCTGCCATTGAAGCAGCCCGCGCAGAAGTTGCACGCCGCGCATTCCACGGTTTTGTGCAAATCCTCGATGCTGAGATAACTCAGCGAATCCGCGCCGATGAACTTTCGAATCTCCTCGATGGAGTGGTTCGCACCGATCAGCTGCTCGTAGGAAGATGTGTCAATGCCGAAGCAGCACGGATGCATGACCGGAGGAGAGCTGACGCGCAGGTGCACTTCTTTCGCGCCGGCGGTCTTGAGCATATCGACGATATACTTGCTCGTCGTGCCGCGCACAATGGAGTCGTCCACGAGCAACACGCGCTTGCCGCGCACGTTCCGCTTGAGCGCGCTGAACTTAAGGGAGACGTCCATCTCCCGTCGGTTCTGCGAAGGTTCGATAAACGTGCGTCCCATATAGCGGTTTTTCGTGAGCGCGATGATGAACGGCAGGCCCGCCTGCCGCGCGTAACCCATCGCAGCGGGCAGCGAGGAATCGGGCACGGCGGAGACCACGTCCACATCCGCGGGGCAAGAGATCGCGAGCAATTCCCCCGCGCGTTCCCGCGCTTTGTGGACGGAGATACCGTCGATGTCCGAATCGGGCCGTGCGAAATAGACGTATTCAAATATGCACAGCGCCGTATCAGTCGATCGCACGGCCTGATGCGACTTCAGCCCCGTACGGCCCGCAATGATGATCTCTCCGGGGCGGACATCGCGGATGAACTCCGCGCCGATGGTGTCAAACGCGCAAGACTCCGAGGCAAACACGTATGCGCCATTGTGGCTGCCGAGCGCGAGCGGCCGCATACCCTTGGGATCGCGCACGCCGATGACGGAATCCTTGGTCATCAGCACGAGCGCGTAGCTGCCTTTGAGGCGTTCCATCGCGTACGAAATACCCTCGACAAGCCCTTTGCCGCTGTTTTTTGCGATCAGAGCGGCGATGATCTCCGAGTCGATGGTGGTTTGAAAGGTTATGCCCTCCGCCTCCAGTTCGGTGCGGAGTTCTTTGGCGTTGATGATGTTACCGTTGTGCGCGAGCGCAAGCTGACCGAAGGGCGCTTCCACCACGAGCGGCTGCGCGTTGACGAGCAGACTGTCTCCCGTGGTCGAATAGCGCACATGCCCTATGGCGAATGTGCCACCCTTGAGCGAGGCGAGCCCGTCACAGAATCTCCCGCTGACAAGCCCCATGGCCTTGTGGCAATCAATCTTGCCTTTTCTGGAAACCGCGATGCCCGCGCTCTCCTGCCCGCGATGCTGCAGCGCAAACAGGCCGTAGTACGCGGCCTCTGCCGCATCCAGCCCGCTGCCATTCGTATAGGTACCGAACACACCACATTCTTCGCGCATACAATCGTCGTCCGGCTTGAGCCGTTCGTATGCTGCGGGCGGGCACAAAGGCAAACGCATGATTATTCTCCCATCAGGCGGCTAATGATTTCACGGTATGCTTCCTCCACCTCGCCGAGGTCGCGGCGGAAGCGGTCTTTGTCCAGCTTTTTGCCCGTAGCCTTGTCCCAGAAACGGCAGGTATCGGGCGAGATTTCGTCAGCAAGGATAACCTTCCCGTCGAAGCGGCCGAACTCCAGCTTGAAATCGATGAGTTCGATTCCTAAACCGTCGAGGTACGATTTGAGGATATCGTTGATACGGAAGGAGTAATTCTTCACCTGCTCCATTTCCGCGTCGGTCGCGATGCTCAGCGCGCGGATGTAGTAGGAGTTGATGAACGGATCGCCCAGCTCGTCGTTTTTGTAGCTGTATTCCAAAATAGGGCAGGCAAGGTTCGTGCCTTCCTCAACGCCCATGCGCTTAGAAAAGCTGCCCGCGGCGCGGTTTCTCACGATGACTTCGACGGGCAGAATCTGCACGCGCTTCACCGCTGTTTCCCGATCCGACAGCTGCTCGACATAGTGCGTCGGAATGCCGTGGCTTTCCAGTAAACGGAAAAAGTGGTTGGATACCTTGTTGTTCACCACGCCTTTGCCGGTGATGGTGCCTTTTTTAAGGCCGTTGAACGCCGTCGCGTCGTCTTTGTAGTCCACGATGACGATATTGGGATCGTCGGTCGCGTAGACTTTCTTCGCCTTGCCTTCGTAGATCTGCTCCATCTTTTTCATGTTTGTGTCATCTCCTTCGTCTTGTTCGTGTTTGTTTCAAACTTATTCCAGCCCGCGCCCGTCAGGGTCAAAGCTGTTCCAACTCCTTCTGCATCGCAGCGTCCGCTTCGGCGGACTGCTCCACGAGCTTCTGCGCATATTCCCGAAGTTTTACGGCGAGCGCCTCGTCCGAAAGCGCAAGGATGCGCACGGCAAGCAGGGCGGCGTTCGCGGCTCCGTCGATCGCGACCGTAGCCACCGGCACGCCCTTTGGCATCTGTGCGGTGGAAAGAAGCGCGTCAAGCCCGCCAAGGTCTTTTCCGCTCACCGGAACGCCGATCACGGGCAGCAGCGAATGCGCCGCCATCGCGCCCGCGAGGTGCGCGGCCTTGCCGGCAAACGCGATGATCGCACCGTAGCCCTCCGACTCCGCAGCTTTGGCAAACGCGGCTGCCTCGTCCGGTGTGCGGTGCGCGGAAAGCACCCGCGCGACGGCAGGTATCTCAAATGCAGCAAGCGTTTTCAACGCGTCTTTTGCCAGCGGCAAATCGGAAGCGCTCCCCATCACTACAGCTACTTTTTTCATGAAATCGTCCTCCGGTACATTGATAAACTCAAAAGCAATATAAGCCTGATGGCGTTTCAGGCTTATTAAAACTTCATTCTCAGCATGGTGTGTTGAATCACACCGCCGATGTAATACTGCGGCGAATACAACATGGGCATGCCTTCTTTGTCGTAATCGATCTCGTCCAGGTAGAGCAGCGGCGTGCCCTCCGGCACACGAAATATCTCGGCTAGCGCTTCGTCCGCGACGGCGGGGCGCACTTCCGTGAGATCCATGTGCGGCTCCAGCGCGCAAAACTGTTTCAAAAACGAGAAGATCGGCTTCTGCAGATCCTGTTCGGTGTACTCTTTCTTCTTAATCAGCGCGGTGGGGATATAGTCCTCGCAATAGATCGCGGGGGTTTCATCCGCGCCGATGAGGCGGCAGACTTTGAGCACCATAGCGGCAGGCGAGATGGCAAGATGCTGCGCAACGGTTTCGCCGGCGGGCACAAGCGAGTATGTCGAGCTAAGCAATTCCGGTTTATAACCGGAAGCTTCGATCATCTCCATAAACTCGATTTCCATATCCATGCGCACGGTCACAGCGAGTACGTGGCGGTTGATCACGGTACCGACACCCTGATGGCGGCTGATGAACCCCTCGCGCTCGAGTTGGGCGAGGCTGTCCCTAAGCTGCGTGCGGCTGATATTCAATCGCTCCGCGAGCACGCCTTCTGGTGGCAGTTTTCCGGAGTAACGGTAAGCGCCTTCTTTCATTTCGCGTAAAAGCCTGCTTCGCACGGACTGAATCTGCATTGGTTCGCTCATGCACGCCCTCCTGGTTTGTTAACCTCTCCAATTCGCGGGTGTTTCTGTGTTTTATTGGTATTACCTATTCGTAGTACCAATAGAATAAACTTTAGCACAGGCAAGTTCGTTTGTAAAGACGACAGTGTAAGTAAGCTGCATGTTTTTAAATGTTTTTTCTATCACCGTTCTATGTACCAGAAGATTACCCAACCGAAATGTTTTCTTCACATCGTGTGCAATGTTCATTTCTGTCATTCATATCGACTCTTTCACTCTTTTTCGGCAATCATCATCGCACCTGTTTTCCGAATCATTCGCGCCGTATTCGTTCACAATTGCCCGCTTGACTTTTGTCTAACAGGGTGTATTATTAACACTGTTAGCTATTTGGAAACCGAGGTGAACGCGATGGACTATCAGGCTCTTGCGCGCGAGTATATGGTGATTTTGCATCAAATGCGCAAACATAAAAATGAAAAACGAATCAACGATTCCCTGCACGGGGAGCAGTTTGTGCTCTCCTTTGTTTCCAACCATGGCGGGAGCGTGATCCCCAGCGACATCAGCAACGAGATGGGCATCAGCACCGCGCGGATCGCCGCCGCATTGGGCAGCCTGGAATCCAAGGGTCTGATCACCCGCCGCATCGACGAGAGCGACCGCAGACGGATTCTCGTCGAGCTGACCGATACCGGCCGCGCGAAAGAAGCCGAGCACGCCGCGGCTATTATGGGTTTTGTGGTTCGCATGCTGGAAAACCTCGGTGAGGAGGATGCAACAGAATTGCTGCGCATTCTGAAAAAGATCGCCGAGCATCCGCCGGAAGATTGCTGTCCGCATGATCATGCAATCAAGTGAAGCGTACTTCGGCTTATTTCTAAAACTATCGTGTTCGAACGTAATGTATAGAAGGAGTCTCTCATGTTTCGTTTACTGAAACGCCTCAAAGCAACTGAGTGGCTGCAGGCGCTGGTCAGCCTCGTGTTCATCGTCGCGCAAGTCTGGCTCGATTTAAAGCTGCCGGACTATATGTCCGAAATCACGCGGCTGACGCAGACCCCGGGCAGCGCGATCGCCGATATCTGGCTCGCGGGCGGCAAGATGCTGCTCTGCGCGCTGGGCAGCGTATTCTCCGCGGTCATCGTGGGCTTTTTCGCCGCGCGTATCGCCGCTTCGTTCTCACAACGGCTGCGCAGCCAACTATTCTCCAAGGTGGATTCGTTCTCGATGGAAGAGATCAACCGCTTCTCCACGGACAGCCTGATCACGCGCTCCACCAACGACATCACACAGGTGCAGATGCTGATCACGATGGGCTTACAGATGATCATCAAAGCGCCCATCATGGTGATTTGGGCGGTGACGAAGATCGCCGGAAAAGGCCTTGAGTGGTCGATGGCGACGGGCGTTACCGTGCTGATCATGCTCGCGGTCATCTCCGTGATGATGGTGCTCGTGCTGCCGAAGTTCCGCAAGATGCAGACGCTGACAGACAACCTCACCCGCGTCACCCGCGAAAACCTGACCGGCCTTCGCGTCGTGCGCGCCTATAACGCGGAATCGTATCAGGAGGCGAAGTTCGAGCGCGCCAATACGGAGCTGACGGAAACACAGCTCTTCACCAACCGCGGCATGGCGCTCATGATGCCGATCATCACGACGCTCATGAGCGGGCTCAACCTCGCGATCTACTGGATCGGCGCGACGCTGATCAACAACGCGGGACTCATGGATCGGCTGACGCTGTTTTCCAACATGGTGGTGTTTTCCGCCTATGCCATGCAGGTCATCCTATCGTTCATGATGCTCGTGATGATCTTCGTGCTCTGGCCGCGCGCCTCCGTCTCCGCGAAGCGCATCAACGAGGTGCTGGAGACCGCTCCTTCCATACTCGATGGCAAAAAGACGCAGGGTGAGCCGGACAAGGAGGGCGAGATCGAGTTCCGCAACGTGAACTTCCGCTATCCCGGCGCCGCTGACGATGTGCTCTGCGGCATCAGCTTCACCGCCAGGCGCGGCGAGATCGTCGCGTTCATTGGCTCCACAGGCAGCGGCAAGACCACGCTCGTCAACCTCATCCCCCGCTTTTACGACGCGACCGCGGGAGAAGTGCTGGTGGACGGTGTGAATGTCAGGGACTACACGCAGGAAGCGCTGCACAATAAGATCGGTTATGTGCCGCAAAAAGCGGTGACGTTCCGCGGCACGGTCGCAGGCAACATCCGCTACGGCGATAATGGCAAAGCCGCTGCCACCGACGAGGAAGTGATAACCGCCATGAAGATCGCGCAGGGCGCGGATTTCGTCGAGCAGATGGAAGGGCAGTATGAAGCGGAGATCGCGCAGGCAGGCTCCAACCTTTCCGGCGGACAGAAGCAGCGCCTCGCCGTCGCGCGAGCGGTCGCGAGAAAGCCGGAGATCTACATCTTCGACGACAGCTTCTCCGCGCTGGACTATAAGACCGACCGCGCGCTGAGAACGGCGCTCCGGCGCGAAACAGCGGGCATCACGAGCCTGATCGTCGCCCAGCGCATCGGCACCATACTCGACGCCGACCAGATTATCGTGCTCAACGAAGGCGCAATCGCGGGCAAGGGCACACACAAAGAATTGCTGAAAACATGCGAGGTCTATCAGGAAATCGCCATGTCTCAGCTCAGCGAGGAGGAACTGTCCGCATGAACGACAACAGAGAACATACAGGAATGAAACCTTCCGATAATCGCGGCGGCATGGGCGGCCCAGGGCAAAGGCACAGCCTGAACATGCCGGTGGAAAAACCCAAGGACTTTCAGGCGACGATGAAAAAACTGCTCACCTACTGTAAAAAATACCTTGCAGCGATATTGATCGCGCTGATCGCAGCGGCGGGTGGAACCATCCTCCAGATCGCAGGCCCCGACCGCCTCAAGACCCTCACCAACGAGATCATGAAGGGTCTGCCCTCCCTGGTCAACGGAAAACCCGTGCTGGGCGCAATCGACATGAGCGCAATCTTGACCATCGCGCTTGCACTCTCCGCGCTGTATGCGTTTTCGTTCCTGCTGAATCTCTTGCAGAGCCAGATCATGGCGACGGTCACCCAGCGCATCTCCAAGCGCATGCGCTCTGATATCTCGCAAAAGGTCAACCGCCTGCCGCTGAAATACTTTGACTCCACGAGCTACGGCAATGTCTTGAGCCATGTGACCAACGACGTGGATGCCATCGGCCAGACGCTGAGCCAGAGCCTCGGCGCGCTGATCACCGCGGTTACGATGCTGCTTGGTTCGCTCGTGATGATGCTCTACAACAGCTGGATTCTCGCGATGACGGCCATCGGCGCAAGCCTCATCGGCTTTGTGCTGATGATGTTGATCATGAAGCACTCGCAGAAGTATTTCTCCGAACAGCAGAAGGAGCTCGGCAAGATCAACGGCCACATCGAAGAGGTCTACACCGGGCACAACATCGTCAAGGTGTACAACGGCAGCCGCGAGGCAAACCGCGTGTTTGAAGAAAGCAACACGACCCTTTACCAGAGCGCGTGGAAGTCCCAGTTCCTCTCCGGCCTAATGATGCCCGTGATGGGTTTCGTCGGAAACCTTGGCTACGTGGCGGTCTGCGTCGTTGGCGCGGCGCTCGCGGTCAACGGCACGATCACCTTCGGCGTCATCGTCGCGTTCATGATGTACGTGCGGCTCTTTACGCAGCCGCTGTCGCAGATCGCGCAGTCGATGAACAACCTCCAGCGCACGGCAGCCGCAAGCGAACGCGT
>PNNR01000030.1 GCA_013824375.1 Clostridiales bacterium
TCGACCAGGCCGTCATAGCGTCCGCCGCCGCAGACCGCGCTCTGGGAGCCGATGCTCTCCGAGGTGATCTCAAACACGGTCTTGGTGTAGTAGTCAAGCCCGCGTACCAGCCGCGGATCGATGACATAGTTGATGCCCATGCCGTCGAGCAGCCGCAGCAGCTGAGACTGGTGATCGCGGCAGTCATCGCAGAGATGGTCGCCGATGACCGGCGCGCCGTTTGCAATCTTCTGGCAGCTCTCGACCTTGCAGTCCAGCACGCGCAGCGGGTTCGTCTCAAGGCGCACTTTGCAGGTTTCGCAAAGCTCGTCGTAATGCCCGTGCAGATACGTCTTCAACGCTTCATGATAGTGCGGGCGGCAGTTAGGGTCGCCGATGCTGTTGAGGCGCACGGTCAGCCCGCCGCAGCCGAGGCTAGAGAGCAGCTCCGTCGCCACAGCGATGCACTCCGCGTCCGCGCTGGGCTTGCTTGCGCCGAAGAACTCCACGCCGAACTGGTGGTGTTCGCGGAGTCTTCCCGCCTGCGGGCGCTCATAACGAAACGTCGGGCTGTAGAGGTAAAACATCTTCGTCGGCTGCGTGTCGCCAAAAAGGTTGTTCTCCACAAACATACGCACGACGCCCGCCGTGCCTTCCGGCTTGAGGGTGACAGAACGTTCGCCTTTGTCGAGGAAGGTGTACATCTCTTTCTGCACGATGTCCGTGGTTTCGCCGACGCCGCGCAGGAAAAGCTCCGTATGCTCAAACACAGGCGTGCGCGTTTCCAGAAAACCGTATTTTTTGACGATCTCCCGAATCCGCGACTCTAAAAACTGCCATTGATAACTCTGCTCGGGGAGTACGTCCTTCGTACCCTTCGGGGCCTTGTAGGCTGCCATAACCGACCTCCGTGTCTCTCTAAACCTCTGTATTGACTTCTATTATACCAGAAAACGGTATAAAAAAAGCAGGTTCCGATCCTCTAGGGACGGGAAACCCGCGGTGCCACCCTGATTGAAGAAACCGGCTGTTCTTTGTCTGTCTCTTCCGCTCATTTTCCGTTAACGCCGGAGATACGTCGCGGCTTTGGGCATGCTGCCTTTTGGCTGCGCGGTTCGCGGGTGCCGTTCGTCCGACGCTCGTTTGCGAAACTTTCACCAAGCGTTTCACTCTCTGCGGCGATCTCGTGCAGACTACTCTCCCGTTCTTCACCTGTGTCTTGACCATTATAACGATGCGCGCAACCGGTGTCAATCGTTTCTGCCGCCTATCGCGTGATTTTTGCAGGAATTAAGCGAAAAATGCCGCCTTGTCCTCGATGAGTTTGTCGAGCTTGTTCAGATAGGTCGGCACATCCTTCGGGCTTGGTAAGCGCTCAATCCGGTTCTGTCCGCAAAACACGCGCTTGGTCATCGTTCCCGCGCCGTGGGAGAGGATGCTCGCCGTCTCCTCCATCATGTCGATGTTGTAGACGCATTCCTTTCCGGGCAGCGCATAGCCTACGTTTTCCAGATTGCCGCTCATGTACTTTTGGCGATACATGTAGTACGGGTTCATGCCCATCTGATTCGCGCAACTAGCGCCAATGCGCGTCATCTCCTCTGCCTGCGCGGCTGTCGCCAGCGCGTGGTCGTCCAGCTCTTTTTTGAGCGAGGACGAGCGCTTGATCGCAAGCGAATGCACGGTCAGATTGTCGGGGCGCAGGCGCGCAATTGCACTGCAGCTTCTACGCATGTCGTCCGCCGTTTCACCGGGCAGTCCAGCGATGAGATCCATGTTGATCGACGCAAACCCGATCTCCCGCGCGAGGTCGAAGACGCGCACGATGTCGTCCTGCGTGTGGCTCCTGCCGACTCTCTTGAGCGTCTCATCATTCATCGTCTGCGGGTTGATAGAGATGCGGTCGATCCCGTGTTGCTTGAGCACCAGCAGTTTCTCGCGATCGATGGTGTCGGGTCTTCCCGCCTCCACCGTCGCCTCGATGCCAAAACTTCCGTATTGCTCGCGTAAGAACGATAACAGTTCGTCTAACTGACTTGCGCTGAGCACCGTCGGCGTACCGCCGCCCATGTAGAACGAGCGGATGGAAAAGCCGCGTTCCCGCGCGAGCGCGACACCTGCCGCGATATCGCGCTTTAGTACGGAAAGATAGTTCGTCAGGCGATCCTGCTTGCCAAGCACCTCGCTCGGAAACGAGCAGTAGAGGCATTTCGTCCTGCAGAACGGGATGCCGACGTAGACGTCGATCTCGTTCGACTGCACGGAGCGGATGAACGGTTCCTGCACGGCGCAGATGCGCGCGGCAAGATCGGTCTTTTCACGCGAAACGTCGAACAGATCGACGAACTGTTCGCGCGCGGTCTGTTCCCCGCCTTCCTGCGTGAGTTCGCGGAAAAGCTTTGTCGGGCGAATGCCGGTCAGCGAGCCCCAAGGAGTCGCCACATCCGGATACATGCGTTTCAGCAGGTAATAGCACGCGAGTTTCAGCGCGCGTTTCTCAAGCTTTTTCTTTTCTAACGCTGATGCGTTTTTAACAAGAACGAAATCTTCTTTTTGCTCAAGATCATTTACTTTCGCAAAAGCCGAATAATGCAAACCATCTTGCTCCAACTGCAAATCAAAGATCAGTTCAGCGGTCGTCGGATCGATCTCCTCCAAAAGTACAATCTCCGACAAACCGAGAAACAGCCGAATCTCTTCGGCTATATCATTGCGGTATTCGGTTCGGTTGGTAGAGATTGCGATCATGTCTTGTTACCAGCCGCGTCTGCGGCCCATCTCAACGAAGGGGTTATTCTTTCGCTCGTGCTCCAGCGTCGTGTCTTCTTCATGTCCGCAATAGACGTCAAAGTCGCCTTCCAGCGGGAAGAGCTTGTCCGCGATGGAGTGATACAGTTCCTTCTCGCTGCCGCCGGGGAAATCCGTCCGGCCCGAGCCTTCCAGAAAGAGCGTGTCGCCCACAAACAGCTTTCGATCACTCTTGAGCGCATAGCACACGCCGCCCTTGGTGTGACCCGGCGTGTGAATCACGTCGAGCTGCAATCCCGCGAGATCGAGGGTTTCGCCGCCGCGCAGAAGCACATCCGCCTCGACAGGCTTCGCGAGATTTCCCGTGAGCACCGCGAGGCTCATGCGGTTGCTCTGGAGCATGGATGCGTCCGCCTCGTGGATATAGACCTGCGCGTTGAAGGCTTCCTTCAGCGCGCGCACGCCGCCGATGTGGTCGAAGTGTCCGTGCGTGAGCAGCACCGCGACGCAATTGCGTCCGTCCCGCTTCAGCGCATCCAGTGAGGGCTGCGCTTCGCCGGGGTCGATGACAATCGTGTCGTTGGTGTCATCCGCGCCGAGCAGATAGATATGTTCTTCCAGCGAACCGCTGTTGATGGTTTTAAAATACATTTCTTCGCCTTTCCGAGACAGAGCAATACGTCGTTACTAGAATAGCTTTTTCGAATCCAACAATACCGTATGCGGGCCGTCGTTGACAAGACGCACCTGCATATTCGCTTGGAACAAGCCGCATTGCACGGGCACACTCTCGGAAATTTTCGCAATCACTGCTTCGTAAAGCGGGATCGCCTGTTCCGGTCGCGCGGCCTTGATATAGCTCGGTCGCTTACCTTTTCGCGCATCAGCACAGAGCGTAAATTGCGAAATAAGCAATATGCTTCCACCGATATCCTGTACCGAAAGGTTCGGAATCTCGTTCTCGTCGTCAAAAACGCGTATGCCGACGATCTTATCGCAGATATATTGTAAGTCTGCGGACGAGTCGCCTTCTTCTATACCCAAAAATACAACGAGACCACGCCCGATCTCGCCGACGATCTTTTGTTCTACTTCAACGGACGCGCCTGTGGTGCGCTGGATTACTGCTCTCATGGCGATTGGATTCTCCTGTTATCGGTTCATTCGATATACGTCGCTGACGCACTTAAGTTTTTTCAGATTACGGATGATGACGTTGAGCTGTTCCGTGTTCGATACCTCAAACGTCATTTCGATGATATAACGGTCATCCGCCACCGGTTTGCCGCTGATGGACTGGATACTCACGTTCAGACTCGAAATTTGTTGCGAAATCTGTGAGAGCGTTCCGGGCTTGTTATCGCCCTCAATCTGCAACGACGCGTTGAACGCGCTCTTTGTGTTGATCGCCCACTCGACCTCGATGATGCGCTCTAGATCGCTTTGCAGGTTCGTAACGTTCGGGCAGTTTGCGCGGTGTACGGACACGCCTCTGCCGCGCGTGATATAGCCGATGATCGGATCGCCGGGCAGCGGGTTGCAGCAGTTGCCGAAGCGCACCGCCATACCGGGATCTCCTTTGACGATTATGCCGTTGACAGGTACGTGCGTGGCCTTGGAGGAATCGTCCGAGTCTCCGTGACGAATCTTCTCCGCGATCTCCGCGGCCTTGTCGTCCTTTTTCTTCATCTCCAGCAGCTTGTGCAGCACCTGGCTTGCCGACATACCACCATATCCGATCGCCGCGTAGATATCGTCAATACTGCTGACGTTCAGCCGCTCGATCAACGGGTTGACAAACTCCGGCTTGGTCAGGTCACTGATGACAAGATTTTGCCGCTTCGCGGAATCTTCCAGCATTTCTCTGCCGCGCGCGACGTTGCCATCGCGGTTCTCTTTTTTGAACCACTGGCGAATCTTATTGCGTGCCGCCTGCGTTTTGACGATCTTGAGCCAATCGAGGCTCGGCCCCGCCTGGTTGTTGGAGGTAATGATCTCGACCACGTCGTTGGTTTTGAGCTTGCAGTCTAGCCGCACGAGCGCGCCGTTGATGCGTGCGCCCTGCGTGTGATGCCCGATGTTCGTGTGAATGCGATAGGCAAAGTCCAACGGCGTTGAACCGAGCGGGAGGTCGATGATCTCTCCCTTCGGCGTGAGCACGAAAACATATTCGCCGAGAAAATCCTTCATGATACTCTCAACGAATTCCTGGCTATCTTCGGTGGTGTCACGAGCCTCGATGACTTGACGAAGCCAGCTGGTCTTGCGATCCAGCAGGCTCTGCACATTGCGCCCTTCCTTATACATCCAGTGTGCCGCGATGCCGTATTCGGCCGTCTTGTGCATGTCCTTGGTACGAATCTGTACTTCGAACGGAATACCGTTTGGCGCGAGCAACGTCGTATGCAGCGAGCGGTACATGTTCGGTTTCGGTGTTGCGATATAATCTTTGAATCGACCCGGAAGCGGTTTCCACCCTGCATGGATAACACCAAGAGCCGCGTAGCAGTCGTTGACGGACTCCACTATGACACGGATTGCGATCAGATCGTAGATTTCTGCGATGCTGCTATTCTGACGCTGCATCTTGCGGTAAACGCTATAGAGATGCTTTGGTCTTCCGCTGATATTAGCGTCGATACCAGCCGTCATAAGTTCTTCTTTGATGACGGTCTTTGCTTTGTCCAACGTCTCTTGCCGCTCTGCCTGTTTTTCGCGGAATTGGCGGCTGATGTCCGCGTATTCTTCCGGCATTAGATACATAAAAGAGAGGTCTTCCAACTCGCCCTTGATAGCACCCATACCGAAGCGGTGCGCGAGGGGAGCGTAGACCTCCAGAGTTTCCTTTGCCTTTCGCATGCGTTTGTAAGGGTTACAATAGGCCAAAGTTCGCATGTTGTGCAGGCGGTCGGCGAGTTTGATGATGACGACACGTACATCCGCCGCAATCGCAAGAAAGAGCTTACGGAGATTCTCCGATTGCTCCTGTTTTTTAGTGATATACGTCTGCTGTCCACTCTTGGTCAGCTTGGTAACGCCATCGACGAGTTTGGCAACTTCCGCGCCAAATTTTTCCTCGATATCTGCAACGGTGATGTTATCCCCGTCCTCTACGACGTCGTGCAGCACGGCGGCGATGACGCTGGAAGCGTCCATGCCCATATCCATGACGATGCGCGAAACCTCAAGCGGGTGCACGATATACGGCTCACCGGATTCTCTCAGCTGGGATGAGTGTGTTTGATATGCAAAATCGACGGCATGACGAAAAACCTCCGTCTGTTCCGGAGAATATTTCTTGGAAAATTCAAAAACCAGTTCCTGCATATCCATAAAAACACACCTCCTCCCGTTTAAAATAGTGATCAACGGGACATACAATTACATGGGAAATTAGCTATTAGAATAACGCCTTTTCCCATCGCAAGTCAACTGCAACTGGCTAAAATTCGAAACTTCTTCGCAATCCTAACATTTTCTCAAACAGTCTCCTCGAATGCGAGTAGAAAAAATCAACGGTCAACCCGTTGATCTTCTGAGCACCTGTTGTTTCTTAGTATTGCAGCACAGACAGCACATCGTACCCGGCGAGCGGGGTGCGCCCGTCGAACTCGGACGATAACTCTATGGCAAATCGGAGTCCTACCACTTCTCCGCCCGCCTGCTCAACGAGCTTCACGGTCGCAAGTGCGGTGCCACCGGTCGCGAGCAGATCGTCTACAATAACAACCTTTTGACCAGGCTGAATAGAGTCCTTGTGAATCTCCAAAACGTCTGTACCGTACTCAAGGCCATACTCATAGCGCATGGTTTCACAGGGCAGCTTGCCGGGTTTGCGCGCGAGAACAAAGCCCGCGCCAAGCGCATAAGCCAACGCCGCGCCGATAACGAATCCACGTGCTTCGGGTCCGATCACAAGATCGACCTGGCGGTCGCGCAGAGAGTCTGCGATGGTTGAAATCAATTCGTGATAGCCTTCTTTATCCTTAAGTAGCGTGGTGATATCGCGGAACAAGACGCCCTTAATCGGGAAATCCGGAATGCTGCGAATCTTTTCTTTCAGATCCATGTTATGCCTCCTGTCGATCGTTTAATATTCGATAGAGCGGGCTTTCTCCCAGAGTACGCGGCGTGCAGCCGCTATTTTGTGAAATTAAAACCGTTTCCTGATCGTATGCAAAGAACGAAAGCTGCGTGAATACGCACAGTGCAAGCAGCTCTTCGCTTTGCAACGCGCGAATCAGCGAAAGCAACGGGACAGGTCCTTCGTTCAATGTGTTCTGCAACCTGCGGTAATGTTTCCGCATCGCAACATCATCCAGTTCAATCTGAAAATGAGTACCATGTGAACAATACCATTCGGTTAGTTTACCATCCGAACAGTCTCCATTATACAGTCTTTGCGTGAAAAAAGCATTAAAAAACGCAACTTTTTCTTCCGACGCGTTTGCACAGATCCAAAACAGTTCCACGCTCTCGCTGCCGCGGTATTCGTTGATCGTGGGCTTTCCGAGCAGGTCCCAGTCCGCCGCCGTGTTAAGCGGCTCAAGCAGATCACTCTTATTGAACGCCACCACGCGCATCACCTGATCCGCCTGTACCGCGCTCGCGCAAAAGTGCTTGTCGTCCTTGCCGATGGTGCGAAGCGACGCGAACCGAACGCCGTTGAAACGGAACACGGGCTCCGGATTACCCTCGCCGTAAGGCGCGAGCTGACGGAGTTCCTTGACGCGTGTTGCAGTCAGTTCGCCGAACTTGACCGTTTCGTCGTACTGGAACGACGGATAAAAATCTTCCGGACGATAGCTTTCCTCAATGTGTCTCTCAAACGCCTCACGGAAAGCCTCGTACTTCTCATTTGTGATCGTAACGCCGGCTGCCCGCGCGTGACCGCCGAAGCGGACGAACATATGCGAGAACACGCTGAGGTTCTCAAACAGATCGACGCCCGCGATGCTCCTGCCGGAACCGGTCAACACGCCGTTTTGATCCGCAAACAGGATTACCGGACGATGATATTTTTCGCAGAGCCGGGAAGCGACGATGCCGATGACCCCCGCATTCCAGCTCTCATGCACGAGGAGAATCACTCTGCCGATCTGTCCGCGGGACTGAATCTGCCGCTCCGCTTCTACCAAAATCTCATTCTCTGTGTCGCGTCTGCGCTGGTTATAGTCGTTCAGTGTGACCGCGATCTCATCAGCGTGTGCGATCTCTTCGCCCAACAGCAGATGCACCGCTTCTAGCGCGGTCGCCATTCTGCCAGCCGCGTTGAGCCGGGGCGCAATCATGAAAGAAACCGTCATCTCGTCCACGCGGGACTGGTTAAACCCCGCCGCACGCAGCAGCGCGGAGAGCCCAGTCAGCGACTGAATGTGCCGTAATCCGCATGCCGCAATCGCACGATTCTCGCCCGTCAACGGAACTACGTCCGCGATGGTCGCAACCGCCGCGAGCGCAAGCTCCTCCGGTGTGTATGCGCCGTCGTTGAGCGCCTGAATCAGTTTGAGTGCAACACCCGTGCCGCAAAGATAGCGGTTCGGGTAGGTCGAATCCTTTCGCGATGCCGCAACGACCGCGACGCATTCCGGAATCGATTTGCCTACGCTATGGTGGTCGGTGACGACGACGTCGATGCCGAGCGCACTCGCAAGCGCGATCTCATCAAACGCGGAAACGCCATTGTCGACCGTGACGATCAATCCTACGCCGTGGCCGTGTAGCGTGCGCACCGCGTCCGCCGACATGCCGTAGCCTTCGGTGTGGCGGTGCGGAATATAATACTCCACGCTTGCGCCCATCTTGCGCAGCCGCTGGACGAGCATCGCGGTTGAACACACACCGTCCGCGTCGTAATCACCGAAAACGCAGATGTGTTCGCCGTCGTCGATTGCGCGGCGTACACGATCCGC